>CAZVBC010000259.1:0-10452 GCA_964625155.1 uncultured Pirellulaceae bacterium
GGTGAACGGCTATGCCAATTTGAAACTCGCTCACAAGCCACCAATTACTTGCGGGCTCGTACATATTTGCTGAATTCTCGGTCGGCCACCAATACAGTAGAACCGGATGACTCACTTAAGCATGATACAACGATTGCACCGGGGTTCGATAAAACAAGTCTCGACGATGAGATTCGAGCATTACCTCAACATTTTCATTTGCTGTCCAAGGGTACTTTTGATTTCTATTGCACCCCAGCAGACCAAATACCAAAGATCCTCACTGAAATCGGCCGCCAGCGCGAAATCGCGTTTCGCGCTGAGGGAGAAGGAACTGGCAAAGAGTTGGACCTCGACAGCTTCGATCAAACTTACATGCACCTGTTTGCCTGGAACCGCGAGCGCCGCGAGATCGCTGGAGCCTATCGTTTGGCAGCCGCTAAGTCGTTGATCGAACAAAGCGGTACCGAAGCCCTGTATTCGAGATCCCTATTCGATTTTGGTTCAGAGCTGATTAACCGGCTCGGCAATGCGCTGGAAATGGGGCGTTCCTTTGTAAATACTGAATACCAACGCAGTCCCGAAGTTCTCTTGGGATTGTGGCAAGCCATCGGGGAGTATATTTGGCGCAATCCTGAGGTACGAGCTTTATTCGGATTGGTGAGCATCAGTCGTCAATACTGTAATGTATCTCGGGAAATCATGGTCGATTTTTTGCATCGTAAGCATTATCGATCGGACCTCAGCGCACTGATTCAGCCAGTAAATCCCTTCCGTTCGCACCAACTTTTTGGTCTGACAAAACGTCAAGCTGAAAGCTTGGAAAAAGTTGAAGATATAGATGCAGTGCTGCATGACATCGAGGGGAAAAAGATCCCAGTACTACTCAAGCACTATTTGAAATTAGGTGCCGATGTTCTCCATTTCGGCGTGGACCCAAATTTCAGTGATACCGTCGTTGTGTTGATCGTCGTAGACTTGTTGCGCACCGAACCCAAGCGCGTGGAACGATTCATGGGGAAGGGCCGAGCCGAAGGATATTTGACTAGCCACGGCGTGAGTTTCCTAGATCCAATGCTCGCCCCAGGGGACTCAACAATATCGCTGGTAGAACAACCAGATCGCCAATCAATCCGATAAACAACATCGAACACATGATGGCGGCATATCGAGCACTTGGTAGATATGGGCTGAGAGTAAAAACCGCCAAGCCAAACACAAAGATTGCGGTGGTTTGCAACATCGCTTTGGCACATTGTTCAAACGCAGCAGCCACAGACGCTTTTCGCGATTTACCAGATCGTCGTGAGCGATGGTACCAAGTTAAATAGTGCAAGGTATCGTCGACGGCTATTCCCATGGCAACCGTCGCAGTCAACATGGACCCCATTCCAACGTTAATGCCCATAAGGCCGATGGCACCAAAGACGACAATAACTGGCAATACGTTGGGGATCATCGCTAGCATACCTGCGGCAATGCAAATGATGATCGACTTGACCAACCCCATGATGCCGGTCGGGCGCTGGTCCATCCAGGCCCAATAGAAAAACAACAAAATGATGGCACCCAAAATAAGAAATAGCGAGCAAATAAAGCTGCTTATCAAGTCGGCCAGCATTTGATCTTGAGCCTTTTGCAACACGGGGACTCCTCCCGTGATGGCGATTTCCAATTTTGTTGGGTCTGCGCCAGCAACTTGCGAAATCCTTGAGTGAACTCGCAACTTCATTTCCTCAATCAATGCAGAATAATCAATCTTATCTGCTGAAAATACACGAGCGCTTATTCTCCACAAATAGTCTGTATCCAGGACTCGTAGAAAGCCTAGATCGATAAGAGTCTCTCGAATCTCTTCGACCCGTTTACTCAACAGCGTCCGTTGCGCCACGCCACGCAAACTGGACTGGCGAAGCGTGTCCAATTTGGGCGCGAAGTTCAAAGCCGAGGCGGTCGTGTTGATGCCAGGAGTGCCCGCCACAACTTGTTGGATTTCTTCGGTGATCAAGAGTTGTTCCGTGAGAGGCAAACGACTTCCGTTGGTCAACCGAAGCACAATTTCGATCGGTGCCAATGGCCCGATACGCTCTTCCAACCACGCGTAATCCTGCACGAGCTTCGAACCGGGTAAGAAATAGTCATGAATTCTGATCTTGGCGCGAATCTGTAATAACCCACTGATACCGACAACAAAAATCAGTAGAGTCATCATCAGGACCGGCCAAACTCGATAACTGATACCGATCGCGGCAAGTTGGCTCAGTCTGCTGTAACGCTGATGTTCGTCAACTTGTTGCTGTGCCCAACTGGCGGGCACAAACCTTTCGAGCTGCCACGGAAGAGTCGACAGCAATACCAAACTGAGCATCACGCCGATTGCCGAATAGATGCCAAAGTTCTGGACCGGCACGAGCATACTGATCATCAACGACATTAACCCAATTGCCGTGGTGAGGGCGGAGAACAACGACGGTGCAGCAGCCATGCGCAGTGTCTGCCAAGGGGCCTGAGCATGACCGTGTAAACTCACTGCATCTCGAAAGTAACCTACCAAGTGCACTGCGCACGATACCGCTAATACGAACATCAACGATGGGGCGATCAGCATAATGGAATCGAGCTTGCACCAAGGCGAATAACCCACTACGGCCAAGAACAGCAGTTGACAAAGGATCGCGTTGGTCACGATCAAGCCAGTAACGATAAAGCTGCGAAACGTCAGCAGCATCAGCAGTGAACACACCACATAACAAGCGGTGTTCAGAGGAATCAAAAACTTGTGACTGGAACTCTCGATCTCAAGAGCCTCAATAGCCGGGCCAGCGATATGCAGTTTCTCTAACGAAATTCCGGAGGGCGCCAGTGATTGATTCGCCGCCCTGTTTACAGCGTCGATGGCTTCGCGGTCCATCTGCAGTCCCGCGTCGGACATGACCACGACGATACATGACGTCTTGCCATCGGCGCCAAACATCCAACCCTTCAGTCGGTCGATTGCTTCGGCGCGCGATATCCCTAACGACATATTCGTTAAACGATTCAGTGCATCTTCGCCAGTGATTACTTGCGAGAAAAAAGGTTCGTGTCCCGGACCAACGGAGGCTTGACGCAACGCTTCGCTGAACTTCGACATCAAACTAGGTGGCTCTGACGAATCAGTCTCCTCGCGCTGCGGAACCAATTCGCAACCTTCCCAACTGATCATTAGGAATGAATCGCCACCGAAATGTTGGCGGAACCACTGCAACTCGCGAGCTTCCTGAAACCCGCGAGGCAACCAATCTTCGATGCGATTACTGCCGTCGCGAAACGCTCGCCAGGTACCGTTAAGAGCCAATCCTAGTACCACCAGCACCGCAATTGCTGGCATCCACACGGGTCTTCGGCGATTCATATCCTGCGGCAAGGGATTGACCAGTAGAGAGTTCTAATTTTCTTCAGCTCTGGCACGTTTACAACTAGATGACGAATTCGATATAGTCAGCGCGTGCTACTTCGGTGCCATACTACTTATCGATTCACGAACCGTCAATTCGGTGCATCGCCCTCACCAAGGAATTCGGCCCGAGATAACTGGCTGTTTAGCCATATCCTAGTTGCGAAGCAAAAGGTAAAAGTAACATGGAACAACGCTTGGTCTACATTTCCGGCGAGCTCGTGAAAGAAGATGCAGCTCGTATTTCCATATTCGATAGCGCGGTGATGCTGGGAGACACCGTCACGGAATCAACACGGACGTTTGCACATCGACCTTTCAAACTGCCACAGCACATTGATCGTTTGTACAAGTCGCTGAAGGTCACGCGTATCGATCCAGGCTGTAGCGCTGATCGCATGTTGGAGATCACCTTGAATGTACTCGAGGCGAATCGATCGTTTCTAGGTCCAGGAGACGATTGCTGGATTGTGCACAATATCTCGCGGGGTCGTTCGGTGGCTGGTGCGGATCCAACCATCCAAAGATCGCAAGCAACAGTGATGATTTTTACTCAGCCAATGGACCTGCGCAGTTGGGCCAGCTTTTACGAAACGGGGTGCCACGCGGTTACGGCTATGAGCCGTATTGTTCCCTCTCAATCGCTGGACGCGCGCATCAAGAACCGCAGCCGTATGGCATACACGCTGGCAGAGATGGAAGTCAAACTGGTTGACCACTTAGCACAAGGAGTGATCTTAGATATCGATGGGTTTGTCGCTGAGAACAAAGGAGGTAACCTGTTTGTCGTTAGTGCGGGAGCTTTGTTTACACCACCCACGACGAATTGTTTAGAGGGCGTCAGCCG
Source organism: uncultured Pirellulaceae bacterium (assembly GCA_964625155.1). Taxonomy (GTDB): domain Bacteria; phylum Planctomycetota; class Planctomycetia; order Pirellulales; family Pirellulaceae; genus Aureliella. The sequence continues at coordinate 4,263 of CAZVBC010000259.1, forward strand.
CGACACCATCTTTGAACTCGCCGACCAGTTAGGAATTCCTGTTTCGGAATCGAATTTACTACCCTATGACTTGTACACAGCCGACGAGCTGTTTTTTACAAGCACACCTTACTGCATTATGCCCGCCACTAAGTTCAACGGCTTGCCTGTGGGTGACGGAACGATAGGACCAATTACCCGTCGATTGCTTTCAGCTTGGAGCCAGCTCGTAGGTCTCGATATTATTGCCCAAGCTCAACAGCAGCTCAAATAACATTGAACGTTTCGCCCGTTAAGTGAACTTGGTATATAATGCTCCCTTTCAGTCCGAGTGCCCTTGGTGGTGTGGACGATGTTGTGTAGCACTTAAAATTCGAATGTGGGGCCCTGTGATGCTGAACCAGGATCTTAAATCCGCCTTCGATCGAGAAGGTTATGTTTTGATTCGTCAATTCTTGCCACCAACGGAATTAGCAGAATTGAGTGCTCAGCTTGATCGTTATATACGAGAAATTGTACCGAACCTGCCAAGTGAGTCAGCTTTTTTTGATGACCGCAGTAAACCGGAAACGCTCAAACAAATGCAACACATGGAAGGGGACCCATATTTTGCAGAATATCGCAATAACGCCAGATGGAACGAATTGGCGCAGTTCTTGGCTGGCGAACCGTGCCAGGCGCAAGGCACTGAGTGGTTCAACAAACCTCCCTGTACAAATCATCCAACTCCACCACATCAGGACAACTACTATTTTTGTTTGCAGCCTCCCAACGTATTAACCCTTTGGTTGGCATTAGACGTAGTCGATCAAGAAAACGGATGTTTGCGTTACATTCCCGGATCACATCGCAAAGGGATCCGACCTCATCAGCGCACGACCACACTCGGCTTTTCTCAAGGCATCGCCGATTACAGTGATGAGGATCGACGCCAGGAAGTGCCGATGTTGATGCAACCCGGCGATATCTTAGCGCATCACGGAAATACAATCCACCGCGCCGATCCAAACACTTCTTCGATCCGCCACCGTCGATCGTTCGCCATGGTCATGCGCGGTGCCAGTTGCCAACGCGACCAACTGGCCTACGAACGCTACCTCAATGGAATGCGGAGCCAGCATCAAGCCCTCGGTGTCGCTTGACTCCAAATACTCTTAAAGTCTCAACCAATTAACCACGGTTGTTCCCTCACTGAGGACTCCTGAATTATTGGACCTGCCATGAATTTTCAAAAAACACCAATCGGTGTCGGCATTGTAGGTTCTCAGTTTATTTCATCGATTCATGCAGAATCATTACAGCATTGTTCTCAAGCGCGTTTGTTGAGTGTGGCTTCACCGACGACGGGACATGCTCAGGCATTCGCTGAGCGATTTGGTATTACCAAGTCATGTACCGATTATCGGCAATTGTTGGACATGCCGGATATCCAAATGATCGTCGTGGGTGCGCCAAATGATCTGCATTACCAAATCGTGTTGGACGCCGCTGCTGCTGGTAAACATGTGGTTGTGGAGAAACCGCTGTGCCTCAATCTGCGGCAAGCTGACCAGATGATCGCTGCGTGTGATCATGCCGGTATCAAACTGATGTACGCTGAGGAGTTATGTTTTGCTCCGAAATACGTGCGGTTAAAACAACTTCTTGACTCGGGCGCTCTGGGGCAACCGACGCTGATAAAACAATCTGAGAAACATGATGGCCCGCATGCCGCACATTTTTGGGATATCGATCGATCCGGTGGCGGAGTCACCATGGACATGGGGTGTCATGCGATTGAGTTTTTTCGCTGGATGCTTGGACGGACTCCAATCAAGTCTGTTTATGCACAAATGGGAACTCAGGTACATTCGCAAAAGACGCGCGGCGACGACAATGCGGTCCTCATTCTTGAATTCTCGAACGGTGTTACTTGTCTAGCCGAAGAGAGCTGGACCAAACTCGGTGGAATGGACGACCGTGCCGAAGTGCATGGAACAAACGGAGTCGCTTACGCTGACCTATTGCACGGTAATGCGATCGAAACCTACAGCCGCAGCGGATACGATTACGCAGTCGAAAAAGCGGGGACAACTCAAGGCTGGAGCTTTACGATATACGAAGAAGCCTGGAATTACGGATTCCATCACGAGATGGCTCATTTTGTCGATTGCGTGCAGAACGACAAACCACCACAGGTTACCGGCCGCGATGGTCGCGCGGTATTAGAAGTCATCTTCGCCGCTTACCATTCGGCTCGCATCGGACACAAGGTCTTTCTCCCTTTCGAAACCGATGCTAATAAACCCATCGACCTGTGGCTCAGTTGATGCTTTGATGAATACCCTGAATTCTGCAAAGAACCTGTCACAGTTAAGAAATAGGGTTCGCGGAAACGGGAGAGTGAGGTCCCTACCGAACCGCCGCTCACTTTTCATCATTCCTGCTTCGCTCTCCCGATCCCTAAAATGAAGCTGTGACAGAGCCATGGACTCCTCCTCCGCAGCGGGACGTTGCGTCAAATTTTGCCGTTGCTTACTGCTGACTGACCAATTTATCGTAGTCGGTTTTAACAACTTTATGGCTCGCTTTATTCGACGTCAGTTGGGCGTCCCCAGTGATCACGATAGGGACGACTGATCAAACGATTCGCTTCATCGTCGCCGATAAACTTCTCCAACGCTGGATCAAAATTCAACGATCGTCCTAACCGAGTGGCGATATTTCCCAAATGGCATAACGACGTCGATAGATGTCCCGTAAGTGCGTCCGCGTTCAATTTTTCGCCGCGACGAATCGCGGCAATAAAATTTCTTACATGTGCGACGTCATCCTGGGCCTGCTGTTGCGTAGAGATAGGAATTGGCTTGTTGGCGCTATCAACAACCTGGATCTTCCCTCGGCGACTGAGAAACATTTGGCCACCTGTGCCGTAAAACTCCGCGCCACTATCGACATTGTGTGGATAGTTGGTGCTCCAAAGGCGTTGTTCATAGATTAACATCCGCCTCTGCCTGATTTGCTCGTTGCTCGCGTATTCGAAAGTTACTTGCTGGGTATCCGGAAACTCTTGGTCATCATCTTGGAAGTATTTACCTCCGAGAGCGACGATCTTTGTGGGATGACTTTCGACTCCCAAACCCCAACGGGTATAGTCGATATCGTGAACACCATCGTTGCCCATATCACCAGTTCCAAAATGGTACCACCACGTCCAACGATGATGCACACGGTTGGTTCGATACGGGATCATCTCGGCTGGACCGACCCAGGCGTCGTAATCCAACTCAACGGGCGGATCCGTATCTCGACCGCGGCCAATCGAGCCACGCTTTTGAATGTTCCAGCACTTGGCAACTAATACGTCACCAATGATTCCCGATCGTAGAGCTGTAACTGCATCCTGCATCATCCGTGTACTGCGACTTTGAGTGCCATGCTGAACTTGTACTTGAAACCGACGGGCTGCTGAGACTAACCAGCGTCCCTCGCGAATGTTGTGCGATATGGGTTTCTCAACATAGACATGTTTCCCTGCCGAACAGGCCAAGATCGCCGCTGGTGAATGCCAATGGTCGGGCGTGGTAACTAAAGCCACATCCAAGTTGACATCGTCCAACATGCGCCGCATATCGGTGATTGCACGCTCAGCGGGGATCGAGAACATTTTTGCTGCGCTAGCCAATCGCTGGCGATCTACATCACACACATAAGCAATCTCGACATCTGGTTCGCTCTGAAACAATCCGGCATCATGCAGTCCTCGTCCTCCACAGCCAATCAAGCCAACTCGCAGTCGGTTATTGGGTGCACCCGCGAAACCAGTCACCGAAGTTAGTGCCATGCTGGTCATTGCGGTGGTAGAGCACGCTTTCAAGAAATTGCGCCGCAAGGGTATGAACACGTTGTTTGCTCCCATTGTTTTCAAGGAAGTGCGCGCCAAGTTATCGTAGACTTGCTTACCTGCAGTGGACGACATTGAATGATGGAAGATAACATGGTGACTTTCACGTGCAAACTCGCCAAGCAGAATTTGCTAATCCAAATACTACGCGATTTCACAGAAACAAGTCGTCCAAAAGCGAGGACTAACGCTATGCTGCACCAAACGCAGGAAATAACGAATTCGTTGGCGATCAATGTTGCGCGCGGCCCGGTCCATGGTGAGCCGTTGGTGTTGTTGCACGGAGTAACACGCCGCTGGCAAGATTTTGCGCAACTTCTTCCCGAATTCGTAGCAGGCTGGGAAGTTTTAGCGATCGACTTTCGAGGTCACGGAAGTTCAGCGCGAGCGGCCAGCTATTTGACTGTGGACTATGTACAGGACATCGTAGGGTTGCTCAAGCGACTCACAACCAGACCAGCGGTGCTATACGGCCACTCGTTGGGAGCCATGGTCGCGGCTGGTGTCGCGGCTGAGCTACCAAATGCCGTTCGCGCACTTGTGCTCGAAGATCCGCCGTGGAATACATTAGGCTTGAATATTCAAGAAACCAGTTTCTATTCGCACTTTGTTGGCATGCAACAAGTGGCTCAGCAAGGAGGCTCAACTTCTGTGATGTCTCGCAGGATGGCAGAGATCGTGATTAAGGGACCACATGCTACTGCTGACAAACGATTGGGCGAGTTGCGCGATGCGGTATCATTACGTTTTGCTGCGTCCTGTTTGCGGCAATGCGATCCTGCCGTTCTAAGCCCGATTGTGGCCGGGAATTGGCTTGATGGGTACAGTTGCGAAAGTGTGTTGTCAGCAGTTCAGTGTCCTACTTTGTTGCTTCAAGCCGACGCCGCAGCAGGTGGTATGTTGTGCGATGACGACGCCTCCAGAGCTGAGAAGTTGATCAGGGACTGTGTGCGCGTGCGTATAGATGGGGTTGGGCATTTGATACACTGGCAGGCACGTGAGCGACTGCTGGCACATGTAACCGCTTTTCTTACTTCGCTGGATTAAGGTCGATGCTATGCAAAGTGCTCGTGGAACTACCATCATCCACAACGGCCAGGTAGTGGACGGAACCGGTAACTCGCCCATGCCCAGTGGAATGCTGGTCGTAAAAGACGGCTTGATCGACTATGTCGGCCCCAAGCTGGAACCTCATTTAATTCCATCCGAGGCGCAGTGGATTGATGCTCGAGGCGGAACGATCATGCCCGGTTTGGTAGAGGCGCATTTTCATCCCACGTATTTCAACGTGGCTGCGTTGGAAGATTTGGACATCAAATATCCCGTCGAGTACGTGACGCTGTTGGCTGCGTCAAATGCAAAGTTAGCCCTGGAATGCGGCTACACCGCCGCGCGCAGCGGTGGTAGCTTGTTCAATATTGATTACTGGTTGAAAAAAGCCATTGAAAGTGATGTCGTGCTCGGTCCCAGGATGGCGGCCAGCGGCCGCGAGATCTGTGGTGTTGGTGGATTGATGGATTGGAACCCGGACTTTCGCAAGATTGGCATGGAGGGGCTCGTATTGTTGATCAACGGTGCCGACGAAGCTCGAGCTGCGGTACGCAAGCTAGTCAAAGATGGCGTGGAGTGGGTTAAGACCTATCCCACAGGAGATGCCGCCTCTCCAGATGTTAACGATCACCATACGCTATGCATGACTTTCGAAGAGATGTACGCCGTTGTAGAAACTGCTCACAATCATCACTTAAAAGTTACCGGACACTGTCGAGCCACAGCGGGTATCAAGAATGCATTGCAAGCCGGATACGATGCCATTGAACATGGCACCTTCATGGATCGCGAAACTATGGACTTGTTGCTTTCCCGAAACGTACCGGTCGTACCCGCCCTATACTTTGAATTGGCCAGTCTCGAACGCGGGCGCGAGTTTGGAATGAGCCAGCGAGTGATTGATGGCCACAAAGAGACTTTGGAAGGTGGGGCCGAAAGCGCGCGCTGGATTTTGCGCGAGGGTGGGCGACTGGGGATGGGTGGCGACTACGGATTCGCCTGGAATCCACACGGTGACTACGCGCGCGAGTTGACTTTTTTTGTCAACTATGTCGGCTTACAGCCTTTGGAGGTTATTCGCTGCGCCACTCAGACCGGCGCAGAAATCATGGGGCGCGGCGACCAGTTTGGTACATTAACGCCTGGCAAATTAGCTGACATATTGATAGTTGATGGCGATGTATTAGCCGATATCTCGATTTTGGAGGATCGTTCACGGTTCATTGCCGTCATGCAAGGCGGCGTCGTTCGGTCTGGTCAGATGTCCAAAAGCCACTG
>CAZVBC010000260.1:0-10423 GCA_964625155.1 uncultured Pirellulaceae bacterium
TTGTCGATGCGCACACCACGAATTCTCAATCGCGGATCGACTGAAAAACTTAATTGGTCTGCTTCATGCCATGGTACAACGATCTCGGTTCGCAAGCGTATTTCGTTTTGCCAGATGATGAATTCCGCTTTACATGAACGTATCACCAAGTCCCAAGGCGATAACCTGTGTTCGTTGCGAGGCGTAAGTGAAAGATCTATTGAATCGCGTCCAGAAACGTGCAAGACGTACCAATCGACTTGAGAGTTGTTCGAGTCCTTTGCCACTTCCGGCCAGTCATTTGGTAGTTCCGAATGCGGTTGGTCAGTCATTGCCACCGGCACGTTGGAGGATTCTAACTGCAGGTATTTGGGAACAGATAAGATCAGTTTCCCTACCAGTGCTGCGGGAAACTTAAGGTTGTATTCGGTCGACTGAACGTCGCTCTTGCTGGGCTTAGCAGTAAAACCAAACCAAGCTTCGGTCAACTCGCGATTTGCCAAGACAATCGCCCGCCCATCTTCTTGAAAGCGAAGAAAATCAGTCACAGAGATTTGTGAAGAATCAACGGGCCGCACCGCGAAATTCGGAAAGCCTACATCAACATGTTGGCGTTCATTCAATTGGCTGAATCGCCACCGAGAGAATTTAGAGACTAGAGAATGCTCCGAGATCTCAGCCACGTACATCGCGTCTACAATCGCTGCGCCTGAATCCTGCGAGGCACGGCGGCGAGCCGCTTCGGCTCGTAAAAGGCTATCTAATTTTGTAATGTTGACTAGTTGATATTCGTCAGAGTTGGCGAGAAGATCGATTTGGTCGTCCGGAACATTGATGCGCATTGCCTGCCATGGATGTGTAGTCTGGCCAATACATGCTGAACTGGGGCGCAACGCGAAGACAATCAATGCAAGGAGCAGGAGGTGGACTAACCTAGGATACATCTTAGGCACCTCTATCGATTGATATTGGCGACCTAACTTGCGTAGTAGGAGGATTCGCAGTCACTGGGCGCGAACCCGATTGCCGTTCGCTCCCTCGGTCGGCAGTCGATTGTGGACGACTAGTAAAGACACTGCGCCGCCGCACGCGTGTATCGACCGCCGCTCGTGTAATGATCATCATGGCAACAAGTCCAATTGATACCAGAAGTGTCTGGCCGATTAGGATCGCCAAGTCTGGCCACACCATCGCGAGTCCCGCAAAACTTGCTGCGACGGTTACTATGACAAACGGGCTCCGCAAGAATGAAATCGACATGGCTAACATCGTAGCTAAGATCGAAATGGCACCCACGGGAAACCACAACAACAGTCTTGATATCGTCCAGCATTGGACGCTTTTCGGAGTTCCAAAACTGCTCATTACATACTGATTGCTGGCCGAAGCTACGCTTGGTTGATTGGTCACGCCAACCCAGTTTTCGAGTTCCTGCTGATCAATTCGGCTTTGACGCGACCACCAAAAACCGTTCCAAGCCCATTGCCATTCGGGGACAAATCCATGTGGAGCGATAGCAAGATGATACACGTAAGGAGTGATGAGTTGCCAATAGAAACGATTCACGACCTGTCCGTTTTCAATTTGAGGAATGCCAATTACATGTGGGGAAATCCAATCAATCGCTCCCGGTGGCCAAGTCCAAATATCCAACGCATATTCATTGGTAGGGTTCGGCGACGGCAAATCAATTTGAAAACGATCCACAGCAATGCGGAATGGTTCCACTGGAGTGCCATTGATATAGATCTGAGGATTCGGGTCAGGAATAACTAATGTCAATTGCTTTTGCTCGGTGCGAAGGCGAGCACAAAATCGATCGCGGCGATCCGAGCCATTAATGGCGGTCTGAAGCCACACACGTTCGATTTGGACTGGGAAATACTGAACTCTTTCAATTCGCCGCATACCAATGTGCAATTCATTCACATTGGCCGCGAACTCAAATGGCAGCTTGCCCTGTTCGCTTAGTGAGTTCAATGATTGAGGATGTTCAGTACCAAGACTGTGCCAAATCTCGATGTCTCGACTGTGACTGATCTGGACTTCGCCTGGAAGCCGCCGCGATTCTGTGGGCAGCACAAGAGAGATAATCGGAACGACTAAGGGTAAAGTTTCATTTATGGTCGCCGACTGTACAAGCGGCAATCGTGAGGAAAATTCGATAGCGACTTTTCCGATCAGGTCGCTTGACCCGATTAGCTGAAACTGCTGAACTCCACCATCAGTGGGCGTGGCCGTTAAGGGACGCAATTCACACTCCTTTTCATCGACGGTAACTCGCAGCTCTTGCAATTGATAGTTCGCAGCAATTTTCAGCTCGTTCAAAGGTACGTGGTCGACCTGTAAAAATGCTTTTTGACGCAGGATGAGGTCGTTCAATTCGACTTTGCAGGCCAAATGTTGTTCGACGGTAATCTGCTGTGGCAAGACATCCACGACAGCGCGCCAGCGCGGAACTGCATCCCCTCCAGATTGAAATCGAAAAGCAGTTGCTCGGCTGGAAAGATCCTCACCCAGCAATTCAGCTTGCTGTGGAGAAAGTGAATCGCTGAACAGCGCTTGGCTCTCTTGTTCGTCCCAGCGAAGTAAGCAATTGCGCGCACCGGCGACCAGGAGTGTACCTGAACCGTGGTCAATATCGGGTTTGCCACCATCGGGACGATACCGTACGATTTGCGGAATACTAAAACCGACGCTCGTGCCTTGTGCAATCTTGTGCGGCCAGAAGGCCACCAGCTTCCAATTCTGCTGAATGCGTTTGCCAGCGACCACTCCATCGGTATTGTCGATCCCTCGTAACTGAATAGTGCCGTCTGCCAAGCGCGTTTGTGCGAGCGATTCGAATTGTAAAGTTGGGGTCGAGCCGGTAATGGATTCCGCAGATGCCAAGGACCAGTCTTGGAAACGCAAGCCGAGTACCAACTCCTGCGATGGTTCAAAGGAGCAACTGAGCCACGCAGTCAATTTTAATTTCCCCTGCTCGACCTCGACCAAGTAAGTTGGCCGAACCCCAGCCAGCGCCGAATCCCTGCCTATCTTAGTATTCAAGCTGAACGGTTGACGACTAAAGCGAAAGGCGTACAGCTTCCTATCAAGGCCAACTTCGTTGCGTTGATTTTCGAGTTCGGTACCTTCACCGATTTGCTGATCAAGCAAGGAGTAATAATTGGGCATAGATATTTCCATTCGGCCTTCGTGCAGGTCTGCGTCAGGAATGATGATTCCTGGAACAGCCCATATTCCTTGTGGCGTGTTCTCGTTTTGTGGCCGCCATTCCCATTTAAGCAATAATCGATATTGTTCGTCGGGTCTTAAAAACCGTACTACTAGGTCAACCGATGAAACTTTTTCCTTCGGCGAGTTTGGACTGATATTATTTGCAGCAGCATTAATCGTGTACGATTCGGCGAAATTGGGTGAGGGCAACAAGCGTGCTCCGGGAGGTAGTCGGATCAGCAATTGGTCCGCTTGATCTCTGCGAGTTCGGCGAATATCCAAATTCGAAGTACCAACCCATACTGCGCTAGGATTGTCAAATTCAAAGCGTGTCAGGCTATGTACTTCGATTGGCGCCATGCTTCTAGGTGCTTCTCCAATTCGCCAAGAAACGTTGATGTCTCCAGTACAACGAATCTCCGCCTTCTTAGTTGCAGGCTGTTCGATCATGGTGATCAAGCCACTCGACTGTTGCCCCAACCGCACGTCTGTCGCGTCCTGGGGCAATTCCAATTCGAGCAGGCATGGACTATCGGGCAGAGAGAGCGCCAATTGCTGGCGATCTTGGTCGGTCGCTAACACCGTTTGTGCGACTAAGCGAATCGATCGTTGCTCCGATTCTTTTAGTTGCAAATGCCATACGTATCCACCTTGCTTGGGAGAAACATCAACGGTCTGCTGGCTGTTCCCTTTAAAGTAAACCGGTTCGGTCAACTGGCAATTCTCCAGCCGCAATGGAATCGCGATTGCCTGTTGCTGAGCTGCCGCGTGCAAGTTGACCTTGAATTCTGCCTCAAGCTCGACATGCTTGGGTTTGGCTTTCGCCCGAATCAAGACCTGCTCAAACGTGAAAAGCGGAAACTTGCCTTCTACGACATCCAGAAAATTGCCAACGGAAAATCCTGGGACCAGTTTTGGATTCGACTTGTCGTCAGGCAACCAAAGTCGAGCTTCCATGGACAGCGTCCCGTCCTTCAACAATGGCGACGGCTCGCGCTGCGTCGGAGGATCCTCCGGCTGGTCCTTGGTCTGTGTCCAACCAGACGATATTGCCACCCAGCCCCAGCAAAAGATGAGTGCAATGACAAGATCGATTGAAGTAGATTGATAAAGTTTGCGAACCATCCCACTTGGCTTGCGCGAGAATTGATATTCTAACGGCCTCCAACAAGGCTCTACGATTTGCAATAGCCTAGCAATTTGAATACGGTCGGACCGTGAAATCCAATTTCAATTCGAAATTCGGAAAGTCTCACAATCCTTTCCGCGAACCCCTTCGCTAGGAATGGACCGAATACTAATGCATTGCATAACAATCAGTGGCCGAATTTCGGATCGCACGCCCCCAGAGTCCGCGAAGGGGGGTGGGGCCGCGCATTCACACCCTTCGTGGATTCGGGTGCCGCACAAACTTTTTTCATTCGGTCACTGATTGTTTTGCAGCGTCTAATACTCGAGCGTTCATTTATGGTACGCAGGATTCGATGCTAATTGAATCTTTCGGCCCAGCATTCTACGCAGGTGCGATCGATTAAAGTTGTGTAATTGTCAAAATCAGAATAAGCGGACCCTTCCGCAGACTATTGCGGTGCTTTAATCAGCCGTTCTGGGGTGCCCGGAATAAGTTCATTCTCGGGGTTATCAAGTGGTTTGACATGACACAACATCGCGAACAGATCGGCCAATTCAGTTGACGACAATTGTTGTTCTAGTCCCTCAGGCATCAGCGAACTGGCACTTGCTCTCATCTGCTCGATGTCGGCTTGCTTGTCCAACTCGATAGTTTTTCCACCTTGTAGCTTAAGTGTTAGTCGCTTGCCGTCTTCAGCGACCAGTAAACCCGAGATCACTTGCCCTTGGGAAGTCAAAACCGTACGCGACTGAAAAGCGGTGCCAATTACCAAACTTGGGTCCAATACGTTTGAGACCAACTGCTCAAAGTTTCCTCGACCATTACTCGTGATGTTCGGGCCCACTTCAAAACCTTTTCCATGGAGCACATGGCATTGTGAACAAACTTTTTGAAATACCATCAAACCGCGATATGGATCGCCTGGCTGAGACAAGGATTTGAGCTGCGATATGGTTCGATTGACTAATTCTTGGCGTTGCTGATTATCGGTGACTCGAACCTGTCCCCAGATTGTCTCAATCTCTTTGATCAGCTCCTGATCGCTCGCCGCCAACCATTTTCGCAATTGATTGGTGTTAACCATTTCCTTTTCGATTTTTCCCTGCCGAATGGCAGCGTTCAACATGCGCATGGATTCGGCCCGCTGTGTCAAAGGCTCGATGGCGGATACTTGCACGTCACGGGGAAGACGATTCCAATCGCTCAGCACAAGTTCGGACGCCTTACTCGCGTCGATATCAAACGCTAATGCAACAACCTGCCCTAGCCAAAGAGTATCGGAGCGTTCACTTACCAGCAACTTTCGCAAATAGGCAAACGCATCTTGAGTAGCGACTTGAAACCAAACACGCAGAAGTATTTGACGTTCATCCAGCCCCACTCCACCTTCAACCAAGGACTTCAGCACTTGAATTTTTTCGTTGCCAATAGGCTGGTGAGCGTTCTCGCTGAGCACGATTGCCGCGATCGCCGCTGGAAGTCTGGGATCTCCTTGTTTTTCAATTACTTTTTCTAACAGGTTACGCATTTCAGCAAGCTGTACCACTAAGATCTCCGCTTGGCCGCGAACGAGAGCAAGCTCAATTGTTCGCAGCAGCGATTTTGCAGCCGCAGCAGGTTTGACTTGCCACAAAAGTCGGACAATTCTCAACGAGCCGCTCAACCCAGTTGCGGTCGTCGCTTCGGCGGTCGAACCGGAATTGTTGCCGCCATCATCTGTCGTTCCAGTTGCTGAATTCCCTGCGCTGGGAAACGAGGTCTGTTTGTCTTGAGAATGGACATGCTCGCTATGGCATGCAAAGAAAAGAATAGCCAATCCGCAGATCCATTTCCGGATTGTCAGGCCAGCGGAATTCTTATGGCCGGTCAAGGCAAAGTCCAAAATCTCTTTCATGCTATTACTCTACAAACCTATTGGTCCTGGAGTTTTTCAGCAACTCGAGGCAATATTGCTGACACAGCCACCGCGTCAGCCGATTTCGTCTTCTCAATCAACTGTAGCAATTGGTCAGATTTTTCAGGAAGCATTGGATGCAGGTTTTGCCAAACAATGTGTGGAATTAATACGTCATTACCGCAATTTGCTAACAACTCGACCCACACGGGGATAGGATCGATACCTTTAAGCTTTTTGGCCGCTATGGCTACCTGCAACAAAACATCGGGATGCGAGTCTTTGGTCAACGAAACAATTTTTTTCGTTAGCGACTCTTGCTCGCTTAATAGACTACCTATCCCGCGAACTCCCCAAGCACGCACTTGGGGATCAGCGTGTTCAAGCAACTTCATCGCAAAGTCAGGTCGTAACTTATTCGCTGAAATCAGTGACCAAAGTGCGTGCATTTTATGCTTGTTCGGCGTTTGGAGATCAAGAACCAGTTTTTCCAACTGCGGTATCACGTTGCTGCTCAAACGTTCCCCAAGCAATCGTTGTACAGTCTCTCGGACATAAACATTTCCGTGGCCAAGCAGTTCGACCAGCTCAGCGTCTGACTTGTGTGACAAGTTTCCTGCATGTTGTGGCACAATCTTGTCATAGACCACTCGATAGAGACGCCCGTGTCCGCGATCAATACCTTCGGGATCTGCCTTGGCATCTTGGTAACAGTGGTAGCGATCGTACCAGTCCAGCACATATAAACAGCCGTCCGGGCCAACTTTCTGAACCACAGGCATAAACCATACATCATTGCCGGATAGGAAGTCGGGTTCGCCTGTGGCATGGTAGGTCGAGCCGTTGCGCTGCAAACGGTCGACATTAATACAGTTCCCGTGGATGTTCCCCATCACCAACAGATCGCGCATCGACTCTGGATAGGCGGGAGTGTCGAGGTAAGTGATGCCGCAGTACGCCGCCATTTGATGTTGGTGTTTGACGATCGATTCGATTTTCCATGTGTGAGGAGGATACGGCCCTCCTTGGCGATGGTAATACCCAGTTTCACTCAAATGCCATAGGTGATCGATTACGCAAGCGCTCACAAATGCGCTTCCCAGCGGATCAAAGGCGATGCCCCAAGGATTGCTGGTCCCTTCGCTGAAAAGTTCAAATTTTCTAGAAAGCGGATGAATTCGAAACATCGCACATGTAAATTTGTGCGTTTTTCCGTTCTGCACAACTGTTGAGGGATTAAAGACGCCATTCAATCCATACAACCAACCGTCCGGCCCCCAAGTCAAACTGTTCGGTAATTCGTGTGTATCGTCGCGTCCAAATCCTGTTACCACCACTGTCTGCTTGTCGGCACGATCATCTCCATCGGTGTCTTCCAGAAAGAGGATATCGGGACTGTTGGCAACCCAAACACCTCCGTATCCTACTGCAATGCCTGAAGGAATATTTAGTCCGTCGGCAAAGATTTTGACTGAGTCAACTTTGCCATCATGGTCGAGATCTTCCAGAATCTTGACTCGATCCCGACCTGGCCCAGGGGCGTGACGAGGATATTCGAAACTTTCCGTCACCCAAATGCGCCCTCGGTGGTCGAATGTCATCGCGACAGGATTAACCAAATCAGGTTCTGCGGCTACCAGTTCAACGTGAAAGCCAGCAGGCACGGTCATTTTGCGCAGAGCCTCCTCGGGAGCTAGCGGCGGTCCGGGCATTTTCGTTTGCTTGCGAGGGATAAACGGTTGTTTGGGACCGTTATTGCTCCCCTTCTTTTCTTGCGAGTGTACCGATAAGGCGAGCCACAACCAACAAACGGTAAGTGTGCAGATAACAATTCTCGAAACGAATCTCATTCAGAGGACTCCCCTACGAAATCTACAGCAAAATCCTGACGGGAAATAACTCGACACCCCGCTTGGCCAATGCCATAATACGAAAGTTTCCACTCCAAGGTAATCACTGAGATTATTGCATAAACTTGTCACAGGTGTTGTGCCACAAAGCCGCGATTCCGTGACCCATGAAATCCGAGGTGACCATGCGCCATATCGTAACACTTTTCAAATTCGGGATCGTCTCGCTGACTTTAATTGGTTTCGTCGGTTGCGGCGGAGGCGGAGATGCCGCGCCGGCTGGTGACCCTGCAGCCGCTGTTGAGGCTCCGGCTGGAGGTGCTTTGCCTGGCGACACAATGATCGCGGACGCGGGTACGGGCGCTGCGCCGGGGGCTCCGGCTGCGGCTGCACTGCCAGAAAGTGGGATGCCTGGTGACAATTACACCTCTCAGCCCGACGGCAGCGCAGTGATTACCGACGCTGGCGGAGTGAATACTCCGGGTATTTTCCCTGGTGATGCGGCTGGCTTGCCCGGCGACATTTCAACTCCAGGTGGTCTGCCAGGCGATGCCACCGGTTTCACGCAAGCTCCACCCAAGGATCCAGCGCCACCCGAAGATGCTGATCTGCTCACGAAGGCCAACTATGCCTTTGCAATTGGCAAAGAATCTGTGGCACATCAATATCTTTTTGCCCATATTCTTTGCAGTGATAGCGCAGCGAAAGACTTGCTTGCCCAATTCAAATGGCTGTGGTCCGCTCGAAAGCCAGTGGCTACGACTCGATTTGGAGTTGGCGTGATTCTTTCGGCCCCTGCGGCAATGACGGATTACAAGCCCATTGGGACCTCTCAACTTCAGAATAACTCCGGTGGCGGTGGTATGGACATGGGAATGGGAGGAGCGCCAGGAGCCAAAGCAAGTCCCAATACGCGCGCATTCCGCGACTTGACTGGCGATTTTGGTGATGCCGTTGTCACTGCGTTCGAAACGCGCTGGGCCAATGGTGATTTTGGTACAGTTTTTAATGGGATTGCAGCTATTCAACCGGTGGCTGGGGTCGCCGGTGGCAATCCAGGCTTTGGCGAAGCTGGCTTTCCAGGCGGAGACGTAGCCATGCCAGGCGCATTTCCTGGCGGAGACCCAAACTCCACGTCGCCGGGTTCGGGCCGCCCACGCGCCCTGCCAGGAAAATCGATTATTCCCGGTCTACATTACCTAGGTGTGGGCAGTCAGAGTGAATTGGCTGACAAAGCGGCAAAGGAAGGTTTGCATGCAGTATTTTATTTCGACATTGAATGCAAACCGAATCGGATGGGAGTCATTCAAAACGATACGCGTGTTCGGTTGGTGACAGTGGGTAGTAATAAAGTCATCGCTGCGACTAGTACGTTGAACAACGTCAAAGTCGAACGCGCGACGTTGACAGGAAGTGGCAACGATGTCGAGAAGCAAGTAACCTCCCTCATGCGTCGCTTGGATGCTGCCAAAAAACCAGACGGGAAAGATGATCCCGAAATCGCTACCAAATTAGTGGACCTGCCGGCTATTTCACCAAAAAGTGCGGCTACTCAAGTCAAACGCATCGTCGATAGCAAGCCCAAAGACTTGCTGGCTGCACTCGTCGAAATTCGCTTGTACCACTCCAAAGGTTTTATCTCGGACGACGACCGCTCGGCCGCTTTCCAACTGCTAATGGAAAGTGCTGGCGCCACGTTAGTCAGCGGCAGCGAAGAAGAACGGATCGCACTGCTCAAACCCAAGTTGGGCTCGTACAAGTAACAAAGTCTGTTGTTGCAACGCTCACGCAAAACCTAATTGGGCTGCCGTCCAGCAGCTCAATTAGGTTTCCGAATTCTCCAGGTTCCTACCTACGTTGACGACCGAGGTGCAGCCAAGGCAACAAGGGCGAGTTATTTGTCAAATACTCAATCGTACGGACGATCTGTGCTTTGGCGTTCAGACAATTGGAGTCGCATACTTCAACTGCTAATTTTCCTGCTTGTGATCAAAGTAACTTTAAGCATTACTTGGGCCTACAAGGACTATTTTCCCCCGAACTTCTCCTCCGGATTCTTAGTAGGAAGACGAGAGCACTTTCGGGGAGTGTACCGAATCGCGTTCTACAGCCACATCATTTCAGGCCCTATAACCATCCTGCTTGGGATGCTGTTATACAGCGAGCAATTGCGACTTCGTTTGCCGCTCATGCATCGTTGGTTCGGTAGAATGCAAAGTGTAATTGTACTGTTGGTCGTAGTCCCTAGTGGATTGTGCATGGCACGTTTTGCCGAAACCGGTGCGTTAGCTGGTATTGGTTTTGCAACATTGGCAATGGCAACTGCATTGACTGTACTTATAGGATGGC
>CAZVBC010000261.1:0-10388 GCA_964625155.1 uncultured Pirellulaceae bacterium
ACTTCTGCCATAGACCGCTCAACCGCTCGAACCGATTTTGAAATGAGCGCCGCGTACTTCCCATTGCCAGGGCCTGAAACCATTAATAACGCAAAAGCCCGAACGTTAATTCTGCCCGTGGAATCAGGAACATTCGTTTAGTGTTTAACCTGCTATCATCGAATCATGATACAAGAAGGGCTAGTGATCGGAATCGGTGGTCCGGCGGGAAGGAGTCTTCCAGATCTTTGGTCCACGCGAAAAACAACAACATTGTTGCCGGGCATGTTGGCACACAACACAAGATCACCACTGGGCGTAATCGCCAAGTTCTGCGGCCCTTTGCCCAGACTCGATTCGATGGCAATCAATTCTAAAGAACCGTTATCGGAGATCTTGTATGCCGCCAAACTATCGTGCCCTCGATTCGTGCCGTACAAAAATCGACCGTCCGGCGTGATCTTGACGTCGGCACATGCACTCTTGCCCTGAAAATCGCTGGGAAGCGTAGGGATTGTTTGACGCTCGATCAGAAATCCGGTATCTGGTTGGTAATCGAACCAAGTGATCGAATTATCCAACTCGTTGATCACATACATATGCCGACCATTAGGGTGAAACGTAAGGTGACGAGGTCCTGCACCGGGCAGGGTGCGTACAAAGGCTTGCCGGTTGGGAGTTAATGAACCGTTAGAAGCATTCAATTGATAACATAAGACGCGATCGATACCCAAATCTGCGACAAAAACAAATCGACCATTCGGACTGATAACACAACAGTGCGCATGGGGACTAGCTTGGCGATCAATTTTCACACTGGATCCAGAATGCTGAAAAAACGAAACAGGTGGGCTGAGAGAACCATCATCGCGTCTAAGATACGAGGCCACGCTGCCGGTCAGGTAGTTTGCAACGACAACTGACTTGCCAGATTTATCGACATCCAAGTAACAGGATGCTGTTCCGCGCGATGACTGTCGGTTTATCAGTTTCAATTCACCATCGCGATCGACAATCTCAAAAGCAACTACTTGTTCATCCTGAGTCCCGCCAAATTTCCCGGGCGCTTCGATGGAATACAGAAACTTATTGTCAGGCGACACTGCCATAAAAAAAGGGTGCTCAATCTTCTCTGCCTGCTTTGTAGGTCGCAGCGTTCCGCTTTCAAGGTCCAATTGATAAACATGAATAGCACCTTCGTCGCCAGCAGCAAACGCCGAAATAAACACACGCAATTCGGCCCCATTCAACCTCGGCCCACTTCCTCCCATGACAACTCCTAACGCAAAAAACAAAGACCAAAACATTCTGCCACTCATGCTGATTCTCGACTTAATATGATTCGAAACATCACTTTCACGCTGTCCTCAATCCGATCGAGTGCTCTCGTACTCTATTCGAGCTTGATCATTCGATCGTAGGCTGTTTTTAATCGCGACACTTCGTGGGGATGTTCGTCAGCCACGTTGCGCTGTTCGCTGGGGTCGTTGCTGAGATCAAATAATTGCATCTGAGCGGCTGCCACTCCAGTATTAACACCTGGGAAATCACTTGGTTGGTATTGTTCGTAGGGAGCAAGAATGGTTACACCGTCTGGCGCACGTGGGTCGATCCACCTACCGGCTTCATTCAAATTGAAACGCATTTGACTGGCGGATAACACATGCAACTTCCAACGTTGATCACGAATCGTGGCCACGCGTGGACCTTGATGACCCAAAATATAATCGTGAGGTGACTTTGCTTCGCCACTCAGCATTGGCATGATGTCCAAACCGTCGATTGGACGTCCATCGGACATTTTGATCTGGCAAGCGGCTAACGTTGTGGCGAAGATGTCCATCATGATCGCGTGTTGGTGACTGACGTGGCCGGGCGGGATTTTTCCGGGCCAACGGGCGATCATTGGCACGCGATAGCCCCCTTCCCAACTGCTTCCCTTCATACCGCGCAGGCCACCGGTGCTGCCTCCAAACCAGGGACCATTATCGCTGGTAAAGAATACCAACGTCCGACGATCGACTTCATTTTCCTTAAGCGCCCTTAGTACTTCGCCCACACTGTGGTCCAATTCCGCAATAACATCTGCATACAATCCCCTGCCGGTTTGGCGATAGAATTTCTCCGACGCAGCCAACGGCTTGTGTGGCATGGCTTGAGCAAAATAGAGCAGAAATGGCCGCGATTTATTCTTGTGGATGAACTGCACTGCATGTTCGGTGTAACGTTGTGTTAACGTAGCCTGCACGACAGGATATTCAGCAGTTCTTGTACCTTCCAGCACTTTTACGGGACGCATATCATTGGAATAGGGAATCCCATAGTATTCATCAAATCCTCGCTCGGTGGGCAAACTGCCTGGATGATGACCAAGGTGCCATTTGCCGATGATTCCCGTCGCATACCCTGCGCCGCGCAAGATCTGAGCCAACGTAATCTCCGACGCAGCCAGCGCGATGGTATCCGTTCCGGGCGCTCCGTCTGGAGCCGGGTTCTGCGTCATGCCAGTACGGAACGGATATCGTCCTGTCAACAGTGCGGACCGAGTGGGTGCACAGAAGGGAGTGGGCGTATTAAATTGTGTGAGCCGCGCACCCTCTGCGGCCATGCGATCCAAGTTGGGCGTCCGGAAACTCTGATGCCCATAACAGGCAAGGTCTCCGTACCCCAAATCATCGGCCAAGATAATCACGATGTTGGGAGTCACCGTGTCACTCGCACATACTCTGTGAACTTTCTGGATTAAGAACACCAAAAGTAATATGATGGCCAACCGTGAGCGACATTTGCTGGTCACTGGGCTTCACCTTCCGCAAAAAAAGATTCGAACAGCTCTCGATTCTCAGTTCGGATGCGCTGGCAGCGCTCAAATATGGATTCATCTTCCTGATAATCCAACAGAAATGCAAGCTGACGAAGTTGTTCGGGATGGCTTGGCAAATCGTGCCGAGCCGTCAAATCCATCAATCTCAAACCCGACTCGATGCTTCTGAGAAATCGGTAATTCAATCGCAGTTGGTTACCTAGTTCTACTGAGACCAAACCTTGATCACAGACCTTCCGGATCGCCTCCATAGTATTAGGCTCCAAAAGTTCGGGAAGTCGCTGAGCATGCTGAAGCTGCAGCATTTGGACAATGAACTCGATGTCCACTGTTCCACCCACGCTCCGTTTTAGATTGGAAGAGGAGGCCCCTTGCTGATAGCGATATCGCAGGTGCCGCATTTGCCCAGTCATTTCTGGGCGCCACGTCAGGTCCGTTAAAATCTTGCGCACGGCCAATTCAGCTTGCGCTCGCCCGCCAGTGCTGCCCCAAACGACCCTGGCTTTGCAAAGCGATTGCCGCTCCCAAAGTTGTCCGTGTCCTTGGAGAAAGTAGGTTTCGAGGTCACCGACCGTCAGAGCGAGCACACCGCTAATGCCCGATGGCCGCAGACGAGCGTCGACGTCATACAGTCGCCCGCCCGTCCCCAAACTCGTCATGGAACGGACGACGCGCTGAGCAAGTTCGTTGAAGAAATGGCGATTCGTAGTAGATTCATACTTGCGGCTGGGGACCAGAGCGCGCGTCTGGCCATCGTGGTCGAACAGGAACAAGAGGTCTAAATCGCTATGGTAATTGGGCTCGCTGCCACCCAGTTTGCCAACAGCCAACACAATCAACTCCGCTGGACTGCCTGTTTTCGTCTCCTCACCAACGATTGGCAACCCCAACTTGCGCACCAGTTTGTGGTACTCGAAATCGATCACTTGCTTTAAGCAGACTTCGGCAATCTGTGCGAGACATCGATGGGTGTCTTCGATCGATTCTTTTCCTAAAATGTCGCGGATTCCAACTCGCAAGTGCATCGAACCCTTGAAACTGTGCAACATTGGCGAGATGTCTTCAGCATTGCGGCACGTCTGGGTAAGTTGTTCGTCCAATTCCTCGAAGGTCGGCAGCCGATCGAGCATCAATGAATCTATCAATTCGTCGATCATGCCGGGGTTGCCAACTAAAATCCCGACCAAGTAAGGACTACATGAACACAACCGGACACACAACTCCAAGCTGGGAGCATTGACACTAAACAATTCCCAAAGTACCGCTTTACCACCAATCGATTCACTGACCTGCGTCAACTTCAACAGAGTTTCATCTGGTGCCGGAGTACTGGATATTGCTTCAAGTAGCCGAGGTGCAATCGCTGCTAAAAAGTGACGGCAGCGTCGCGTCGACAAGAAGGCAATGGTCTCGCTCGAGAGCTCGACCAACAATTGGTACGCCTTCTGCAAATCGTTGAATCCATATTTGGAAAGCACCCTTTCGATCGCTTCTGGATTTGGTTCGGGATCGAGGATTAAATCACCCTCGTCCGATCCATCTACGTCCAAACCAAAGGCCTGGTGCAATAAGTGGTCGAGCATCTTGCGATTCTCACCCGTTCGTTTTTCGTACTCGTCGGTAAACTGTCGAGCGGCTGACAAATTGGGTTTGTCGTGATAGCCGGCCCGTAGAGCAAAACGCTGGAGATCTTCGTCCTCTGGCAAAACATGAGTCTGCGAGTCATACATGATCTGGATCCGGTGCTCGATGCGCCTGAGGAACCGGTAATTTTCCTCTAAAGCCGATCGTTCTGACGGATTCAAGCACCCATGTTGTTGCAGTTTAGCGATCGCCTCCAAAGTATTTGAAGTGCGCACCAGTTCGGTTTCGCTGCCGTTGAGCAACTGCAAAAACTGAATTGCAAACTCAATGTCACGAATTCCGCCGTGCCCGTTTTTTACGTTTCGATCATCTCGCCCACTTTCACGCGACCGACGTTCCATACGTCGTTTCAGCGATGAAAGTCCCGAGATGTCCGCCCGCGTGAGAAAAGTGCGAAAAATCCATGGCTGCAAATCATGAATGAACTCTTGTCCCAGGTCGACGTGTCCGGCAACTGCTCGCGCCTTTACGAACGCTTGTCGTTCCCAAGTTCGGCCAGAAGTATCGTAATAGTGCAGAGCTTCTTCCGCCCCAACAACTAATGGGCCTCCCGAGCCGAATGGTCGCAAACGCATATCGACGCGATAGGCATGACCAAGAGGGGTCGTTTCGCCGAGCAATTTGATCAAACTTCTGGCAAGTCGCTCGAAAAACTCTAGATTCTCGACAGGCCGCGCGTGGTCAGTTTGCCCCTGAGTGTCCGCGACAAACATCAAATCGATATCGCTGGAGTAATTCAGCTCGGCGCCTCCCAGCTTTCCTAAAGCAATTACTGCCAATCGAGCTGGCGTTCCGTCCGGGCGAAGTGGCCTGCCTCGTTTGGCGATACTGTCTCGCCATGCGGCTCGCAGGGCAGCTTCGAGTATGGCCTCAGCTAAAGACGAAATCTGTTCCGTTACCGTTTCCAGCGGCATCTGGCAAACGAAATCACTGTAGGCGATCCGCATTGTCTCGCGATGTTTGTAGGACCTCAGTGTGCGCAACACCTGCCCTTCATCTGTTGTCGCATCGATTTCCGTTGCCATTTCATCGACTAAAATTTCGCGTGCAACACATTGGCCGTCCGTGAGTCGTAATAGATCAAACACCTCCGGATCACGCACCAATTGTTCCGCCAAATACTGACTGGTCGACAAGATGGTGATTAACGAAGTGAGTGAGTCGGGATCGCGTTCGAACAACGAAACCAAAGATTGTGGCGAACGGCTTGCAGCTATAAATCGATGAAGGTGGCAAAATACTCCATCTGGGTCTGCACATTTAGGCAAAACGCCAGATAGCTGACGTATTAGCATCGCCAGCAAGTCTTCCGTCAGCCCAACTTCTCGTATCTGCTTCAGCACTGACGAAGTACGTGCAACATCGGCGCAGCCCAGATCTTGAACAATGCGATCTACGACCCGTGAATCGTCCAGATTTGCCAATCGCTGAGTTTTGTCTGCTGGCATTTAGCGTTCCAACGCTCGCTGTGACATAGGCCACAAGAACCTTCTTTCGTACGCTTGGGCTCGACACGATTTTCTGTTGTACTGTCGATCGAGTTAGCCGCTATACCAGCCAAATCAATGCATGCTAACCGAGCGCACTGATCAACGACCGAGCAAGCTCGTCGACTTGCTCCAATGCCGTTTGTGGGTCAGCGGCTTCGGCAAATCGACGTACGATCGCTGAACCTACGATCAACCCATCCGCTACGGGAGCCAACAATTGAACGTGCTCGACGCGGCTGATACCAAATCCTATGCAAATCGGCAATTTCGTCCGCTCTCGCAACCAAGCAACTTGATCGAACAACTCTTGAGGCAATTCGTTGCGCTCGCCGGTAATTCCAGTTACGGATACAAAGTAAATGAAACCACTGCTACATTCAGCGATTCGCAACATGCGTTCACGCGGAGTCGTCGGCGTTACCAAATGAATCAAACTGAAGTCACGTTGGCGACAAATCGCGCGCAAGTTCTCACCCTCTTCAACCAGCAGGTCAGGTACAATCGCGCCGGAGATTCCGCTGCGCTGCGCCTGGTCCACGAATCGTTCCGGTCCGTGTCGATGGACGATAGCATAACTGACCATCGACACGATCGGCATGCTAACCTTCGGTGCAACTCGAGCAATCGTCGCCAAGATATCTTCCAGCTTGATGCCCGCTTCCAACGCACGAGTATAAGATGCTTGGATGACTGGTCCATCGGCAATGGGATCGCTGTAGGGAATGCCCACTTCAGCAATGGCCGCACCACAAGCGTTGAGCCGCAAAAGCAGTCGCTCAGTCATCGCTAGGGAGGGATCGCCAGCAGTAATAAAAGGTATAAAAGCTTTGCGTCCCGAGGCACGAAGTTCAGCAAATCGGTTATCAACAGCAGACATGCTAGTAATCTTGTCCCTTCAATCGCGCAATCTCGGCGGCATCTTTGTCACCTCTTCCACTCAAACAGACCAAAAGATGTTGATCTGGCTTCATTGTTGCTGCAATCTCTAGGGCTTTGGAAACGGCATGGCAGGATTCCAAGGCGGGTAGAATACCTTCATTCCGAGCCACTTTATCAAAAGTCTCCAACGCATCAGGGTCCCTGCAGAACGTGTATTCCACACGTCCAATATCTTTCCAGTAACTGTGTTCGGGACCAACGCCAGGATAATCCAATCCCGCCGAAATTGAATGAACGGGCGATGTCTGGCCATCGCTGTCTTGCATTACGTAACTGTAGCTACCATGCAGTACTCCAGGCGAGCCGAGCGAAAGAGGCGCCGCATGTGCACCCGCGCTGCTGGACGTTCCGCCAGCTTCGACGCCAATCAATCGAACTGTTGTATCGTCGATAAACGGGTGAAACATCCCAGCCGCGTTCGAACCACCACCTACGCAAGCCACCACGGTATCCGGCAGCTTATGGAATGTCTCCAAACACTGTGCCCGCGCCTCTCGGCCAATGACCGACTGAAAGTCGCGAACCATGGTCGGAAAAGGATGTGGGCCGATTACCGAGCCAATGATGTAGTGAGTATTTTCTACCGATGCCATCCAATCTCGCATGGCTTCATTCACGGCATCGCGTAAAGTCTTCGAACCGCTGGTGACCGGACGAACTTCGGCCCCCATCAACCTCATACTAAATACGTTCGGCTTTTGTCGTCGCACATCCTCTGCACCCATGTAAACTACACACGGCAATCCAAAGTGAGCGCATGCCGTTGCGGTTGCGACTCCGTGCTGGCCGGCTCCAGTTTCAGCAATCACACGTTTCTTGCCCATGCGCAACGTTAGCAACGCTTGCCCAAGGGTATTGTTAATCTTGTGCGCACCGGTGTGATTGAGATCCTCTCGTTTGAACCAAATCTGCGAGCCGCCAACCAAACGACTGAGACGCTCAGCGTGATACAAGGGTGACGGCCGACCCACAAATCGCTTGAGCAACTCGTTCAACTCAGCATGAAACGCCGGATCCTTGCGTGCCGCTGCATATTCGGCCTCGAGTTCAACCAGCGCACGGGTCAAAGTTTCTGGGACATATCGACCACCAAACACCCCAAAGCGGCCCTGGCCTTCGGAGTCGATGGCTGCTGATACTCTCGCCATTGTCGATTCGGACATGAGTAAATTGTATTCTTGTTGAGAACTACCAAACAGGAAATAGACCATTGAGGTTGTAAATAGGTGCAATGCGAACGCAGCCTATTTTGGAGCGCTGCGAAATGCCAATTGTAGAGCCAGTTACGGATTGCTGGGAATGGGTGCCCCTGTAAATCATCTCCACGGCTGCCAATCCTGGACGCGACCCACTTGACGTACTTTCTTACCTTCACCTAATCGTTCATATAACTGCTTGGTCCACTGATATGCTTCGGGCATCCGGCCAACAAAAGTGATCGGACGAGGAAATACTAGTGCTAAGTTGTGTGGCAAGTCGCCAATTCTGAGGACTCCGAGAAATTCCGCAGTTGTTGCGTCTTGGTGAGTTTCGGGAGGTGCTTGTAAGACGATTTCTGATATTTCGGGATCCGACAATGCTGCATAGACTGCCAAAGGAGCGGTGTAACCATCACCAAAGACTGCTACTGGGCCCGTCATTTCTTGAGCCCTTGCCAGCGCAATACCAGCTAACAGGTCGCTGGTTTGCCGTTCAGGCAGAGTTTGTCCTAACAGCGGGTAAGTCCGGCGAGCCGTCCATAAGTACCCTGGGCCAACTGACGTTGCTCCAGTATTACGCACCTCGACTCCCGCAGTTGCAATTCCACTCCCCACACCTGGACGCGACGCTCCTCCGCCAGCAAAAGTGCTGCGCGCATCGGGTTGGACTGCAAACGCCAAGGTTGGCAAAGAGCCCATACCCGTTAATGGACGTCGACTTCGTAGACTAATCGTCATTCCATCAAAGCTGTCAAACACGTACGTTGCACTGGCACTGCTTCCATCACTTCCATCAGCTCGAAAGTCACGTTGGTGCGGAACTTGCCTCGCAGTTGTATAACGCAACGTTGTCTCGCGCAGTCGCTTGAGCGCGGCTGATTGATGTGCCTTCCACTTTTCCGCAGAATCCACTTGCTCCAGTTCGGGACGCGCCACCAACAATGTATCGACTCGCTTCATTTCATCTTGCTTGGGCAGACTTCCGCCAAAAACCAATAAGTTCTCTTCTGGTTCAACAAAATCCGTGACATCATCCGTTACCGGCGTAGGATCATTCTTAAGATGAGCATTAAACCAGGTGAAGATCGATTGCCGTAGCTTGCGGGTGTAACCGTGGGGCGCCAAGTCTTCGACCAAGTCAAATTTGTTCGGCACTCCGAGCGCCGCGTATTGGTGGCGAATGCGATGAGCCACGTCGCGATAGCCAATCGGACGCCAAAGTTGGTCCTCCGAGCCGGCGGTGATGAGAAATGCACGAGGCGCGATCAAAGAACCAATGTCCGGCCAGCACCATCGGTAATAATTAATCCAAAACGCACAGTCACAATGTCCGTCGGTGCCACGATCGACAACGACTTGCTCGATACTTCCCGATTGACAAACCGGAACCACAACTTTGACGCGTTCATCTGCAGCTCCCAAACACCAAGAGATCACTCCGCCACCGCTCAGCCCAGTAACTCCCAGTCGCGAACCGTCAACATCGGACCGCGACTCCAAATAATCGAGGGCGCGCATTGCATTCCAAACCTCGGTTCCGGCCGGCGTGTAACCACGACTCTGCCAATCCCAACGTTCAAACCGATGTGTACCGTGGTGGATTCCTTGACATTCACCTAATTGAATTGGATCAAGCACTAACGCCACATAACCATGTTGCCCAAACCAACGAGGATTGGCTTGATACGGTGCATTCACTTTCCCTTTACTGTGTCCACACAAATAAAGCACTGCAGGCAGCCTTCCAACCGGCTTGGCTGGACGATACAGATTTCCAGCCACAAAGGCACCGGGCAAACTCTGAAAATGTATTTTCTCGACAACATAATCAGCTCGTTCCAAAACCCCAGTGACCGTGGCTTCCAGCGGCGTCCGCTTTGGCAGAGGAGACAACCCCAACATCTCGCGCCATTGCTCGCGCCTGGATTCCACCGATGCTTGCCACTGTCCGGCAGTCAATGGTACCGCCAGAGACGATGTCGAAATCTGCTTAGCCTCTTTACGCGCTGAGCCATAAATCGTTGTCCATTCTTCCCCCAACCCCAGCTGCATGACCCCCAAAACCAGCGCGAACGCCAAGACATTTGCAATTTTTTTACGCACAGTCATTTGCTCCTCGTAACAGCGTCGAACGAACTCGAGCGCAAAAAACTCCAGCCTGCCGAATTAAGGTCTGATTCTAGCAAATGAACGGCGATTGGGCGTTTGCTGGCCCAATTATCCCGAGCGCGCTGGCGCAGAACTGTCGATTTCGCGGATAAGACTGGACACCGGTATGTTCCGGTTGATCGAAAGTGAAGCTTTCGATTTAAC
>CAZVBC010000262.1:0-10367 GCA_964625155.1 uncultured Pirellulaceae bacterium
TTCACCGTTGCGGCGGCGCGGTGTCGCGAGTCAGCGATCAACTGCTTCATATCCGTGAGGACTTGCTTGTAATCCGCACTCCCGGCTGATGCTGGGAGCGCGGACGATCGAGGTAACTTGCCTGCCGCCTTTCGTTTTCCCATGGGTACTTGAATTCCTTGGCATGCAAAACGTAACCGCTTCATTGACTCTCGAAATTGGTCGAACTCGCCGCGAACGCCGGATCAATCGCTGTTAGTTGCGAAGCTCGAACATCTGCCGCTCGGACGGACCACTCTGAGCAAGCCGACACAGCGCTGTATTCATCATTTCCGCACTTCCTTCGGCGTCGCGACGATTGCGATCGGTCTTAAATGGTTCATGATCCCTCAACTCTTTTCCAACGAACTGCTCGCAACCGCTGGCCCTTCAGGTGCATGGCTCGAACGTCTACGACTGGCAGCACAACGTTGAGGCTCGCTAGATTGCAGGGACTTGAGGTCGACACCTTGGGTTTCAAAGAGGTGTCTTGAATGCTTATAGGCTAGCCTAAAGGCTAGGGGCATTAAAGTGGGGTTTGTGTCTACTGCGATGTTTCGTACAAATCAATAGACGATTCGGCTCGTAGAGTGTCGAGCGATGGGTGTCGGGGGCTGGAAAATTCAGCTTAAGTTAAACTTCATTCTTGGCTCGCCGCTGACGAACGAAGGTGGGCTTCGGTGGAAGGTTGCTTCGACTTGTCCAAGAATCTGGGCTAACGATTGATTTCTGCTGCGGCGCAGCGACGTTGCCTTTTTTTAAAACGGAGCTCGTCTCAGAGAGAGGACGACTTATGCTGATTGACTGCGTAAGCGTATTAGTTCGCAGGTTGCACGGTGGTCGTTGTTTGAGCTTGTTCGAGAATGACGCGTTCACTGATCGAGATAGCTTGCGCTGTTACGGTGAGAGATTGAGGAACTTGGGAAACCATTTGAATTGCATACTCGATGCTCTCGCCGGGTCGAAGTGAATTGATGGTCTCGACATTCATGTATTGCACATTGTTGGTTTCAGCCTCAAAGCGAGGTTGTATAGCGGTGCCATCACGAGAAACACTGACTACCGAAAGTCCTTGAGGTTGAGTTACTCGTACGAGGACATTATTCAGCAGTCGGTCTTGATCGTTGGTCAGACGTACAACATACCGAATGGGATTGCCGGCGTTAACTGGATCGTTGATATCGCCGATGGTGAGTACCAGTTTTCCTGACCGAGGAGTTGCGGGTGGTAAAACGGCGTCGTTCGTAGCTTGACCCGAGATCGTCACGATCACTTGTTTATTATCACTGACCCCCTGCTCTGCTTGAGCGATTACTTGTATCGCGGCTTGAGCAACTTCGTTCAAAGCGAGGTAACCCAACTGCAAAGTAGCACTTTGTCCGGGTAATAGGTCAGGGGCAAGCCATTCGACTCCACCTGGCGTGAGCTTGACTCTGCCACTATTCTCGCGGTTATTCTCGACTGGATTGAGGGCGACATCGGATTGGATCCTGGCGGTGATTCTGGTGAGTGGGACTTCGCCGCGATTGATCACTTCGAAATGTGCCAGCGATTTTTGGCCGACTCGCATAGAGTCGTTGAAGCGAATGCTGGTTTCCAGTCTAGGCTGTTTTTCTCTGGGCGGCTTGCCGATGACAGTTGCATCACGAACCGCTAGTACAGCTCCACTGCTTGTCAGTATTTTCAGCTTGGCTCGCAAAGGTCCTTGTTGTCGCACAGCGAAGGCGATGCCATTGTTGAAAGATGCACCAGGTTGCAAAGCTGGGATTTCTTGTTCGACCGGTTCGTTGCTGGTGGTATTAAATTCCGGAAGAATGGGGGCCAAGTTGGAATCGGATTCAATGACCAATTTGGCTCCGAACAGCACTTGTTTTCCACGGTTGACGACATCGATATCGTATACAATCTGTTCACCGACTTCCTTTTCGGCGATGCCACCCTCGGGTTCGAAGCGGACATCGATTTCCGGTTGCGAGACTTCGGTACGAATGCTGTATGCAGCACTGAGATTGGGTTGCCCAACGGCATTAAAGACCAAATCAAAAACTCCAGGTGAATCGGCAACGAGTGTGACACTCAGGTTGATTTGACTGCGGGCTGGTAGGACACCTTGGTCCCAAATGCGGCCTCCCGCGACTTCGACATTTGCTTTGGGGTTGGTTTCCACCACACGTGTTCCGGCTGGTATCAGCATCTGCATCTGCACGTTCTCGGCGTCCAGATCACCGGGATTTCCCAGCATGATGTTGTAAGTTAATGGTTGCCCAGGAGTTCCTTCAGATGGTCCTGAGCCTTGCAGTTCCAGCCCTGCTGAGCTGAAGGTGACAAATGTCTGGCCACGTCCCAGCGGTAATGCGGGTAGATTATCGGTTGGCATTTCTGGGCGAATCACTTCGATGACCACCGGGGTTGTGCCGCGAGAGTTGGCTGGCGAGACCAGGCGAACTTGGGCAATGCCATTTTCGTTGACTTCCACTCGAGCTACATTGCTGCCCGTTGGCGGCGAAAATACGGCAACGCTCGGATCGACGATCGTGTACTGAACGATCCATTTATGGGCTGGAACTCGATTCTCAGAGCGAGTAACGCGAGTCACCAGGTCGACCGGCTGGCCGGAGCGGACCACTTGCGCCTCGGGAAACTGCCAATTCGCATCGACCCAATAAATAGTGGCCGTTTGTCGACGCTGGTCCCAAATTTCGCTGTCGGGCGCCAGGACAGTGACACGGCTGGTTCCTTCGCTGGGCGAAGAAATACTTAACCAAGTCAGACCTTTGGCGAGAAAAATATCATCGTCGCAGTTAGATGTACCTCGAGTAATCGTTGTCTCGCGTGAACTGGTTCTTCCGCGAGCATAATCCACATCCAGTTTCTCGACTTTGGGCTTGCCGCGCAAGTTGGAACAGAGCTTGCCTTTCAAATCGTCACCCACTTCGATGAACTGGCCGACGCTGTCGGGCGACAGCATCCACTCCAGTGGCTGGCGCGTGACCAAATAACCATCTTTTCCACACAGCCCGGCTAACAAGACGACTTCGCCTCCAACCGGTGCGAGGAAGCGAGTTTCAACAAGCTGAATTTCGCCCGACTTGCCAGGATGTTTGGGTTTGAAATGGTCGTGCAGTTGGGCGAGTTTGTTGCGACTGAACAGATTGCAGAATCCGTCGGGCCCGCCCGCTTGAACACATGGTGCGGGAGTCAGTGGAGTCGGAAAGGCGGTTTGAGGAACGATGCCAGGTTGCCCATTTCGAGCATGTAGATGCGGAACAGCCAAAGTGGTTGTATTGGGAAACGGCAAAAAGATGCGCGATCCACTGGGATCAATCGCAGGGAGATTGATACGGGCACAGCCTGTTAGAGATAGGCAGATTAAGAGTAATATCGCATAACGTACGAATGGGAACGGCCAGCCCAACCGCCGAAAATGGTTTTCCACAACCGAAACGACTTGTCCCTGTCCGGCCGACATGTTCCTTCGTCGCCCACCCTGTAAAAACTGCTTCCTGGAGTTTCCACCAGGAGAACCGTAGCACACGGGAGAGACTCGACCTGAGAATCATCGACAACTTCGCGTGATTGAGAATGAAAACCAATTACCGAACTCTATTCGTAACGCTTGTAACTGTTGCAACGATCACTTGACAGGGCAACTTAGGAGGCAACAAGGTGGCGGCGCGGCTATGGATGCACGTGACTACTTTGCCTGACCGGTTGTCGTGTTGCTTTGTCGACCAAGCTGGCGCTGGACGACATGGATGATCTTGTCTTCCAATCCAGACGCAAAACGTGTGGGTTGGTCATAGTAGATCATGGCGTTACCACCTTCATATCCACCCTCACGCAATATTCGCTCGCTGGGAATATAACAGGGTGCGGCATTGCTGTAGGCATTGATCCAGATGCTTCCTCTAGGCAGTTCGCCCTTTAGACGTTTCGCATAATCGACAACAACTTCGCCGGCCAAAAAGACCATACTAAACGACTGGCCAAAATTCCATGTTTGAATCGGATAGTCAATCTTGGTCCGCAATTTTTCTCCGTGGTCCAGCTTCTGAATTTGGACCCGAGCATGATAGCCAATCGCGGTATTCAGTTTAGCCTTCTCAACCAGTTCGGCACGTGTAGGCGGTTCGGCCAGTTCCAAGTCGACTCGGTCGTATTTTACCTGGATAGCTCCAGTAAGTTTTTGCAAATCGCCGGTTATTAAGCGACTAACCTCCCGAGCAATCTCCAGCCCTTGTTGCGATGCAATGTCGAATCGGTCACCTTGAACGCCCGGGATCGGGTTCTGGTCCGCGCCACAGCCAATCGAGATCATGGCCACAGTTCCTGGATGCATGCGTTCGAGATGTTCCTGAGCGTAACCAGCCCAATCACCTCCGATCAAAGGTTCTGACAGTGTTACACAATGGCAGGCATAATTCGCTAGGACCGCGCGCAGATTTTGGGATTGGTCTTTGACAACCAGCAGAGGCAGTTCATGATCGATTGGACCGGTTGGGGACCGTCGGTTCTTGGCAAACGTTACTTTCCCAAACCCGAGGTAGACGGATGCGGGCTTGAGATCCGCCAGCGCAGCTAGTGCCACTTCGGTCAGTTTGTCAGTAAACAAACGAGTGTACTGGTCGATATGTGCTTGCTCTGGAACTGGAATAGCTTCTCCAAAAATATTAGGAGCACAACCATTCACCATAGGCGCAGTGTGAGTATGCGATGCTGCAATCGCGAGTCGCTCGATCGATAGAGGTGTAACACGAGAGACATGCCGAGCGACTGCCTGTGTGATTTCGTCTGGGACCCCTAAGTTGTCAACGGTGATGAGGACCACTGGGTTGGAATCTCCCGATCGGATCGCTAGAGCTTTAGCCCATATCTTGTGCCGTACACCACGTGATTCTTCTTTGCGGACCAGAAAGCCATTTAAACGAACTGGAAAATCAGGAGTGATATCAGCTCGTGCAACGCCCACATCGTACTCTCCTCTCGTGGCAGCGAAACCAGAATCAGTAGGAATTAAGAAGGCGCTGGCGAGCAAAAGTATTAACCACTTCGAGGCGCGGAGCCGCCAACGACTTAGCGAAAACGGCAAGAGCAATGGAATTGAATGGTTGCTGCACGCAGCGTTTTTTCTTGAGTTGGATTCAATTAGCATGGTTTTGTTTCACACTTAAATCGCGATAGTTTTTGGACAAGTCTCGTTGAAC
The DNA here is from genome assembly GCA_964625155.1 of uncultured Pirellulaceae bacterium. GTDB lineage: Bacteria > Planctomycetota > Planctomycetia > Pirellulales > Pirellulaceae > Aureliella. The sequence continues at coordinate 5,223 of CAZVBC010000262.1, forward strand.
GCCATCACTGGTTTCTGGGCTTTGTCGGCATAAGGTAGCACGCGTGAAAGCTGTACACGCGGCCCGATAGGCATGCGGTTGATTGATTCTGTTGGAACGACTTAATTCTTCCTGCAACCTGCAATAAACGAAAGCGGCACTATTCAACCGGTCAGCGATCATCAATCCGATCGTGTTATCAACCTGGCTCACCCCAGATTGTCGCGAGCAATTGTCGTCTGCCACCGGCGTCACGATGTTCGCACAGATAGATCCCCTGCCAAGTCCCGAGTTTCAGCGCGCCGGAACTAATTGGAAGCGTCAGTGAACTGCCAAGCATGCTAGCTTTGACATGCGCCGGCATATCGTCTGGCCCTTCGAGCGTATGGACGAACGGCAATGACTCAGGCACGATTCGATTAAAAGCTGTTTCCATATCGTATCGTACATCGGGGTCCGCGTTTTCGTTAATGCTCAAACTGGCAGAAGTATGCATGATGAACAGGTGCAAAAGCCCAACCTTCATCTTCGCCAAACAAGGAATCTTGGAGAGGACTTCGTCGGTAATTAGATGAAATCCGCGCGGTTTACTACTAAGCAGGATCTCGACTTGATTCCACATTGGAGTTTTTCTTCTACGTAGATGGATTGGTCGGTGAATATTGTGAGCTCATGTTCGGCACGACCTGCAGCAAAAACAGCGAGGCGTATTTTTCGTTTGGCAACTGACTAATTGTCGAACGCAGACTAGGCTTCGATGGAGAAATTTCAATTCTCTTAATGTTGGCTTCCAGTTGTTCTACCACAACACTCTCGGCGATCTTTGGTTGGTCCGCAGAATTTGAGCATGCCTCTATGATGCTCTCAGAAACGCCGCTGCGCTTGGTATTAGGGGCGTCAAAATTCCCTATCATAAAAAGCTATTGCACATTGGCTGGTTAAGCGTTCCGCAGACGTCAAACATCGCCTAGGAGGCAGTGGTTCGCGCTACTGCTTGTGCGACAGTGGGTCGCAAGTAGGAACACTGAAATCGCCACGAAATTCATGGAAATTTCTTGACATTGCATGTGATGCGTTAATAATCGCTTCGTCAAAGATGTTGGTGTGCTGATTGAAGTAACACGGCTTCGCTCGACGATTTTCGCGACTTTCCAACAAGGCTAATGAGCGACGGTAGTGGATGCCCTTTCAACATGGATGAAACGGACAAGAAAGCTCACTGAAAAAATAACTGTTCTGGACCAAATAACTGTTCCGGACTTGGGTACGCGACACTCAGTCGGTTGACTAGATTGTGTTCGCGCGTTTGCCCTAGTACCGAGTGAATCCCCCCATTTAATGCGAGGTTTTTTAATGAGTGTTTGCAAGAATGTTTTTGAGGCAATTTTGAAGTATGGGCATGACGAGGATTTTGATCCCGGATTTAGCCCAGACTTTCATCCAACTGATGCGCCTGCTGGTACTGCGGAAAAGATCGAAGTATTGCGTCGTCGTGTTGAGCTTGGCCAGCCATTGTGGCACACAGACGACCGGGTAGACTATGCCGGGTTAACTGGAGTCATCCGCCCTCGAGAATAAGGTTGGCTCGACATAACAGCCGCTTTACCCCCAACCAAATACTAAGGCCCAGCTACCAGCGCTGGGCCTTTTCTATTGAATGTCAAGTTCTATTGAATGTCAAGTTCTATTAAATGTCATAGTATTTCGGTAACCCTAACGTTGCAGAAGATTAGGTAAAATAGGAAGCCACTTCTGCTGGCGGCGGCTGGAATGAACTTGCAGCCGAAATCGTCCGATTTCTTTAAGTCTGAATCGATCAACTATGCGAGATGTGCGGAGCGCCAAGATGGCATCGGATTTTCGACTCAAAGAACAGCTTCCTGATTTGACTAATGCGATCGTCGGGACTTACACGAGAGAGGATCGCATTAATCATTTGGGGCACTGCCCACTGCCCAAATACGAAGTTATTGTGTCGATTTTGGAGGATCTTAAAGACATTCTCTACCCTGGATTTCGACGTCGCGAAGGTCTGCATATTGGAAACGTGACGTACCACGTGGGCAATTTGATCGATTCGTTGCATGATCGCTTGACAACCCAAATTGGCCGAGCATTACAGCACGAAGATCGAGTGCGTCAGCAGCGCAGTGAGTGTGAGAACCAAATTGATTACGAGGCCAAAGGGCAAGCTATCGCAATCAAGTTTCTGCAGTGCATCCCACAACTTCGACGAATCTTGGCGACCGATGTAGATGCTGCGTTCGACGGAGACCCGGCTGTTAGTAGCCGTGATGAGATCATTTTCTGCTATCCGGGGCTGGAAGCAATCACGATTTTCCGACTCGCACACGAACTGAGAAGACTTGGCGTTCCCTTCATTCCAAGGATGATGACCGAATGGGCGCACAAGACCACGGGAATCGACATACATCCCGGTGCGATAGTTGGCGAGCACTTTTTTATTGATCATGGTACCGGCGTCGTCATTGGTGAGACGTGCGAAATCGGCTCGCATGTTAAGATTTACCAAGGGGTGACCTTAGGCGCACTGAGTTTCCCCACCGACTCCGATGGGCAGTTGATTCGCGGTCACAAAAGACATCCCACGATTGAAGATCGCGTCGTGATCTATGCAAACGCAACCATCCTTGGTGGTAAAACGGTGATTGGCCACGACAGTGTCATTGGTTCAAGTGTCTGGGTGACCAGTACCGTTGCGCCACACACGACGGTGACGTTAGAGAAGCCTCGGTTGCGAGTGCGCAGTGGCTTGCCAGACGAATTGGTCCCAGAAGCCAACTATCAAATCTGAAGTTAGAACTGCGAATGCTCTGGAGACGCGTCCATCATGGCTGAGGGGCCTGATGGTCACCAATCAACATATAACCGCTCCATAGTTGTGCATAATCTCCATCAATTAAGGCGGTGCCGTTACGAATCGAATTGGGTAGCGCCAATTCATCTTGTGCTGGAAACTGTTCTGCCCACAGCGCAATTGCCGTTCGCTGCCAAGCGGACGAAGGAGACTCAAATTGCAGTTCATCAAGCAACCTGGAAAGCGCAACTTGGCTGCTGCGTCCACCAACCGGCCAGCGACTGAGTATAATTGAGCGCGTGCCGGAAGCTAACAGTGTGCACGCTGGTAAGAGCAAGTCGTTGCCACCGGCGAGAGGTGCGCCTTCTGCTGCAGTGTGCATCCCGAACAAGATAACTCGAGACGGCGAACTAAGCGGAACCTGTAACCAACTGCTCAGCAGATTTTCACGGTTGCCGTTGAGGGGAAGTATCCGCAACTCCCAAGGGTTCTTAGGGCTTGGGCTATCCGCTGCAACCCACAATAGATCAGCGCGATGTCGTAACCAATGCGCCGGCAGGGATGGAAGCTTTTGCGTCAAATCGATGCGCAGTGAATTAGGCACAGCTTGGACAACATTATTTGACAATTGGTTATTCAGGTCGCGATCGTTTGAAAAGAAGCTGCCCGTAACGCCCACGCATCCGTTGATAGGGGGCGCAGCTCCCGAGGCAAAGCGAATCGAGCCGATAGTTGGCAAATACACCGTTCTTCGTCGAGCGAGCAGTGGTATAGGAGTAACAGTATCGTCGACAGGGAGTAACTCAAACGGCAAGTACCATAGGTTTCCGCTGGGAACAATAATCAGGCGTTGAGCAGATTGCATTATCGTTCGCACGCGATCCGGAAACAGCAATTTCGCGAGCGCTGAAGCTGATAATTGAACGGCTTCGCGCACTTCTTGTTCATCGCGTTTGGATTGGCCTGTACTGCCGACCGATGTCAACAACTGTTGCAACTGGCGCAGTACTACGTCACGCTCATCAATCTTCCAAACTTCTTCTGTGTTTTTGCCGATGGCCATACCGAGCAGCGATTTGTCGGACTCTACCCAAGTAATCATCAAATCGTCGTCACCAATCACCTGACGAACACCTTCTAAACTCCCGCGCACAGGAGCAAATCGATCTAAAGGCCAACGCTTCAGTGCCAGGTTAGCCAATTGATTCTCGAAGCTCTCCGCCAATTTTGCCAACTCTGTGGCTTTTCTTTTCGACTCGATCGTTAATTGTCGATCGTCTACGGCGATGGGCTGGGCGCGTAAATCACGGAGCAGCAAATTCATTTGAGCGGGCACGGTAGTAATGGCGGGGTTTTCTTGCGTGGCACTTTGCAGGGAGGCTTGCACGGATTTGGGCAATTCAAGTCGAACATCACCACTGGTTGCTTGACGCCAACTGAATAACCGGCCACCCAACGGCAGTGCTTCATAGAGCCGTTGCCGCTGTAGTCGATCCATGCGTGCAACAATCTCTTCTTTGGTTCCGCGACGAACCGCGAATTCCAACCAGTGTTCGTATGCCGGAAGCGACGCAGTGGTAATGTGAGTCAAGCACTCGATGGGAAAGACCATCCAATCGGCGGCAGTCGGTTCACTCAATAACTGACCGAGAATTTGTTCTCCTTCCAACACCCCCAAGGTTCCTCGCTGAACTAATTCCAAGGCCATTTGAGTTTGAAAGACGAAACGTGTTGCGGTTCCGGATCGCTGGTTCCCTCGCATCAAACTTATCGCCGTGTCGAGGTTTTCCAGACCAACTACCGAATTGTTTTGGGAAAAAGCGAACTGCGCGGCTACAAAACTTGCTTGGGCTAAGACGCGCGGCAACGATATTTGCTTTTGTCGCATCCGTAAGACGGAATTTGTTTGTTTGACCAGAGTATCGAAAGCCGAGAGATTACCGGCAGCCAACGCCAATTCAGCCGCAGCAGCACTTAGCGTCACAAAAGCATGGCGACTGCGAGTTTGAGTCCATGCAATTGCGCCTTGAAGGGGTGCCAGCAAATCTACTCTACGTGTGGCTGTGGCAATACCAGCCATCTGTGCGAGTGCTTCGCCAAGCATATCAAATTGATCGAATGCTGCGGCTATTAATGCGGCATCTTGAAGGTTCGCCAGTGCGGCTGGCGGATTCGCATTCGCCGTTTCTAACTGGCTAAGTGCTAATAGTGAAATGGGGGTTAGATAGTAATCGAATTGGTCGCCAATACTACTGCCAGCCACCAACAGTGATCGAGCGGTTTGTTGATCGCGTGAGCCAATTAGTGCTAGGCCGTATAGTATCTTCCACGATGCATTAAGCCAGGGC
>CAZVBC010000263.1:0-10344 GCA_964625155.1 uncultured Pirellulaceae bacterium
CGTAAATCGACAAGATCATTGCAATTGGAACCGGATTACGTTTGCCGACTTGTTGCTCAGTATGGGCAAGTCTCCCATGCGCACCATAGTGTATACGCAGGGCAATTGGATGACATACTCCAATGCCCGATTGCGTGCCAACGTCGTCTACCAAGCATTATCCGCGCGCGCTGGTGAACCGGTTCGCTTCATTGCATTTACTTGGCCCAGCCATCGCGTGCGGGACGGGCGACCGGTACAAGATATTCGCGAAAAGGCTGAGCGATCGGAGGCCGAAGCCATAGGTTTTGCTCATTTCTTACGTGAGATTCCCAAGAACCAGCCACTTGGATTGATCGGTTACAGTTTTGGATCGCGTGTAACCTGTGGCGGATTGCAATTGATCATGGGTGGTGCCCTGAATGGACATTGCTTACCCAACAGCCTGGAGCCATTGCCATTCGTTCGCGTCAGTCTCATTGCTCCCGCTTTCGAACAGCATTGGCTGGCACGCGGCCAGCACTATGGCCAGGTGCTCGACGGAGTAGAACGATTGGTGAACGTATACAATTCGCGTGATCCTATTCTCAAACGCTACCGATTTCTCGAAGAAGATTCATCGCCGCTCGCCGCCGGATTTGCCGGGATCGCCAACATACCTGGTGGCACGTCAGACCCTTTATCAACCACACCATTACAACCCGATGCGCGCATCATCCAGTTCGATTGTCGCAATTCGATCGGTGGTACGCATGGTGAGCTGAGTTTTTATCAAAAGTGCCCCGCCTTCTGCCAAGCTATTGATAACGTGCTGGGGCATTAGGAAGCGCCTTCAGCGCGTGTCAGCAAGTCGGCAATTTGTACACGCGGAGGAGCTTCAAGAAGTGCTCGCACTGTGCCTGTTCCCAATGAACGTCGCGTCCGAGTTCTCGAGCAACGACGCTGGCAACCTGCTCTGCGACAGATTCAGTTGCGCGCGCATTTAAGATCAGGCTGCGGGTACGTCGGGACAACACATCTTCAATGGTTCTAGCCATTTCCTGCCGAACTGACCACTGGACCTGAGCAACCGTCAGGGGAAGATCTGGGTGCATGCGAACGTGGGCATCGGCGGCGCCACCAGCAAGCAGGTCGATCTGAACTCCGTCGCTTCCGTAATACGCCAGGTCGGAGTTGCTTGACCGGCTGGCACCAGCACCATGAATCATGAGCTCTCTAGTGACACACGGTTTCGCAGGTAAATGCCCAACTCGAATCGCTCGATTGACTGCGTCTTCAGCCATCTTACGTACGGTGGTCCATTTGCCACCTGCGATGGTAATCAAGTTGGATTCGGCGACGTGCACAACGTGATCGCGTGAAATTCGCGACGTCTTCGCACGCTTTCCCGATCCTGACAGAACAAGAGGGCGAATACCCACAAAAACGCTCTGCACATCATCGAGGCGAGGCGTTATCGAGAGATACTGGCTTGCCGTCGACAGTAAGAAATCGATTTCCTCCTGTAGCGCGCATGGCTCTGCGGTTACTGTGCTGAGCGGAGTATCTGTGGTACCAACCAGTGTTTGACCATGCCAAGGAATGAGGAACATGACTCGTCCATCGCGAGTTCGCGGAACAATCACAGCCGTCGTGCCAGGTAAGTACCGATTGGGTAGGACAAGGTGGATTCCTTGGCTGGCCGCAAGTAACGGTCGAATGTTTGGCGAATCCAAACGACGAACATCGTCACCAAATGGCCCGGCAGCATTGATGATCGTCCTCGCACGGATTTCTTGCTCGTTGCCAGTTTCTTCGTCGCGAAATCGAAGGCCATTGATTTTCCCGAGCGGGTCTTTTGATAGAGCTACGACCGGAGCGTAGTTAATGGCCAGCGCACCGTGTTCAACCGCCGTCTGAATGAAGTTGATGACCAACCGGCTGTCGTTAAATTGACCGTCGTGGTACGCAAGTCCGCTGCGATAGGCTGCGGGATTTAAGGTAGGAACTCGCTGTTCAATTTCCATCTTGCTGAGGGATTTCGACTTGCCGAAATCGCGACTGCCGGCAAGCAGGTCGTACAGCTTTAGACCTAATCCGAAATAACACAACTCCCCAAAGTTGCGACAAGGCAACACGAACTCAAGATCATGGACGAGGTGATTCGCGTTCTTGAGCAAGAGCGATCGCTCCAACAGTGCATCGCGAACCAGCACTAAGTTACCTTGCTCCAAGTACCGAACGCCACCATGAATCAACTTCGTGGAACGACTCGACGTTCCTTTGCCGAAATCATGTTTTTCCAGTAAGACGACGGCAAAACCACGACTGGCCGCATCCATGGCAATTGCGGCCCCCGTCGCTCCTCCGCCTACTACTGCCAAATCAAATGGCTCACTATGACTAATGATCTTCTTGAGCAATTCACTTCGGTTCATAATCGATGATTGGATTCTGATTGGTGGAAAACCCTAACAATCCACTTCGCCACGAGAACTGCTGATACTGTGAAATCAGGCGAATTACGGGCTTTGGACGCTGTTTCCCAAATTAGACAGTAGTCTTACGAGCAGGAATAGGCTCTTCCAGCGTCATGGATGGGCCCGGTCCCTTTGGGTCTGGCATACGCCTGCGAAATAAGTGTCTACAATAAAGCCGCTTGTACTCTGTCCAGACTAAATTCTGAGCTTCACGGAAACTGATGACAGCGGGGGCGAAAGGGGAATTCGAGGGTCCTAACACGTCTTTCCATAGTTACCAATGCCCACTTAACTCAGCCGGACGATTTCACCAAGATACTGAGAATTATCGCGAAACCGAGAACATATCCTGAACAGAGCACATAGAACAAATTTATACAGGGCAATTGTAGAGCGAGCTAAATTACGGATATGCGACCATCACCTTTACATCTAGGCACACGGATAACTTGCTTACCAGTTGTCAATGGTAGCGGGCAATGTGCGCTGGCAGTGCGCAAGTGGTTGTTGGAGAATCCATTTGATTGCTTGGCAGTTGGCTTGCCACAATCGTTTCGCGCGTATGTTTTGGAAGCGGTGGATCATTTGCCCACCCCTTCGATTGTCTTGCAACGCTGTTTACCTGACTATGGCTCAAATTGGCGAGACGATACGGAAGACGCCGACGATAGTGAAAATTCGCGGGCATGGAGCTATGTACCAATCGATCCGTGCCAAAGCGTAATCATGGGTATTCGCGTTGCGCGCGGTGAGCATTTACCTATCGAATTCATCGACTTGGAAACTAACGAGTTCATCGCGCATGCCGATGTGATGCCTGATCCTTATGCTTTAAAAACGGTTACTTTGGAAAAATTTGCGACAGCGGTACTGCCAAGCATCGGACGACCGGATAGCCTGCAATTTCGCCAAAGAATGCAATTCATGGGCTGGCGACTGCGCGAGTTGGAGCGCAAACACAGGCGCATTGTGGCAATCTGCTCCATCGACCAATGGCCGTGGCTGCGCGAAGCCTACCATCAACAGCCAGTTGAATTGCCTGAGCATGATGCAGTCGAGCCCCCTTCCACGTACGCTGTCAATCCAAGCTCGCTGTTATTCATGTTTGGAGAACTGCCATTCATCACAGGACTATATGAAAAGGCTCGAGTGGCCCTAGATGACGACGAGAATATTTCCATTGATGGCGTCAAGCAATTATTGGTCTCTGCGCGTGCGAGTTATTTGCAAGATCTCGGCAAACGCGCTCGAAGAATAACGCCCTTATTGCTTGGCCAATGCTTGAAGTATATTCGGAACATGACTTTGATGCAGCGGCGCATGTCGCCGGACCTGTACACGATTGTGGTTGCAGCAAAGCAGATTCTCGGTGACCAATTTGCGATACATACTATTGAGACAGCTCGCAATTATCCGTTCCAAGACGAATTGGGATACGAAGAACTCCGCTTGGGGATTGATCAAGTTCGATTTCTTGGTGGTGACATGGCAAACACTGTCAATCGCTTAGGTGGACCACCCATGACGTGGCGTTCTTTAGAATTGCAACGGCGCCCTGATCGGTTGGAGCAACAGCGGTGGAAGACCCAGTGGAATCCGTATATGCAATGTTCCTGGCCTCCCGAGGATAGCCTCATTGAGAGTTTCCGTTCGCGTGTCGTGGATCGGGCCCGAGCAATCGTCGGCATGGACCTTGCCCGTAGCGAGAAGTTTTCGACCAGCATCAAAGATGGTATCGATATTCGTGAAACCTTGCGCCATTGGTACGATGGCGAAATCTACGTTAAAGTCATGCCACCAAGCATTGGTGCACTCGACTGTTGTGTGATGTTGTTTGATGTTCCGGCGGATCCCAAGGATTATCCGTGGCGTACGACTTGGTTTGCCGAACACAGTGAAGAATCTACATTAGCCTTTTTCGCAACCGATTTTCGCGAAGAATTGGTCGGCCCAGGAATCGCCATGGCTACTTACGGTGGAGCCATGTTTCTGTATCCTCCAGTTGCGATTGCAGACGTATGGACCGACCCGCGTTTGGAATTCGTCGAGACATTAGAGGAACGCTTGCTCGCTGCAGCTTGTTTGCATGCGCGCGAGCGACATATCTCTTTGGTCTGTCCTTCAGCACCAGGTGCCGCCTGGCGGCGAATCGCGACGAAATTCCACCGAAAACTCATTCATATTCCACTCAGCCACTTTAACGATGCTCTAGTTCAACAACTGCGAATGGTTCATGTATTGAATGGCAAACATGTCCGTTCCTACGCCGAGCACTTCATTCGGCGAGCTTGACGTACTCTCGTTTGCTGAGACAATCCATCCTTTGGCAGTTTCCTGATGCCTCATTTGGACAACTTTTGATCTACTAACGGAATACTATTCAGTCGGAGCAGGCTTGTGCAACAACTCGATCATTTGAAAAACCTGGTTATCATGGCGGCTGCCGATGGGGTCTTTAGCGAACAAGAAATTTCGCTATTGATCGATCGTTGTACTGAGTTAGGTTTGGCAGAGGGAGATCTAGAAAAAGCGATTTCCTTTGCCTTGGGAAATCAAGCAAAACTGCGATTCCCTATCGACCGGGACGAACAGAACAAAATGCTCTCCGACCTCATTCGTATCATGGCGGCTGACGGTAAACTGTCCGAGATTGAAAAACGTTTGTTCGCTTTGGCGGCAGCGAAAATGGGTATCGCTCGCCAGGATCTGGATAAACTGATCGACGATCTCGTCGGAAAACACATGGCCTGAGAGTGTCACATATAATGTTGACTTGGCCGGATTTCCAGTTGCATTGACGAATTCTAAAGCAACCTGCTGACAGAGCGTACAAGGAGACATACATGGCTGCCGATTGGTACTTTTTGAAGTCAACGTTTTTTAATCGCGCCAAAAAAATTGGGCCACTCAATGACACCGAATTACTGAAGAAAATCGAGGCGGGTGAAATTAATCCCGACACAAAACTGACCAGCGACTCAAAAACCAAAGGCGACTGGATCTTGATGCGAGATATCCAGAGTGCCTACCGACACTGGAAGCTATGTAACCCTGACGTAACTGACACGAAATAGCTTCAACAAACAGCCTGTCACAACTAAGAACTAGGGTTCGCAGAAACGAGAGAGCGAGGTTGCTACCGAGCCGTTACTTAAAAGCCTCAGCTCAATTGGCTCAGCCAGAGCTTCGGCCTCCCAATCCCCAAAATCAAGCTGTGACAAGCACAATTACTTTGCCGAATACGCATTTAAGATTCACAAAGACCTAACACCAATTACGCAACTGTAGAAAGAACGACATGCCGAAGTTGAACGTGGAGAACGTAGGAACCTTCGAAGTCGAAGAAGGAAAGCGACTTGTCCTGGCACTGACCGAAGACGCAGGGATCGATCAATTGCATGCGTGTGGCGGAAACGCACGTTGCACAACATGTCGAGTTGAGTTCATCGAAGGGGAGCCGACAAAAATTACTCAAGCAGAACGTGATTGTTTATCCGCCCGTGGTTTGAGCGGAGTTCGCTTGAGTTGTCAGATCGCTTGTACTGGCAACATGAACGTGCGTGCCGTCAGTAGATTGGCGGGCAGCGGTCGCAAAGACGCGGGCAGCCCCGTCGCACAAGCAATCCAGCCCGAGCCAGTTGTTTGGATCGAACGGAGCTGAGCCATCCAGTTTGCTATTTGTCGACAAATATCACTCGACCAAAATCTTGAGGAGCATGAAACTGAGGACGCTCGGTCTTTGAAGCCGTCCACTGGCTATATTGAGGATTCGACTTGCCTCCCAACCGATTCAGATTCATGTGCCATATGTCGTTCACCTGCGGAGGCGTGTGTTTGGCAACTTTGGCATAATTGGCAAACGGAATCGACGCCTCAAGAATCCAGCCGCGGTCTTGGTCCGTATCGTCGTTCAACGTTCCCTGTACCGATGTGGCGATTTTCACCCCTTCCGCATTCCATTGTCCCGGCACGGGTTTGCCTGGACCGTCTGGATGATGCTGGTCTAAAAATGCACCTCGAACGTTCATTTCAATATTGAAGTAATTCAACGGCTGGTCCGGATTCGGGGAAGTGAATACCTCCACACAATCGTCTTGGTAAACGCGAGCGTCGCGTTCAGTTTGGTCACCACTTACAAAACGATCTTCACATTGAAATGCAACGTAGAGATGATTGCTGTCCCACAATAATTTGGCCGCTGTCTGCTCTTTGGGGCCGTCCTGCCACCAAGGAAAAACGAAGTCTCCTACACTTTTTGCTTGCTGCCACGCTGGTTCGTCGAGTTTACCGTCCACGGTGATGGAAGTCGTCGACTTGACAATCCTGTACGTAGCCTTGGCCTCTTGGCCTTCCAGCCGCATGGACGTAGAAATCGCAAGCACCAGAATTGCACACCACGTAATAAAACCTTGCATGACCAAAACTCCCGAGAATTTTCGTTGCAGTACTTCTCAATTTCCCGTTCACAATCTTACGCGAAATACTCAGCCCGGCACAATCGATCTGTCAATCAAACTTTCAAGGCCACTAAACTGCCACAGGTGCAGAAATGTGAGGATGTGGTGCATAATCGACTAACTCAAAGTCCTCAAAGCAAAAATCCGTAACCGACTGTCGCTTGTTGCGTATGACCAACTTGGGTAAGGAACGAGGTTCCCTCATCAATTGAATTGCCGCTTGTTCAAGATGATTATTGTAGAGATGCACATCGCCAAACGTGTGTACGAACTCTCCGGGCTCAAGACCGGTAACATGGGCCATCATCAGCGTCAGCAGCGCATATGACGCAATATTGAACGGAACTCCCAAAAACACGTCTGCGCTGCGCTGATATAGTTGGCAACTCAATCGCCCATCGGCGACATAAAACTGAAATAGCAAATGGCACGGAGGCAACGCCATTTTGTCGATATCGGCGACATTCCATGCACTGACAATTAATCGGCGGGAATCTGGATTGTGTCTAATTTCGTTCTCGACCCACGCGATCTGATCTATGGTTCGCCCATCGGAACATTGCCAACTTCGCCACTGTTTACCGTACACCGGTCCTAACTCACCCTGCGCATCGGCCCACTCGTCCCAAATAGAAACTTGATGGTCATGCAGAAACCCGACGTTTGTATCTCCTCGCAGAAACCACAACAACTCCACAATGACGCTGCGCAAATGCACTCGTTTAGTTGTCAGCAAGGGAAAGTTTTTCGCTAGGTCAAAACGCATTTGGTGCCCAAACAAACTGCGTGTGCCTGTGCCGGTGCGGTCTGATTTTTCAGATCCATGATCCACAATCTTTCGAAGCAGTTGCAAGTATTGCTGCATTGCCTCACCACCTATTCCTTTCTGGTCGCCCATGTCCAGTGCCGATCGCTGGACATCTTGACACAAGTAGGATCTTGGCCAAGACATTGCACGATCTCGGTCATCTCTTCGCACGTTAACGCGGCCGCCAACGATTGGCGAAAAAGTTGCTGAGCTTCAGCGGTTTCGCGTTCGGCATACATTGCAACCAACGACTCTATCTCATGCATACTGGCGGGCCGGCACAGATCTCGCACAAAAATTCTTGCGCCCGATCGAGCAATCCGCACCATTTCCGCAATTACGGTCTGGGGATTGGCTATGTGGTGCACTAAACTGTTTGACATCACCAAGTCGAACATATCGTCCACAAATCCGAGTTGTTTAGCGTCGCCAAAATGCAACTGTATACGGTTTTCATACCCGCTGGCAGCCACATTGTAACGGGCAATTTCTAACATGCTAACCGCTGCATCGCTCGCCATCACGCGACAAGTCTGATGATGGCGACACAGCTCGATTGGGATCAACGCCGTCCCCGTACCTAAGTCGACAACATCGTCTCCGAACTCACCCTCTGCCAGCAAATCAGTTACAAACAGACTATTTACATGTGCATGATCCATCGCATCGTAGAGCATGGCATCCTGCTCTGTGTCCATCAATTCGGGTTCGAGCTCGCGTTCCATCATGAACCTGTTTCCGATCTTTGTCCGCAGGAATTTGTTCGATACATAAGGCCCTGGACCAGCGCGCTTATCAAAGAATTTAACTTACGCACGCCGACGCTTAACTCGCTCACTGGAAAGCTGCTCCAGAAGCGATTCGAGTTCCAGGTCCATTTGTACTGCACCAGCCACAGAATCGCTATCTTGGTCGTCTTGCTTTTCAAACGTACTTGCCGAGCGCAAGTCGACTTCTGGCGATTCACCAGCAGCCGATGGAGGATTAGCGTTATTGAGATGGTTAATGATGATCAGTACATCGATCGGGCTGACCGCGCCATCGTTGTTCACGTCGATGTACTGCGGCAGTTCACCTTCGCCGGGCTCCTCGGGCCCCAATTCTTGTGGTCCATTCTGATTTAGATAGTTCACCAGTATCAGCGCGTCCATCGCAGTTACGAAACCATCATTGTTGACGTCCATGGGATTGTGCAAGTTATTATGCGAATTCGGCTTTGACTTTACTGTCAGCCTAAAATTCTCCGATACGAAATCGCCGTTTTGAGCCATGGCGTAAATCGTTATCAAGACGGATCCGCCTTCCAACATGCTGATATACTGGTCGTCTCGCAATTTCAGCGTGCGGCCAACAACTTCAAAACGAGGATCCGAAACGTAGATTTCGTAACTGTCTGACCGATCTTGGTCCAGCACAGTAACCGTACCGATAACAAAACCTTCCTTGTCCGCGAGGATTTCTCTACCAGATAAGGTGATTCCTGCGGGGGGATCATTCTCGTCACCAACAATAATAGTAATGGTTGAGGTCACATCAGGCGTGTCGACCTCAGCCGGAGCGCCCGACACCACCAATTCGACTTGCGATTCCGATTCGTGATCTAGTTCGGCACCGGCACGCAACCGCAGCACTCCGCCGACAACTTCAAATCGTCCGTCGGACACTGTGTAGACCAAGTCGTTGGTACCATCAGGATCATTGACGACGATCAATCCAATTTCCCTACCAGATTGATTTTCGAAAGTTCTATTATTCGATAATGCCAAGCTTATGGGAGGTTCGTTCACATCGACGATCGCAATTGTCGTCGAGCGAGTTATTGAGAATTCGGGTCGCTCAACATCAATCGCCGTTACATCGACAGCGATTTGTCGCTCCCTTTCGTAGTCTAAAATTGCACCCGGTTGCAGAAAAATCTCTCCCTGAGATACGACAAAGCGTGAGTCGGAAGTCGTAAAAATGTACTGCGAGTCACGATCAGGATCATAGACAGTTATGAAGCCAAGCGATGTCACCCCAATAGTATTCTCTTGAATCGGAACAACATCAGTTCGCATATCCACGGGTGGATCGTTAACTCCCGCAACGTTGATGTTCACCGTGATTGCGGAGCTGGATGCCATACCGTCGTGTGCTCGAATAACTGCCGCGTCCTGGCCGTAAAAATCGGCTGCTGGAACATAGCGCCATTCTCCATGTGTGGTCAGCTCAAGGCGGCCGTGTCGAGGTGTCGCATCGATCGTAAACCACAACGGATTTCCATCCGCATCCCGCAAGAACTGTACCATTTCAGCGGCGCGAGCGTGATCGACGGTATCCTCCGAAAAGGAACGCAAAATCTGATCGTGCTGTAAGGGCTGCGCATTGCTGCCCGTCGTCTTGATGCCAAATTGAACCTGCTCAGTACGTTCGTTGACGACTACTACCGACTGGGATTGCGCCTGAGCTAAGTTTATTTCATAGGTACCGTTGGAGGTTGCTGCCAATAATCGGCTACCCCAACGGTCCACGTTGATCGACGAAATACTTGTCAGTCCCCCTGCCGCGTCGCCGCCACCAACCGTGACGCGACTGGCAGGCTGCCAACTTACCGTATCCCATACAATTAACTCATCGGGCCGAAGCTGATTGCCGGAGACAA
>CAZVBC010000264.1:0-10325 GCA_964625155.1 uncultured Pirellulaceae bacterium
TGACGAGTATTGAAAATGCTGAAACGCGTTGTGGAACACGCATCGTCTTATTGAGGTGCCGCACGACCATTGCGTTGCCAGTCCTGTCGCAATGCGTCTTCACTGGGTGTTTGGAGGTTTTGAAAACTCCCAGGCGTTGGCATTTGAGATCGTGGCAGTCGACCAACGGTCAAGGACTGATCGAGTGGATCGAGCCCGAGCGCGGCTTGCATCGCGGCGAGCCAATCGAACCAATTCTCCTGGGCTTCGATTAATTTGATCTCGCTTTCGTTGGCCTTGGTTTCGAGTAAGTTGAGATAGATGAGATCGACGTACCCTTGTGTAAAAGCGAAGCGATACCTTTCCAGCGCATCCACGGCAGTACGCAGCGCTGTCTCCGCTTGCTTTACACGACCCGCAGCGAGGTTCAATGAGCCGAAAGCAATTTGCAGTTCTGATGCGATCTTGTCTTGTTGCAGTCGCAATTTCTCATTGAGCTGCATAGTTTTCGCGGAGACGGATTGGAGTTTTCCGCGAGCTTTACGTCTCTGGATGGGGACTTCACCTTGAACACCCACGAGCAACTCGAAGCGACTCTTGTCGTTGGCCGAAGATGCTGCGTCACCAGCATCTTGGGATGCTTCTCCAATTACGTCGAAGTGAGGTAAGAGCTGATTGCGGGCCAATCTTTGCTCGTATTGCAACCGCTGAATCTCCAGTGATAGCGATTTAGGTTCGGGACGCCGCGACAACGCTTGTGACAAATCAGCTTGAAAATCGCCAGCAGGTGGTGGTTGAACAATGGGATATCTCAATGGAGCCCAGGATTGCACTGGGAAGATGATTTGCCCGTTGTCATCTCTCAGAAAAATCGCCAATTTGCTTGACGCCGAGACAAGTTTCTGTTGAGTTTCTAGAACTTTGCCTTCACGCTCGGCGATCAATTGGCGATTAAAAATGACATCTACCTCTTTGAATCGTCCTGCCTTAAAGCCCGTGTCTAATTGTTCGCCGCGAGTTTTTGCTAACGACAACAGGCTCTCTTGTGCCGTTACCGACGCTGCCGCAGCCACCCACTGCCAATAGACTCGCGTCGCCTCAAGAGCAGTGTCTAGAATTGCTTGTTGTAATAGTGGTTCAGCTAATCGTTGGTCCACGGAGGCTTGGAAAATGGCTACGCGGTAGGCATCAATCGCTCGCCCTTGCAGCAGCGGAAAGGTAGCTGCCAGCTTGTATTCACCACTCTTATCAGTTTCTCTTTCTTTGTACCAAGGAGCAAAATCGCCTCGCCCCAGTCGATATCCGGCTCCCACATACCCGCCCCACCAAGTTCGCCTGGCCAGACCAATCTCTTGCCGATAATTTCGATACACACCACTCGGCTCTGACAGGGAGCCGCCGTACAACCTCGTGTCAAACGCGCCGAAAGAGGATACCAAATCGCCTCTGGCGACAGACTGTTGCAAACGGGCTTGTTCGACGACAGGAAACGAGCGGTAAATGCTGGCAATAACATCAGCCAGCGTCAACTCCGGCGGAAGCTCAGTCGCAGCCATGCCTTGCCGGTCATTATTCGGATCCAGTGCAGGGTCGGCTGGGCCAGTGATCGGCGGCTGAGGAGCAGAGTTGTCAGCTTGATTGGGCGTTGTTTGAGTGTCAGTAATGGGCGCGGCAACTTGCCCAGTTAGTAATATCGCGATCCTGAAAAACTGTAAGTACACTATCGCAATCCATTTCATGCAGTTGCTGCCGTCCATAAACAGCAATTCCAACATCATGTTCAGCCGCGTTTTAAGGTTTAGGAACCTTTACTTTATCGTCTTTCTTGGTCGGCGGTTTATCGGCAATTACGGGTGGAAACCCGTTTAATTGGCGCCAAATTTCGTAACCCAGGGCAACCTGTTTCAATAAGATCCAGCCGTTTGCTCGTACACCCTGCCTCAAATATCGGTTATCCGGCCACAATGATTCTGCTGGAAAATGTTGGTCGGGTATTACCAACACAATAAAATTGCCAGCACCGTCATCGGTGGGACTAATGCGATTCACCTTGCCTCCAAATGTACCAACAGCCACCGATGGCCAGCCAACGAATTGAACGGCTGGCCAGCCTTCAAATTGCAAGCGAACGCGATCACCTTCGTGGACTAACGGCATGTCATTGCCGCTGATTTTTAGTTCCACAGCTAACTCTTCAGCATCGGGGATAACAGTGAAGAGATCGTCTCCCTTTTTTACCGTATCGACATTCTCGAGTCCTACCAACTCATGCAAATAACCGTTGCGGGGCGCGACGATTTTGAGGCGATTCAGTTCACCTCTTTTGCCCTCCAGATCGAGGAGTTCTTTTTCGATTTCGGTCATTTTCTTATTCTCCTCTTGGGCTTTTCCAGAGGCTTCGCGATTCTTGATGAAAATATCCTGCTGTTTGGACAGCAATTCTTTTTCTTTTGCCTGTAGAGCAAAGTAGGCCTCTTGGGTCGCCGCTTCCCCTTTTTCCAGCTTATTGACAGCAGATGTCCAGTCGTTGCGTTTGGTTACCAATTCCTGCTCTGAGATAATTCCGCGAGGAAATAACTTCTTTGCTTGATCGAGTTCATATTGTTTTTGGTCGTACTCAGCTTTCAGAACTTCCACTTCGCTTAATTGCTGCTGGTGTTTCTCGCTCGCTGCAGCAACTTGGCTTTCCAGGGCTTCGAGCATTTGCTGTCCCGAAGTAACTTGAAAATTCACGTTTTCGTTGGTTAACTTTAAGATCGCTTCCTGTTGCAGCCGTTTGATCTTGGCCTGTGCCATCTGTCCTTCAAGCTGTTCGACGGCTTGTGCGGCAAAGGGCTCCAGCTCGACGATCAGGTCACCTTCGCGCACCTCACTACCCTCGCGCAGGCCCGGTTTGACAAACTTGATGATGCCGTCATAAGAACTTTGGATGGTCTGTTGCCGCTGCTGAGGATCCAGAGCGATTACACGACCTGTGCCACGCGCGGTTTGTTGCCAAGGAACGAATATCATTCCAATCACTGATAACAACAGCATTACGAAAACACACCTGCCAAGCAATCGTACGACCCGTCCGGTACGCACAAGCTGAAGTGCTGGGAACTCCTGCCACAGCATGACGTTTTCCGACGTTTCGGTAACTGCGTGCGGGGTGTTAGTAACTGCGGTAGACGAAATGTTTGAGTGCGTGTGCAAGTTCATCTCAACAGACCATTGGAAAGATCAATACGTTGGTCGCAACCGGCAATGAGTTCTGGGCGATCCGTTACGATCAATAAAGTCCACGGCGAATCCGCTTTGGCAAGTGCATCCCAGATGCGTTCACAAATGGTAGGTTCGAGTTCGTCAAGGATACCGTCAATGAGCAACAATTTGGGTTTGCCTGCAATAGCCCGAGCCAATGAAATGCGCAAGCGATGGGAATGGGACAATGGATAGCCGTTGGTCTGCAACATGGTATCGCTGCCCAGAGGGAATCGCAGCACCGCATCCCACAACTCACACTGCACCAGAGCTTCACGCAAGCTCGCCGAGGTAATCGTCTGGCGCCCGAGCGAGATATTTTCATTGATCGTCCCGCGAAATATTTCAGGTTGACCGGCGTAACCAACGATCGAACCAGCGGGTGAATGCGCCGCTACGATAGGTTCCAAGCCTGCTATTTCAATCAATCCTCGTTGCGGAGTCGTTAGGCCCACCAACGCGCGCATTAACAATGTCGATGCAGTTCTGTCGGCTCCACAAATTGCCACACGCGAGTTCGGATTGATTGACGCAGAGCCGATTTTGTAGTGGCTCTCGGCACCGGGGACATGAAACTCCAAAGACTCCCACCTCACAGCCATGGGCGTTGATGCCGCGCTGCCGGCATTAAAATGGGGATCGACTCGCATATCCAGCAAATGTCCTATTTTGTCGATGGCCGCCATCGCGTCGTAGAATTTTTCCAGCGACTTGCCCGCTTTGGCAAAGGCACCTACGACAACTGTGACCACCAACTCGCTGGCTACCAACTGTCCAATTGTGAGTTGTTGATTGATGACTAACCATCCTCCCAATCCCAGCAAAATCGTCGATGCAATTACTTGTAGACCAATTGAAAAGGCAACTTGCCGCAGCAACACGCGGAACTGACGTTGACGCGCCGTTAAATACTCCGTGGTCAGCCGATTGGCTCGCTCGATGGCTAACGTCGCACCTCCATGTAACTTGAAGGCGCTCGGGCTAGCCAACACATCTTGCAACCAATGAGCGATTTCGTATTTGATCACTGATTCTTCAATTGCAGTACGCACTCCTCCACGACCAAGAAGCCAAGTGACTGATATCATCGTGAACAACAATACGAGGTCAAATCCCAGCAAAAATGGATGATAAAAACCTAACAACAACATCCCCATCGCGGTTGTTAAGACGATGGTTAATCCATCCAGTAGCAAAACGGCAGTCGATTTTTGCAACGTCATAATTTCGAAGAATCGATTGGCCAACTCGCGCGGATGTTCAGCCTCCAAGTCCTGTCGGTTTGCGCGAGGAAATCGATGAGCAAAATCGCCGACGATGCGTACAAATTGGCGTCGTTGGATCAATTCCACAATGACCACTTGCAAGATGCCCAAAAATCCGGCTAAAGCTAAACAGGTGAACAAGATCAAGGCGAGAATGAGCAGTGGCTGCGTATATGTGCCCCAGCTTACTACGTTAACTAATGCTTCGACGGCCAAGGGCGTTGCCAGGCTCAGTACGCCCGTCACCACAGCAAATACAGCCAATGTCCAGATATCGCGCCAGTCCAAACGCAGCAAACTCCAGAACCTTTTCAGGGGCTTTGGGGAAGGAGCATGGTGAGCGTGGTGTGGCCCCGTGACACTCGTTTGTGGCGAGTGAATTACCCTCCTGGAGTTCGTGTCTGCGGACAACGTTGCGCAGTTTAGTTCTTTCTTGGCCACATACGACTCAGTGACCGCTTGCCCCTGCAATAACTTGGCGAATCGATCGCCGGAAAGCGTTTGTTCAGCTACGATATCATTCTCAATTTTGCTGGCATGGATACCGCGGGCCGACTTATGGCTGAACACCCACCACGTATTGTCCCCTTCTAAAATGAGAACCGGAAACTGCTCGTCCAACAACAATTGAGCTTCATCTGGATCTAAAGAGGCACTGATAAAGGTGATTCCCAGTTGACGACCAAGGGTCTCCAATTGCACTTGATTGCCAACCGTGTCGTCCAATGACTGAAGTGCAGATCGTTCGATGAGAACACCTAGGATCTCTGCCACTCGTTTGACGACAAAGAAAATTGGGGAGCTCAAATCTTGACCTCACTGTCCTGAATCTTTTCTTGGCAAAGCATTGGGGCTTGCAAGGGTAGTCTGTATTCCCTTTGTGACTCTAAGGGTAAATAACTCCACCCATCGTCCGAAATGTCTCTTTGTGAATCCATCACCAACAGCCTATTGTTCTGTCACCGCTAACAATTAGGAATTGCGGAAACGGGAGAGCGAGGTTCCCGCCGAACCACCGCTCAGTTGACTCAGCAGGAGCTTCCCCCTCCCGATCCCTAAAACTAAGTTGTGACAAAGCAATAGGTCGAGCTGTTCGATCTATATCGACAGAACTGTTTGTCACTAATGCTACATTACGCAAAAAGTCTTAGCATTGGTTCACCGGTGCACAGTGGCATGGGTCTGCCAGAATGGTCGATCAATTCGGTTTCCAGCCGAATGCCCAGCGCGTGGTAAATTGTTGCAGCCACGTCCTGCGGTTCGACCGGGTCGGATGCTGGGTATGCTGCGATACTATCGGACGCGCCCCAAACTTGCCCTCCTGTGATTCCGCCTCCTGCAAACAATATTGAATTGCACCCAGGCCAATGATCTCGTCCCGCGTCTTTATTAATTTGAGGTGTGCGACCAAATTCTCCCATGACCACAACTAAGGTGTCGCCCAGCATTCCTCGTTGCTCGAGGTCTTCCAGCAAAGTCGATAATCCGGCATCAAAAGCAGGACAAAGTCGATGTCGCAACCAATAAAAATGCTTCGCATGGGTATCCCAATGATCCGCAATTTTGGGTTGGTAGTTGCGCGCCCAATTTACGGTCACCAGTTTCACGCCAGCTTCGACCAATCGTCGTGCCAACAAACAACCCTGCCCAAAACTAGAATAGCCATATCGCTCGCGCAATTTGACTGGTTCCGTCGTTAGATCGAACGCAGCGCGGGCGTCGCGAGAGCTCACCAAATGAAGAGCCTTCTGCTGAAACCGATCGGTGGTTTCGATGGCGTTTTCGAATCGGAGTGTTTCACGCATTCGGTCCAATTGCGCCAGCAAACTGGCGCGATTGTCAAGGCCAGCTTTATCTACTTCGATAGTGCGTAGTGGCGCAAACGAGCTGTCAGCAGGATCGTCCGTGACGAACATCGGATCGTATGCAGCCCCCAAAAAACCTGCGAAGTAGCCCGGAAAAATGTGTCCCAGCGGGATCTCATTTCCCGGTGCATTCAGACTGATTCCCGAGGGAAGAACTCCACGACTAGTAACCAACTTTTGGACTACCGAGCCAAAACAAGGGAAATCATCGGGAGCATTCATGGGATTTGATTGTGGGCGCCGATGCCGATAGCCCGTCATCATATTGTGCATGGCAATAGTGTGAGTGCTGTCGACGTGCGTGACCGACCTGACCAGCGCCAATCGGTGGGCATTGGCGGCGACCTGGGGAATCAGTTCACCCAATTGGATTCCGGCCACGCTGGAGGCGATCGGCAGACACTCGCCTCGAATTTCGCTGACTGCTTGCGGTTTAAGGTCAAACAGGTCTTGATGCGGTTGGCCGCCGAACATGAAACACAGAATACATGCTTTCGCTTTTCCGAACGACGTTTCTCGAACTGACTCGCTGGCCAAATCCTCAGCTTGGATCAGTTGCGGCAGCGTTAAACCGATTGAGCTCAAGCCACCCACTCGCATCCACTCGCGCCGTCTCAATAAGGAGCTGGCCCTATTCCGGTTTCCAGTTTGCAGCGTAAACATGATTACGAGCTTTGCAGTTAGGATCTGAGCCTATCATTCCATCGTCGCCATGAATGCTATGGATGCGGTGGCTGGAATTCAAAAGTCTTCGTTCCGCAGATGCTGCCGGTCGTTTCGACCGGAAACACTTAGTATTGGGGAACTTCCGGATCGACTTCTTCGGACCATGCTTGAATACCGCCTGCCATACTCTGCGCGCCGGGGAATCCATTCTGCCTAAGCCAATTTGCGACGCGCAACGAACGCACACCATGATGACAGTGGACGACGATATGTTTTCCGCGCAATCTTTTCAGCTCGTCTAATTGGGCTTGCCACTGGCTCATCGGCATCAGCATTGCACCTTCGATTCTACACACTTCATATTCGTCTTGCTCGCGACAGTCGAGCAAGATGAAGTCCTTGTTTTCAGTCTGCCACTGCGCAACCGATCTCACATCTATTTCGATTGGCAGAGCTTCGTTGTGCATAGTAAGTTCAGAGACCTAGAGAGTTTTCAGCAAATGAGTACTGCGCATATTCTGTGTCAAAGTCCCCGCAGGGCCGAAGCTTTTTCGCGCTCGGCGGTTGAATCATCAATCGATGAAGTTACTTGTTATCAAGTATCTCAACTGCTTCGAATTTATTTCCTTCCAGCATTTCGAGGCTTGCTCCGCCGCCGGTGCTGACATGGGAAACCTGGTCGGCGTAGCCTAGTTGCTCGATAGCGGCGGCGCTGTCCCCACCGCCAATAATGCTCACCGCACTGCTAGCCGCGATGGCCGCTGCGACTGCTTTAGTTCCAGCATCGAAGGGTGGCATTTCAAAAACTCCCATCGGACCATTCCATACAACGGTCTTTGCATCGTGCAGCAATTGTGAATACTGTTTGGACGTTGCAGGTCCAATGTCGAGTCCCTCCCATCCGTCTGGAATTGCGCCAGCGTTTACAACTTGTTTCTTGCAGTCGCTGGAGAACGCGTCGCCACAGTGCGTGTCGATGGGCAATACGAGTTTGTCTTTACCCAACGCGATCAACTCTTTGGCCAATTCAACTTTGTCCGGCTCGACTAAACTCTTACCGGTTTTTCCTCCTTGCGCCAGTGAAAACGTGTATGCCATCGCTCCACCAATCAACACGCGATCGCAAATGCCGAGCAAGTTCTTGATAACCTTGATTTTGTCGCTGACCTTCGCCCCTCCCAAAATAGCCACAAAAGGTCGTTGTGGATTGGAAATTGCTTCGCTGAGATACTCGATCTCCTTGGCGACGAGAAAACCAACAACTTTGGGGCTGGTTCCCATGGCTTTCGGCACAGCCACCATCGAAGCATCGGTACGGTGACAAGTTCCAAACGCATCATTGCAGTAGATATCTGCCCAACCCGCTAATTTTCCAGCAAACGCTGCATCGCCATCTTTTTCGCCGGCATTGAAGCGCAGGTTTTCCAGTACTGTAACCTGGCCATTGGACAATTGGCGAATTTTTTGTTCCGCGTCCGCACCCACGGTATCGGTCGCAAACGAAACAGGCTTCCCTAATAGTTCGGCCAAGCGTACTGCTGTTGGACGGAGCGAATACTCAGGTTCAGGGCCTTTGCCCTTGGGACGCCCGAGGTGGCTGACCAATACCAACTTGCCTCCGCGATTGAGTACCGATTCGATCGATGGCAAGGCCATACGAATTCGCCGATCGTCTGTTATGGTGCCATCGTCGTCTTGTGGAACGTTAAAATCCACTCGCATCAGAACAACTTTTCCTAGCGGATCAACGTCGGAAATACTTTTCTTGGCCATCTTATCTCGTTCAAAAAGGCGTCGAGAAACTACCCAGCCCAAACTGAGATTATGCGGTATTCTAACATGCTGTCGAGACCGAGTCGGACCGGTGCCTGCCCAGCCCATACCGCAGAATGAAATTGAAGGTATAGCGAATCGTTAATGCCAGCTTGCCACACCAACTTAACCAATTTGGACAACTATTGTTTTGCGACGCCTTAATTTCTGGAGTACGACGGCGGCACGAAAGCTGGCGCGAGCTACGGCGAACCTGACGATTTCTCGAATAGTTTTGTCCGCGACCTTCTACAATATTCGAGATTTCCAATTCGAGACTTCCACGCCACCAGCCTAAATTTACCTACTCGCTTTGTGCAAGAGTTGGTCGCGTACCACTAAGTTAAATGCGCTGGCAACCGGAAATCGAAGGCCGGGCTCGCGAACATTTAATACCTGAAGCTCATGTCTTTGCTCAGTCCACCTGCGGCAGGTACATAGGCCTCGGTGGTATAGTCCATGACCATCCGATGCGAGCTGAATCGCCATGCACAGGTACTGATGCTGTTCATCATCAATTTGATCCACTTGCGAGGCAGTCCATCGCGATCGCGATCGTAATAAGCTGGCACAATTTGTTCTTCAAGCACTTCGTACAACGATTCTGCGTCGCGCTGGTCGGTAACTCGATCATCCACATGGCTGGTCCCATGACCGATCGCGAAACCATTGGAACCGTTATAAGCCTCCGCCCACCAGCCATCGAGAATCGAGCAGTTTAGACCGCCGTTGAGAACGGCTTTCTGGCCGCTGGTTCCTGATGCCTCGAGTGGACGTCGGGGATTGTTCAGCCACACATCAACACCCTGAATCAAGTGTCTGCAGACGTTGATGTCGTAGTCTTCGATAAAGGCTACGCGCCCTCGAAACATCGGTTCATGTCTCAGATTCGCAATCTGCTGAATAAATCGCTTGCCTGGCTCGTCTTTGGGGTGCGCCTTCCCAGCATAAATGACTTGCACCGGACGCTCCGAATTATGCAAAATGGCCACGATGCGGTCCAAGTCCGTGAATAGCAAATTAGCTCGTTTATAAGTGGCAAATCGCCGCCCAAAGCCAATCGTCAGAATGTTGGGATCCATCAAGTTTCGGGCCGCTTCAATAATCTCGTCGCTCTCACCACGGCGACGACACTGGCGACTCACCCTGCGACGCACGAACGACAGCAATTCGTTCTTGAGCGCGTTATGAGTTTCCCACAATTCACCTGGATCAATGTTGTGAATGTACTGCCATACTTCAGGTTCACCAATTTTGGGCACCCAGCCGGCTGGAAAATGCCGATCGTATAATTGGCCCATTTGCCAAGCCAGCCAACTGGGAACGTGAACGCCGTTGGTGATATGTCCGATGGGCACTTCTTCCTCAGCCCGATCTGGCCACATCGTCGACCACATTCTGCGCGAGATATGGCCATGCAACGAACTGACGGCGTTTGCTTTGCGAGACAATTTCAAGCCTAATACGGTCATACAAAAAGTCTCGGCAGCGTCAT
>CAZVBC010000265.1:0-10294 GCA_964625155.1 uncultured Pirellulaceae bacterium
TCAAATGATCTTGCATGTTTTAACGCAGAGTTGCAGTGACCGCAGAGGGATCAACGAATATTGTGTTATTGGTGTGAAATCTGGCTCATCAACGCACTGCATCAAAAATAGGCAGTCAGCACTGATCTTCAGCAATCGCTATTGGCAGCTGCTGGGACCGGGCAAAGAACGAGTTCTTTCCGGCAATTTTTTGAGCTAGATTGCCGTTTCCAAAATGGCTGAAAACGCCCCCATGACCGTTGATTGGGTCGATTAATGTTACTTCAGACTCATTGCCTGCTCGTTTGAATCTAAACACCGATCCAGTCGGGAGGGGGTCGCATGTCTCGTTTGGCACGTACTTAGCGATGGAATGTTGCGGAAGCGGTAATGATTGAACGCATATGGGAGCAAGAACCGATGATTGATGGGATTTTCAGCCAGACTACTATGGCAGCTAAAGTACTAAATGCCGGCAGGATGTGCGCGAATGGAAGTGTGAAGAAATCTGCTTCGGCTTGGGCAATGATGAATCTGGGGATGTCGCACGCAGTTTTGTTGGCGTCGTTGATCACGATCGGAGCGGTAGCCAGCTATGACATGTACTTGACTATCAAGTATGCAGAGTACCTAAACGTGTACGAGCAGAATCCGCTTGCACGGTGGCTGATGGGTATCGACAAGGGGCCAGTTAACAGTTTCCAGCAAGTTGCAGCCTTTGTCACAGCAAAATTCGCAGGCACACTGATTGTTGTCACAGTAATTCAGATCATTGCAAGCTGGAAATTGTTTTTTGGGCTGACGGTTGCGCTCCCATTAGCTTGCATGCAAATCTGTTTGGCGTTCTATCTGACGTTTGGAACTTACTGAAGCTCGACATGCTCTCTGTGGGTAAGGAGGTCACGATCTGCGCAGTATTTTTCAGGCTTCTGTGATTTTGTGCTGGGAATGTTCGTTGCCCATTCAACTGACGAAGATGGGACACTCGCCACGCGGCGCGTATTCGGCTATTCTATTGCGCTAGCTAAATTACGCGTTGTTTCCCTGTTTCATACACAATTTGACGAGAATTCTGAACATGCCTGTGTTGAGATTCACGCCGGTGATATGCTTGGTTGCGGTTTTGCTGACCTCAAATTCCGACGGAACTGTGGCTGACGATTGGCCACAGTGGCGAGGCATTCACCGTGATGGCTGGTGGGCCGAACAGGGAATCCGTGACGACTTGCCAGAGGGACAATTGCCCTTGACTTGGTCTGTCGACATTGGACCAGGCTATAGTGGACCAACGGTCGCTGATGGAAAGGTCTACGTGATGGACCGCCAAGTCGATATCGAAGATAAGTCCAATATTCGCCAAGCCGAACGCATTTTGTGCATTGATTCTGCCACCGGGAAACTGCTGTGGAAACACGTTTATCCAGCGGTCTACACGGTCGGCTACGATGCTGGACCTAGAGCGAGCGTGACAATCGACCAAGGACGCGCTTACGCGGTGGGGGCTGTCGGACATTTCCATTGCTTGGAGGCTCAGTCCGGTAAGATACTCTGGTCGCGCGACTTGAATGATCAATACGATATCAATATGCCAATTTGGGGAATTGCCGCTTCGCCCCTGATTTACAAAGACCTCGTGATCCAGCAAGTGGGTGGCGCCAACGGTGCTTGCATGGTTGCTTTCCACAAAGTCTCGGGTGAGGAAGTATGGAAGTCGCTCAATGAACGAGCGTCGTACTCGTCTCCAATTGTTATTCAGCAAGCTGGTCGTGATGTGCTGGTTTGCTGGACGGGTGACAGCTTGTCTGGACTGGACCCAAACACCGGGCGAGTATTTTGGGCGCATCCTTTTCCACCCTCGCGCATGCCCATTGGAATCGGCGCTCCGGTGCTCGATGGTGAACTACTGTATGTCTCTTCGTTTTATGATGGGTCGCTAATGGTCCGTGTGCCGAAGGATCGATTGGAAATGCAAGTTGTTTGGCGCATTGTGGGTAAGGATGAAAAGCAAACCGAATCCCTGCACGCGATGATCGGAACCTGTATCCTGGATCATGGATATATTTATGGAGCTGACAGCTACGGTGAATTTCGTTGTTTGGATGCCAGCAACGGCAACAGGGTATGGGAGGATTTAAGCGCCGTGCCTAAGAACCGTTGGTCAACGATTCACATGGTGCGGCAAGAAGGACGAGTATGGATGTTTAATGAGCGAGGTGAACTGTTGATTGCCAAGCTATCACCGAAAGGACTGGAAATTGTAGACCGCTGTCAATTGATCGAGCCCACGACGAACCAGCTACGTCAGCGAGGTGGCGTGTGTTGGACTCATCCGGCCTTTGCGGAAAAGAGCGTTTTTGTTCGTAATGATAGTCGGCTCGTACGAGCATCTTTAGCTAAATAACCGATGACTTGGTATCAAGCTTGCTTACTTTCGGAGGTCCCAACCGAAACCGGCAAAGAAGTATTAGTCGCTGGCCGAGTCTTAGCGATCTTCCGAGTTGGCGAGGTTGCGCATGCAATCGATGGCATGTGCGCTCATCAAGGTGGTCCTGTGGCGCAGGGCCAATTGGCAGGTAATTGCGTGACCTGTCCATGGCACGGTTGGCAGTACGACGTGACCTGTGGAAGAAATCTACTGACCGGAAAAGTGATGTTAGACTCGTTCGCAACGGAAATTCGTGACGACAGTGTATGGGTTGAGTTACCTGGCGAATCTTCCTAAACATGCACTTACTGAAATGGGTGATTGAGCCGTCTACGTCAGTTGTTGGCACGGGCTTATTTCCTCACCTGCCTGATTGCGTAGCGATTTACGATCTTCCCAAAAGTCATCAACTTATCGCTTAGTCCAGAGCTCTCTTCTTTCAGTGCAAAAAACGAGTTCATCCGCGCAACTCGAAATTTGTTGCGAATTTGGCGATTCTTACCACCTCAGTTCTCTTGCGCATGGCACGTGTTGGTTAGAATGTCGGCATTACTAATTGGGACTTTTCTTTTGGTGGTGTATGCGGATTGTCATTCTAGAGAACTCGGAGGAAGTAAGCCGTCGCGCGGCAGAGGTGATTGCCAGATTGATGCTGCGGAAAGCCGACTGTGTCTTGGGACTTGCGACTGGTGGGACTCCCTTGGGGACGTATCAAGAGCTGATTCGCTTGTATCGCGAAAAGCAAATTAGTTTCTCTCAGGTGACGACTTTTAATCTGGACGAATACGTTGGACTAGCGAGTGATCATCCACAGTCGTACCGGAATTTCATGCACACGAACTTGTTCCAACATGTGGATATTGATGTTGCACGCTGCCATATTCCTGACGGACTAGCTTCTGATTTTGCTCGCTCCGCAGAAGGCTACGAAGATTTGATTCGCAAATCAGGTGGAATTGATTTGCAGTTGCTGGGCATTGGAACAGATGGACATATTGGATTTAATGAGCCAGGATCGTCGCTAGCCAGCCGCACTCGCATTAAAGGTCTGGCTGAGGAAACGGTGCGCGACAATGCTCGTTTTTTCGACTCGATCGAACAAGTTCCCAAACTAGCGATCACGATGGGTGTCGGCACGATTCTTCAAGCTCGCGAGATTTTGTTGCTTGCTACTGGCCAGAACAAAGCGGGCGCGGTACGCTCCTTCATTGAGGGGCCAATTACATCGCAAATAACGGCATCCGCATTACAGTTGCACCCAGCTACTACCGTGTTACTGGATCGAGCGGCTGCAGATTGGCTACAACGCAAAGAATATTACGAACACGTAGAACGATTGCAGCGCGAGTTGGAAAAAATTGACTAAGTGTAGAGATGTGATATCAACTCGACGACCCGCCAATAGCAACTCATGAATGGCTGGTGCCCGTTGAGTGCCCAAACTCTTTGCGCTAATTTACACACGAACATACACAGAGCATGGGTTGCCTTGGGCTTCTCCGGAAATTGAAGCGAGATATATGCGATTCTTGGGTCAGATAACAGGTCGGGCGAAAGCGGAGACTTTTGTCGCTTACCTTCTAACCAAAGGCGTTTCCACGCATATCGATGGAGTTCAGCACGATCCGGATCAATGGGAGGTCTGGGTGCGCGATGAAGACTGCTTGGATGAAGCACGCCGTGAGCTTGTCGAGTTCCAGCAGCATCCCGACGAAGGGAAGTATAAAGCCTCGATTGCAGAAGCGGCTAAAATTCTCAAAGACAAACAAGCCGCTGCACTTCGCGCTCAAAAAAATATTCAGCGAATGGGAAATTCTCCCGGTCGACTGATTCGAGGTGGAATTCCACCATTAACGACGACGTTGTTGGTGATATGTATTGCAGCATCGTTGGCTGCCAATTTTATGGAACCCAGTCCTTCGAACAAGCTGGGGATTGCCGTCGCTGGACAGCTCTCGTTTGTGTCCGCACGCGAGTTTGTGTCCAGTAATGATGCTGGTGCAAGTCTCAAACGTGGCGAGTTTTGGCGAGCGATCACGCCAATTTTCCTGCATGGCAGTCCCATTCATTTGGCGCTCAACATGATGTTCTTGGTGTCGATTGGCCGGATCGTTGAACGGCTTGAAGGCCCGTTGCGTTTCGCGTTGATCGTTCTGTTGAGCGCTGTAATACCGAACCTTTGGCAAGGACTTTCGCCGCCGGAATTATATGGCGGTCCAGCCTTTGTGGGCATCTCAGGTGTACTGTATGGTTTATTCGGTTTTCTGTGGATCAAGTCGACTTTGCGCCCCGAACTTGGTTTTCGGGTTCCAGGCACGTTGATCATCATGCTGCTGGCCATCTTGTTCCTCGGTTTCAGTGGTGTCTTTAAGGGCGTCGCTAATTTGTGCCACCTTGGTGGACTGTTGGTCGGCAGCAGTTTAGGTTGGCTGGACGCGAATGGCTCGCGCTTCGGCAAAGACAAGTTGAGCAAAAGCTAAGGCGCTTATGCGCACGGACGTTTCAGGTACGCCGGCGATTCTCCGCACGTGCTGAGGAGTTCTTGACACCAGGGGATAATATCGCACTGTTCGTTTAGATCTGCGTGGTGCAAACGAACAATCAACTAGTTTCAATGTCCCGGTCGCGGCTAGTGTTTCGTACCGTCCATTTTGTTATAAATCAGCTCACGCGATGTTGAGTTGACTAAACCAAGAAAGTATCCCTATGAAACGCATCTCACGCGAACAAGCCCGTAAGTATGCTTTTGACTGGCGCGACGAACCGCTGTTGCGAGTTTTGCCGGGTGAAGCCTTTGAGCTGGATACATTTGATGCGAGTACAGGATATTTCACCACGGAGGCTGACAAGGCGATACCGAGCAAAAGACCTGGCTTCGATCGTTCTCCGCCGCTTGCCAATCCGCTCGCCGGACCGATCTACTTGGAAGGCGCGCAGCGTGGTGATGCCCTTGTGGTGACTATCGACGCGATCACCGTAGACGACTATTCATGGATCGCCATTGGTCCGCGTCGAGGTCCAGCCGGCGACTTGACTCGTTGGCCCGAATTGTCCAGCGAATATACAACCAAGATTTTCAGACATTCACCTGGCCCCAGCGGTACCACGCGCGATGGCACGCTCCATTTCAACAGTAAAATTTCTTGGCCGATCACTCCGTTTATTGGCACCCTTGGCGTGGCTCCCGACCGCGAAGTGACTACCAGCCTTGACGGACAAGGAGAATGGGGTGGCAACCTCGATATCCGCGATGTCACTGTTGGCAATCGCATTTATTTGCCAGTTCACCATCCCGGCGCTCTGTTCTACCTTGGCGACGTACACGCATCGCAGGGCGACACCGAGTTTACGGGGACTGCGGCGGAGACAAAAGCCACAGTTCAGCTTCGTCTCGAGATTGTTAAGGCCAAGAAAATTCCTTGGATGCGTATCGAAAAACCAGACTCGATTATCGCTGTTAACGCAAATCGACCACTTGAAGTTGCGGTCGAGGCGGCAACATTCAACCTCATGGACTGGTTGATTGCCGAACATGGATTCACGCCGACCGACGCTTACTGCTTAGTCAGTACCTGCCCCGATTTTCGAATCAACGTGTACCAAATGTGCAAGATCGGCAAACTCTCATTCGTCGCAGGCGCGGAGATACCTAAGAGGTTCCTTAACACTTAAGCTGCCCACAATTCCAACCTAGCTCTCTATTGCCTACAGTTTATGGGTTCCAGCTTCGGAATGGGGTGCAGCAATTTAGATCCTGCGGCCGGTGTTCGAACGCGCAGAATTCTTTCCGTTGGCATCATCGAGTACCAAGCGAACTGAGTCGTTGAGGCGTTGCAGTGATCGGCAATACCACGACGATTCGTGCGCCGACATTGCTTGGTGCAAAATCAATGTGACCACCGTGCGCTTCGACCAACCTTCGAGTGATGGGCAGACCTAGACCTGTCCCTTGCGTCTTGGTCGTAAAAAACGGCTCGAACGCTCGTTCGCGTGCGACCTCGGATAAACCTGGTCCGGAATCCGAAACGCTGATTTGTATTGCGGGTCGGTGCGTGATTAACGCGTCGCTTAACTCAACCCTTATCTCAGAATCAGTATCGCTTGCGGCAATTGCATTTTCCAGCAAGTTACGAAAGATGCGTTCCAGTGCGTGGCTGTCGGCATGCATCTTATAGCCTTTGCCATTACTTTCAAAGTCCAACTCGATCCGTTTCGGATGCCAAATCAATTCCAAATTGCGCCAAGTCTCGCGCAGAATCTCCACTGGCTCGATATCGCGCAGCTCCAAATGAATTGGGACTGCGTAACCACGCACCTCTTCATATAAACGATGTAAGTGATCTTGGGCTCGTTGAATCCTCTCAATCCAATGCTGAGCCGACGGACGGTCCCCACATTCAATGTTGAGCATCTCAAGTGCCGCTTGGCTGCGCTGGAACGCATTGCGACTTTCGTGCGCCAACCCGGTTATCATTTGCCCGATCGCTGCCAAGCGCTCCGACTGAACGACTTGCTGCTGAGCACGTTTCAATTCGCTTAGATCGTGCCCGACAAGGAGCACACCCGTAGTAATATGGGCGCCGTCCAAAGCTTTTCCTGACCATCCGATCGTTACTGATACCATATCGTCTGAGCAGAGAATATCAATTTCAACATTGCGCACCGTTTCGCCACGCATGATCGCTAAATACACATTTTCTGCCAGTTCGCGATGTTGCGCTGGAATGCACGTTTCGGTCCATAATTTCCCACGCAATTGCTGCAGGTCCAATCCCGTCAATTCGCTCATAAAAGTGTTAAAACGAACGATCTTTCCTTGTGTATCCAGAACCAGGACTATTGCCTGAGCAGTTTCAATAAGACTCTCAGCAAAATCGCGTTGGTGCATTAGTTCGGCGATTGTGCGGCGGCGCTCGGCGATGCGCCTCAAACTAGCACGCAATGCATCAGGGCTGATCGGCTTGAGAATGTAATCGTAGGCACCTTGTCGCAGCGCTTCGATCGCACCATCGACATCTGGATATCCAGTCACGACAACGACCGGACAATTTGGGTTGAAACGCAGCAGTTCAGGTAATAATTCACCTGCATCGCCATCCGGGAGTCGACGATCCAGAATAACTGCGTCAATATGAGCCCAACCATCCACATTACGCGCATGCGTGAAGGAATCTACACAAGATACTCGATAACCGTCAAGTTCCAGCAGTTCTCTGAGGTTTGCGCGAGTATCTTCGTCATCCTCGATCACTAACACATGCATTGGTTCAGGGTGTTGCACGATCAATTCCCACCTGCACGGGCAGCATTACGGATCATTTGATTCGCTGTGATCAAAATTATCCGTGCGTCCATCCCGTACGTATCGAGTAATAATCAAGAAACTAATGCGCGTCTATTGTGCAAACCGAGTACCGAATTCTGGGTCGGCTGCAAAACGCGTGGGAAGAATGGGGCAACCTTTGATCCAGCCAGTTTGCTATACTAATTCAGGATGACCTTGCCGAAATGCCTTCTATCTCCTCCCCCAGAACTTAACCAGTAACTCGCTGAGGAACAACACATGTCGCAATCAGCATTTGGAATGAACTCCATCCTTCGCATCGTAGCGTGTGTTCTTTCTATATCTATCTGGCATACCAGAAACTTGGCTGGGCAAGAATCCGGTGTTAAGCCCATTAGAGCATTGTTAGTGCTTGGCGGTTGCTGTCACGATTACGCCACGCAAAAGGACTTGTTGGTGAAAGGCATCTCTGATCGAGCGAACGTTCAAGTTGAAGTGGCTTATGACCCGGACAAGACGTCGGGACACCTCAATCCAGTTTATCAGTCGGCAGGTTGGGCCGATGGATTTGATGTAGTGATCCACGACGAATGTTCATCGGGGATCAAGGATTTGGCACTCATCGACCGCATTTTAGAACCACATCGCAAAGGTTTGCCAGCGGTCTTGCTCCATTGCGGCATGCACAGCTATCGCAGCGAAGGTTATCCACAAGCGATAACGCCATGGTTCGAATTCACAGGCTTGCAGTCGACTGGCCACGGCCCGCAAAAGCCGATTGGTATCACTTTCGTTCCCTCGCCCAGCCCAATTACCAAGGGACTCGAAAATTGGACTACGATCAACGAAGAACTTTACAACAATAGCTCAGGACGGCTGCTGGACACCGCCACAGCTTTAGCTCGGGGCGAGCAAAAAGTTCAAAATAAAGAAGGTATCGTTAATACAAACGACTACGTAGTTGTATGGACCAACAACTACCGCGATACCGCACGAGTCTTTGCCACCACGCTAGGGCACAATAACGAAACTGTTGCAGACGGCAGGTACTTGGATTTGGTCACGCGCGGTCTGTTGTGGTCCTGTAACAAGTTGAACCATCAATACTTGAAAGCGCGGTAGGCTCGACCTTTTCAGTATTCGCTTGGCAATCGTGGTGTTTTTAATTCGGCATTACCAGTGCTCGGCCACAGTTAGATTGTTAGGGGTTCGCGGAAAGGGGATGAGCGAGGTTTCTGCCAAGCCGCTGCTCAATTGACTCAGGCGCATGCTTCGCCCTTCCGATCCGCAAAACCATGCTGTGACAACGTATTAGGTAAGTTGGCCGACACGGAACAAATGAACAGGGGAGTTGTTTCCTTCGTACTCACCACTCTTGTTTAGTCGCCTGCCATTCCCGTTACTGTTTCGATTCGTCGTCATTACAGCCAACCGCTTTGAAGCGGAATGGTAGCTCAGGCTTTGGCAGTTGGGGTACTTAGTGGTCTCGAAAAATGGCTTTTCGTCACCTAGCCGATGAAACACGATTTTTCCAGTGC
This sequence comes from uncultured Pirellulaceae bacterium, assembly GCA_964625155.1. GTDB lineage: Bacteria > Planctomycetota > Planctomycetia > Pirellulales > Pirellulaceae > Aureliella. The sequence goes on from CAZVBC010000265.1 coordinate 9,227, forward strand.
CGGGAGTCCCACAAGTGACGCCCATCAGCACATCATCACTCGTCCAGTATAAATCGTGAACTAGGCAATCCTTCTGCTCTCCGAGCTTGAGAGTCGATTGCTTTTTTCCGGAGGCTAAATCAAAAATCACCACGGTAGGTTCCCCTTGAACCGTCCCACCGTTGGCAGGTTTGACTCCCGCGCAAGCGACCAGTGAACTATCTTGGTTAAAGCGAATTACACGTACTCCGCCAACATCTTGCAAACGATGCAACAGCCACAGCTCTGAGGCATCCAAAGTCTTAATTAGTTTATTGGTAAATGTGTCCCACACACGTACTTTACCTTTGGCATCTCCAGTTGCCAGCAGCTTTCCATCGGGCGAGAAACGCAATGAATGAATATCTTCGTCATGCCCGTGCAATTGAGCGATCGCTTGTCCCGATTCAGACGCCCACAAACAGACACGCTTGTCAGGTGCACAGCTTGCCAGAAGCTGTGCATCCGGGCTGAGATCGATTTGCCGAATCCATCCGTCATGGGCGTCGGTGCGCATCCAACTGGTTAGAGGCACATCGTGTTCGATGCGTGTAGCCCGAATTTGCCCCCAAGAGTCCGCTGAGAAGATCAAAGGTTTCTGCGGGTGAAAGAGTACTGAATGGACCCAGCCGTTGTGTCCTGTGATAGCATTCAGTTCACTTGGCTCTTTGCCAATTAGGCTCCACATACGAACGCGCGCGTCGTAGCCAGCTCCAGCCAAATATTGACCACACGGGCTTAGCCTCGCCTCAACGATTTGGGGCTCGATGGCGACCACTGCTTCTTCATGCAGCGCATATTTTTCTTGCAAGGCTTGCGATTCTAATTCTGTGTTAGTCATGCCAGCACCTCTTCACATGCATGGTGATCATCGTGCGCAATGGGTAACGGCTGGCCAGCGTTGTCATATTCAGTTTGCCTAGAATCGATTCCCAAAGCACCAAACCAAGTATGGAACATATGCCCTATGTCCAGCGGTTCGCTGGCTACAAAAGTCCCTTCGGCATTCGTTCTTCCGACCACAACTCCCCACCTGACGCCACAACCAGC
>CAZVBC010000266.1:0-10273 GCA_964625155.1 uncultured Pirellulaceae bacterium
CGGAGAACTGAACAAGTTTCCCTTGAGCTGCCGGACACGAGTTCCTTCAACCAAGCCATATGATACGTGGCCATCCTTCTCAAAACGTACGTATTGCTCCGCTCGAATCAATTCGTTCGTGCACAGCCACAACATGCAAGTCAAGGCAATTCGTCTCGTGAACATTTTCAACTCCAATTGCTTAAAACGAAATCACTGATGAATATCTCAGTGGGATACTTAGTTATTTCACCATTGTGTTTTGTCACAGCTCAATTCTAGGGATCGGGAGGACGAAGCTACTGCAGAGTCAATTGAGCGGCGGCTCGGTAGGAACCTCGCTGTCAAGTTTCCGCGAACCCTAAAACTTTGCTGTGACAAAGTGCCAAGCGCGTAGATTTGCCAACTGGCTGCAATTCGCAATTCAGTCCGTAATCTAGCTAGGCTAGCAAGCTAAGCGGATTGACGCGAGTTTTGAGGGGCAAATTGACCGGTCCACCGACTCGCTGGGACTCAAAAACTGCGGCGATCATCTCGACAATTCCACGGCAATCGTCGGCGGAGCACTTGGTGTTGCGATTTTGTTTCACCGATTCCATCAGATCATTAATCGCCGCGATGTGACCACCTTCGTAATTGCCATCTTTGCGAGGTTCGGGGCGACCAATACCAGCAGACGAAATTGGTTCCCAATTCTTGCCCGATCGACCTGGTGACCAACTGCTATCGCGCAGGATATAAGCGGTCGCCAAATAACCGCTCTCCATTTCTATGATGCCCTTTGAGCCAAACACCTGAATTGCAAAGCGGGTTGGGTTGCCTCCCATACCGCGACGCGACGCAAAATGGCCGTACGCTCCTCCGGCAAAAGTGTAACGTGCTTGAACGCTGTCGCCTGCGAGCTGCCCAATTCCTTCGGCACCTTGAACGACGTCTCGCTTGGAAATCTGGTGTCCCTGACTGGTTACTACCGAGCTACAAGCAGTGGGATGCCCTCCTGCCAATGATCTCATCAACCCAAAGACATGCGAACCAAGCACCCACAAGTCTTCACCACCACCCCGTCGGTCCTCTTTGCCTCTCGCTCGTAATTCCAGTACCTCACCAATCTCGCCATGACTGATCAACGACTTGCAAACATCCAAGACCGGTGAATACTGGCTGATATGAGCGATACCGAGTTTGAGATTCTTCTTTTCCAATTCCTTGATGGCCGAATCACACTCGACTAACGTGGGGCAGAACGGTTTTTCCATATACACGTGACACCCCGCATCAGCAGCGGCAAGAATCATCTCGTGATGTTGATCAATCCAGCGAGGACAAATGGCGACCACATCCAATTTCTCCTTTTGCAACATCTCGCGGTAATCCGCATAGACCTTCTTGGGATTCGTGCGTTTTTGCGCTGCCTCGCGACCGCTGTCGTGGGCGTCGGCCAGAGCCGCGATCTCAACATTGGGCAGCTTCGTGAAAGCTACGTCGACACCGTGTCCGTAATCACCTTTGCCTGTTGCCCCAATGATGCCAACTCGCACTTTCTCGCTGCCGACAGCCCTTGCTGTTTGCCCCAATTTTGTAGCCACTACACCAGTTGCTGCAGCTATCGAACTACTGTGCAAGAAATCACGTCGCGATCGCATTTTCATTTCCCTCGCAAGATTGTGTATTGATGTTTTGCAGGACTGGCCAGCTTTGGCGGTTCACTTACTAATTGGACAGCGCTACTTTCGATCAACCGCATCGCGTTAGCGTCCGTTTTTTTAGACGGAAAATCTAGGGAACCGGGTGCTAACGAATTTCGGCTGATTGGTCACCAAGAGCCTTTCACTTGATCGAATGTGGCGCTGTCCAACTAGTTGTCCGCAAATCTTCGCGAATTGTCCGCTCGCTCAGAATCGCAAACTCCTACTAAGGGCTTGTCGGATTTCAAATCGCTTTGCGGGACATAGCCAGTTCACGAGAGCCGACTTTCAGCCAGCCAGTTTAATGGAACGGCCACCAGAATGAAACTCGTAGAGCCGACTCGATGATAGGTAAAGTTAAAAGGAAGATCGACAGCCGACGGCAGCATCCGCCGCTGGCCAGCTCCAATAATTGCCACTTTTTGTCAGTGGTTGTTAAGTCTGTTGTAGAGCGATGATCTGCGTTTGTCTGAGGTTATCGAGCCAGCCATTGGTCGAGCCTCTCTTGCACGGTCGGAATCAGCGCTGCCGCATTTCGATAATAGACCTTTTGCAGTATTTCGTCAGAAAGAAAAATACCGTAGATGCGCCACAGACCTTGCGGCGGAAAGGGCTTTTCCGAGTAGGGAAAATACTCGTCTTGAGTCTCCAGAAACCGCCAGTAACTAGCGTAACGCGGTTCGGGCCACGGGCCGTCGGTGCCGAGCATGATTCGATCTTGATATTTTACAAAAAATTCTCGAGCAGAATAAGGTTGGCGACCCAGTTCGCTGATGCGCGATGCAAACTCCACATATACATTTGGAAATCGGTCCAATAACTGAGCTGTTTCCTGTAGATCCTCGGCATCGTTCGCCATGTGAGCAGCGATAAACTTCGTTTGACGGTGTTTGGCAAAAACTCGATCGCGCGCAGCATGCAGTGCTGATCTCCCGGGAAATCGATCGGGCGGAAAATGCCATTCTGGATGTCGCGATAGCTCCTCATATCGTTCGTTCTCCAGCGTGATTGGTTGGAAGAACGCGCTAGGGTCGGCGGTATGCATGATCACCGGCATATTCAATCGTCCACAAGCTGCCCAAATGGGATCGAAACGAACATCGTCGATGCGCAAAAGCGCCCCATCCGTTCCACGATATTCCAGCCCCAGTTGTTTGAAGATCTTCAACCCACACAACCCTTGCCGTTTGGCATCTTCAAGTTGCAATGCGACACGATGCGCGAAGTCTTCTCGATTACAATCCCAAGTGTGGGGCTTATCCAGTTGACCAGTGCCGCGCCAATCAATATTGGCGAACACAGCGAATCGGCTTCGATGTTCAGTCCACAGATAACGCAAATGTTCTGCCAAGCTTGGGCCCAAGGTCCCATCCAAGCTGACCGACACGGCGATGTTGTTGCGATCCATCAAGGCGACGAAATCTTTCAGCGATTGTGGATCATGTTTGAGGCGAATTTGAAAATGAGAATGCACATCGACCACAGGAAATCGGGCGGCAGTCAGTAAAGTTGTCTTGGCCTTCAATGTTGGCTTCGGAACAAACTCAGCCAGCGAAATCTTGCCCGAAGTTTCGCTTGCTTCTCCAGTGGCTTGACCAAGGGCTCCGGTACACTGGAACAAGACTAAAATGATGCCGACGAATGTTCCAAGCCATGAGCTTGAAATCATGCGCTCATACCCACCGCTATTCCCGATCATGCTGCGACCGCCAACCTAAGATTGTTTCTGTAGTTCGACTGTTATGAATTGCTACCTTCGCGACCTTATTTCAAAGCAATTGGGATAAATCGTTCAGTGCAATAGGCTCGCGCGAAGCAAAAGGTTCGCCGTACTGCGTACCGATCATTTTGCCCCAATATGCTGCCTCGTCCCGAAATCGTTCTAACGGACTGGGGCTCAGCGATTCTCGCCCAGTTACGAATTGGCTAGCGTAGCATTTGATCGCGGCAGCTTTGCGCGGCCATTGCTCGGAAATATCTAGCACAAAAGCAGGCTGTACCACGTGCTTGAGATGGATGCAATAGTAATAGAAGATCCTAGTTGGATGAAAAGGTTCTCCTAATAATTGGCTCTTCGTGAGCTTGGACCAGAAACGTGCAGCTTCGACCAATTGGGTAGCTGCGACGTGATCCGGATGCGCATCTTCCCAATAGGGTGCAAACAACCACTTTGGACGGCAGCTACGGAACGCATTGGCGAGTTTCTCACGGGCATCAAGACTCGGTTCCAAAAAACGATTGCGCAGGCCGAGGTTCATTCGCCAGGTAATCCCCAGAGCCTGCGATGCCTGTTGTGTTTCACTGGCTCGCAGCTCCGCAGTCCCATGGGGTGTGGGTTCGCCATCCGTTAAGTCCAGGATGCCAACTCGCCATCCCAAAGCGATCATTTTGGCGATTGCTCCGCCCATTCCCAATTCGGCATCATCGGGATGAGGTGCTACCACGAGCATGTCTAGATTGCAATTCTCGCTCTGCATGAGCTAACACTCCATACGCTGAACAGCCAGAAAACTTGCGGACTACTACCTTATTGCAAGACCGGTAGCGACACACAAGCCACTTCGTCCGAGTTGCGCATGATCAACCGATTTCCCGACAATGCTGGTGTATTCCATGTGACGTCACCGATCACCTGTATTTTCCCCAACTCACTAAATTTGTCAGGCGATGCTGCCACCAGTACCAATTCGCCACCTTCGGAAGTAATCAATAGATGCTCGCCGACCAACAATATTTGGCCATGGCGATACCTACCTTGCTTCCACTGGCGTCGCATTTGGCGGGTATCTACACATTCTAGAATTCCGTCACTCAAGCCGTAGGCGTATCCGTCCTTGATGACACAGGTTGTAAATTTCGTTTTTAACAATCCGTTGCCGCCAGTTTCCTTGCCTTTTGCAACCGTCCATTGGCCAGCCGTGGAGCAAGCAAGTTCGAGGACTTTGGACCCAGCGCCATATCCCTTGCTGATCAGGATATGGGAATCATCCAAGGGGACCGGCTGCGAGACATTGGCATCACCCTTACTGCTACTCGGCCAATCTGCGTTCCATAAGATGGCTCCTGTTTTTAAGTCGTATCCGCTGAGCGCCCGCTCGCTGACATACAAGATCTGACGAACGCCCAGAATATTTGCGATCGTTGGCGAGGAATAGCTGATCTGATCATTTCCAGCTTGCCATTGTGATTGTCCCGTCGCAGAGTCCAGCGCTATCAAGGTTGCACTGATACTCCCAGGCTTACCTCCAAGTGGAATCACTACTCGATCATCGGTCACTAAAGGCGAAGCGCTGCGCCCCCAAGCGACAGCGGATTCGAATTCTGCTTGAGTGCTGTGAGACAATTCCAGCAAATCCGCCTGCCACACAAGTTTTCCACTCGTCAATTCCAAACAAACGACTTTGCCTGTACCCGTTTGGGTATACACTCGATTCTTGTAGATTGTGGGAGTTGCGCGAGGACCAGTGCCGCCCATCACATTTGTATGCAAACCTGATACGCTGTACATCCAAACTTGGTGTCCGTTGGAAATATCGTACGCAGCAACACATTCCTGCTGCTCTCTCTGTTCCATCGTAACACCGATATCTCCCTGTACCGCAAACGACGACCAGCCATCGCCAATGGGCTGGCGCCAAAGGATTTTGGGGGGAGAATCATTCCAATTTGGATTCAAGTGCAAGTTCGCGACTACAGCATTGCGCAGCGGGCCAAGAAATTGAGGGTAATCGGTCGAAGCTGACGCAGATTTAGCCTGATCCAGCGACTCGGTGGCACTTAACTCAACGCCTGGCAAAACTATCGGTGCCGACCAACGAAACTTAAACTGGGGTATTAACTCAGAGTCGACTCGTTCGAATTTAAACAGGCTGAATAGTACAATCGCGGCGATAAAGGGAAGTGCCAACAGTGGACGCCAAACACGAACTTTGGTACAAGCCAAGGCGACAACCGCGCCCAGCCAAGCGAAAAAGCCTAATATCAGAGTCAATATATTGACCACACCATGGTCCATAGAGGGCGCCATCAGGCGCAGCACAATTACCGCGATGATCAGAGTAGCGCAGCAGAAAAATGCCACACCTGCCGTAAGTTTACGGCCTCGTCCGACCACTGGCGGATTCACTTCCGAGGAAAACTCCATATCCATCCTTGCTTGAATTCAATTTCAGCGGGGAATTGCAAACCTAAACAAACTTCAGGCATTACCAACATGGCCCTGTGGACTTTCACGGTAATGTCAGTCTACGATACTCGTGCAGCTATGGCCATGGGAGTGGCAATTTAGTAGACAATGAGTCATAACCTTAGGCATGGCAATACAATAAGTGACCGAGCAAAACAGATAAGAGACCAATTTCGGGCGGTGCGTTTTGAGTGCGCGGAGGGACCGCGAATTGACGCCATTCGCGGACTCACGGCGTGCCCGTACCTACCATTTCAATGCGGTTACTTACTGCTTTGCTGTACACATATTGCACAACAAAATTGCATAGCGCATTTTCGATCCGTCGGCATACGTTAGCGTCTGGTTTTAACCGTGATAGCCAGGGAACCGGGTGCTAACGCGCAACGGAACTGGGTGCTACGCACTCCGGTTAGTTGTTGCGTGCAAAGCCTTTTAATTTGTAAAAGGGTGCAATTGCGGAAAAGAGATTTGAGAGTGTTTTGCGAGCTGGTTGAACATACTTATGCTCATCCGGTTACTTGGGTTGGTTCGTCGGTTCAAGTTGTCGTTACAAGATTATTTTCAAAGTGTTCTCATAAATGATTGATGCGGCTTTATCGGCGGATTTGGAGAAACTGAAGACCAACATTGAGTTAGCAGTATTTGGCAAGAGCGATGTTGTGCGAATGGTAGTTGTTGCCTTGCTTTCCGGCGAACACATCCTGCTAGAGGACGTGCCAGGAGTGGGCAAGACTTTGGTGGCTAAAGCCTTGGCTCGTAGTATCGCTGGCAAGTTCACGCGATTGCAATTCACGCCAGATCTGCTGCCGAGTGATATTGTGGGGAGCAGCATTTACCATTCGGGTGCAGGCCAATTTGAGTTCAGTCCCGGCCCAGTGTTTGCCAACATCGTGCTAGCTGACGAAATTAACCGTGCTCCACCAAGAACGCAAAGTGCGCTATTGGAGGCTATGAGTGAAGGGCAAGTTAGCGTGGATGGAACGACACACGACTTGCCAAATCCCTTCCTGGTAATCGCCACACAAAATCCGTTTGAATTTGAAGGGACTTACCTCTTGCCTGAAAGCCAGCTTGATCGATTCTTGCTGCGCACTTCGGTAGGATATCCCGGTATGGCCGACGAACGCCAAATCTTGACCAGCCATCGCGAAGGTGAGCCAGTTGAGTTGTTGCAGCCGGTAATTACTCCGCAGCGCATCCTTGAATTGCAAACCATCGTGCGAGGAATTCGATTTGATTCCAGTTTGCTGGACTATTTGTTGAATATTGTGCATGCCACTCGATCCAGCGAAATCGTGCAAGTCGGTGTGAGTACCCGTGGTGCGCTGAGCCTTTACCGGGCTTCGCAAGCGCTGGCGGTGCTCGAACGTCGCGACTATGTCATTCCGGACGATATTAAATTCCTGGCCTCTCCAGTCTTGGCGCATCGTATCGTCCCTAGGGGCATGTTGCCAGGAGCTGATCGTTCTGGTTCCGAAATGGTCATTCGCAAGATACTGGATTCGGTTACCGTACCGACTTAGAACATGAACTCTCGACCACCTACTGCACTTGCCCCGGTGGACCATGGGGAAAAGAGAGTTCGCGAGCGATGGCGTGCACTGCGTTGGGTGCTGGCCAGCATGGCGAATCGCCCTGCAGTAGTGGCCGAGCCAGTTCGCTATCGCCTATCGCGAGAGGGATTTAATTTTCTACTGATACTGTTTTTTGTTTTGGTTGCAGCGATTCTGCGCAATGTCAGCCTGCTGATCATTTTGGCGGGAGTGATGACTGGACTGATGATCCTGCAATGGCGGATCGCATATCAGACACTTCAGGGTTTGCAGGTGAACCGTCGACTTCCATCGTCAATGCCTGCTGGGCAAGAGGTGGATGTGTTGGTTGAAGTTAGCAATCCACGCAAATGGCTGAGCAGTTGGTTAGTTTTGGTTGAAGATCGTTTGACCCGTGTGCTGCCAGTGAGAGAATCATCCGCTAAAGCTGGAGCAGTTTTGATTGACGAGATTACCCCTGGCGTGACTCGTCGCAGCAGTTATTCGGTGATGTTCAATGAGCGCGGGCAATATCGCATTGGTGGATCAATTATCTCGACTCGCTTTCCATTGAGCCTGGGCGTGGCCACGCGCGAACGCAAGCAGGTCGACGAAATCATGATTCATCCAAGGCTCGGCCAGCTCAATTCCCGATGCAAGGAATTGCTCGAAGTAGAGCGTCAGGGGCTTTCGCAGGCTACGCCCCGCGCCGGTGTTAATGAAGGAGAATTTTATGGTCTGCGCCAATGGCACAATGGCGATTCGCAGCGCTGGATCCATTGGCGAACCACGGCGCGTATCGGCGAATTGGCTGTGCGCCAGTTTGAACAGCAGCAACGCTTGCACGTTTCACTGCTAGTCGACCTGCTGCGTCCCGCGAAAAAAAACCGTAGTCCACAACATGCTCAGAAGGTCGAACAAGCGGTATCTTTTGCTGCTACCCTGGCCATGGAGTTGGTAGGCAAAGGACGGCACAAACTCGGCGTGGCCATCGCCGGCAAAGAACTGTTTGTTTCGAGCAGTGTTCAAAGCCGAGTATTGGTGGCTAACCTGTTGGACCAATTGGCTATCGCGCAAGAGGCTGAAATCGACCGAGTTGAACAGGCGGTTCAATCGCTTTACACTTGCCTGCTGAGAAATCCAGTGCTGATTGTCGTGAGCACTCGAGCAAATCAAATTGAAATGATCCGCCAACAGATTTCAGATGCACTGGGCAAACGGCTGCTCAGTCGATTGCAAGTGCGTTGGTTAGATGTTACTCAAGGTGAATTGGACACTTATTTTCAATGGCCCTCTCAAGCGTAGACTATCTCCGAACGATGCTCAGCGGCCACCTAACGAGCCTGGCGTTTTTAACCGCCGTGGTGGTGGTCTTGGGTGACGGTAGTCCATTTCTGCCAAGCATGGTTTTTCTGGTCGGCGTTTTTTCATTTACCTTTGTTGATTGTTTGAAGTGGTTTTCATTGCCCCGCTGGATGGCGACGCTGGGGATCATCTGTGGGACCTTAGTTTCTTTGGTGGATTATGGCTGGGGCGTGCTCTATGCGGATTCGCCGACGCATCAGTTGTTTGCGGTTGCTAGTTTGTTGATATATCCGCAAATCGTCTTGTTGCTGCAATGCAAGAACGTACGTATCTTCGAGCAACTCTCTATTTTTCTGTTGCTGGAAGTGATTGTCGCATCGTTAGTCAACGATAGCCTGCTGTTTGGTTTGTTGCTGATACCTATCGTGATCTTATGGGTTGCGTCGCTTTATCTATTGACCCGTTATGCCGCGATTATCCGGTTGGACCCGACGCTAGAGACTCCTACTCCGAGACTGATGGAGATGTTTATCGAGTTTGTTTTGAAGCAGCGTGCGAAATCCATGGTGGCCAAGAAGCCTGGAGCTGAAGTGGCCGTCTTTCCACTGAAGGCAATGAATTCTCCGAGGTTCAGTTCGCTGATTTCTCACACGATTCCAATCAGCATTGCTACTTCCGTCATCGCCTGTTTATATTTCGGGCTCCTGCCTCGTACCGAAGCGGCGAAGTACACGGTGCCGCAGGGAGTGGGCGTTCAAACCGGCTTTAGCAAACACCTGACGCTGGGGATGATCGGCCGCATGTTGCAAGACAAGACTCCGGCCTTTCGCCTAAAACTTACCCATGCTAGTACCGGTCGCCCCTACATTTTGAGCGAAGCTCCATACATTCGTGGTGTCGTCTACGGCCAATATGGGAAAGCAAATTTTGATCCGACGCGAGAGACCAATTGGTTTCCAGTTAATTACGAGGCCGATCGAGGAAATCTGCCTAAGCTGGGAGACCTGCAGGTTGAGGTGTTGAAAAACAGCGAGCATGCTGTCAAGTCAGGTATCCCCATGGAACCGTTTTCAGACGATGTACGGGATGCCTATACGCTCAATCGCGACGCAGTGCGCGTGCAAGTTGATCAGTTGAGCGATAACGGAGTTTTATTTGCAATTGCACCTTTCTTTTCCATCGACAGATCCGCCCAGGAAACAATTTTTTTCCCGTTTGACTGGCGGCTTGTCAAGGTCGAGGATCGCGCGCAATTTGGTGTTGGCAAGTTGGCCTACAACATCGTGACGACCGGTTTTAGTAAAGGTCGTAATGTGCGCTTGATACCATTTGACAATGGCCATTTTACTCCCGATCGGGACAATCGAGCGTACGAACGCGAGTTTGAGCGGGTGTTGCAAAACGCGGGTCTAGCTCCAGCCGGTTCGCTGAATGCACTGTACTTGGACGAAGCGCTGAGGTTGTCTCAGCAGCTCAATCGATTAAAAGTAATGACGCTGTCCGGTTCTCGTTCCGCAGATGAACAGAATTTTCGAGCATTGTTAGAGCTAAAAAAACGTGTCCTCAAGGAAACCGGTGTTTCG
>CAZVBC010000267.1:0-10264 GCA_964625155.1 uncultured Pirellulaceae bacterium
TAGAGGCTCATGCAGCACCTGGAATCGCGAAAAAGTATGGTTTTGGCGAAGAGAGTAGTAAACGAGCGACTTGCGGCTATATGCGACTCAAGCTATGGGTGAATCGCGCATTGCCACTGTGGAAGGTTCAATTTTTGGCCAAGGTTGCAGAGGAGGTTTTGGGAGCAATAGCTTTTGGAATGTTGTTTGCTAATCGCTAGCCAAAGCGCGCTAGTGGGTACGAAGGGATTTAGGATGTTTGGAACAAAGTGGGGTCTCGGTTGATGGCTAATTCCCATCCAGAAATCGAACTGTTGATCGTTGACGATGAAGACGATTTTCGCGAGGCGGCTGAAAGTTATTTTCGCAAGCAGGGCTATCGCGTGACTGCGGCTCGATCCGCTTCGGAAGCAATTGCAAACTTGCAATCTCGAGTATTCCACGTAGCGGTTGTCGACCTGCATATGCCCGAGATGAACGGCCTCGAATTACTCGGTAGGTTATTGGAGGATAACGATAACTTGCAAGTGATCATGCTTACCGGTGGTGGTTCGATTGAGACTGCGGTTGCCGCGATCAAGCGAGGAGCCGCCGACTATCTGACTAAACCTATTCGACTGAGTGAACTGGACGTCTTAATTCAGCGAGCTTACCAATCGGGGAAAATGGCTCGTGAAAACCAGAACTTGAAGCAAGTTATCAATCGCACTCGCCCAAAGGTAACGATCATTGGCGAGTCGCCTCAGATGCGTGAAGTATTTCGTTTGATTGATCGAGTGTCCGAATCTGACAAACCCATTCTGATTGAAGGGGAAAGTGGGACTGGCAAGGAACTGGTAGCGCGGGCCATTCATCAGAACAGCCCACTGGCGGATAAGCCCTTGGTAGTTATCAATTGCGCAGCATTACCAGAAGCACTGCTGGAAAGTGAATTATTTGGACATGAAAAGGGATCTTTCACGGGGGCTCATGCCTCCAAACCAGGTTTATTCGAAATTGCCGATGGGGGAACGCTGTTTGTTGACGAGTTAGGGGAACTGGCACCTGCATTACAGGCTAAAGTTTTGCGAGCCATCGAAGATGGTGTGATTCGTCGTGTTGGCGGTGTCAAGGAACAACGTGTACACGTCCGAATCTTGGCGGCGACAAATCGAGTTTTAGCAGACGAAGTAAAAGCCGGTCGATTTCGCGAAGATTTGTATTATCGAGTCAACGTATTAGCCATTCGTTTGCCTCCATTACGTGAGCGAATTGGAGACGTTCCTCTATTGATCAAGAATTTTCTAGGTCCTAATTGGACGTTGGAGCCCGGTGTACTCGAATTGCTTGAGCGGTATAGTTGGCCGGGTAATGTACGGCAACTAAACAACGCGTTAGAACGCGCCAAGATTTTGTCCGAAGATGATACGATTCGATTGATCAATTTGCCACCTGAAATTATCAACGGAGATCGTAGCATTCAAACCCTTAGTGCGGGTTCACAAGTCGACTTGGAGACGCTGAACCGAATGCACGTCGTTGAGACTCTCAAGCAACATGCAGGCAACAAGGCTCGCGCTGCACGTGCGCTAGGCATCGGTCGCCGTTCGCTCTACCGATTGCTGGAACGTTATGGGCTACATACAACCGAAGCCGTTGAGTCCGCAACAAAGGTAGGTGCCGACAGCGAACATATTGACCAGGGATGAATGTGAGGTTCTGTCGCCCAGCTCTCCGGTGCATGTTTGGCTAAAACACTGAGTCTAAAAAATTGCTCAAGATAGCGGTGAATTCAGAAGGTGTTTCCAGTGGAGGCAAGTGACCTGCCTCGGGGATAATCTTCAACTGTGCTCGAGCGATCAAGTTACTCCATGTTTGGTTGTTGCTTGGTGGAGAAATCAGATCATGCTGGCCGGTGACTACTAACGTAGGCACCTGAATTCTGGGCAATTCGCCAGTAAAGTCGAGGCGTTTTGCCATAGCATGTTGCGCAGCCACAACGGTATCAACATTAACTGCTCGCATCATTTGTTCCACAAACTCCGTTACCGACGGATGGTTCGCCGCAGTCGCTGAGGAAATCAATCTACCTAGCATTAGTGCGACGGCTGCCCACGTTCCATCGCGCCTGGCTTGGTCGGCCATCTTTAATCGACCGAGCCGCGCCTCGTCGGTATCGGTTTCGGGTTTCGTATTAGACAGAACCAACCCCGCCAGATGTTCTCGGTAGCGTCGCCAATATTCGAGGGCCACATAACCACCCATCGACAAACCGATGAGCGCTATCGGAAGTGGGCTAGCCAGGCTCTGTCTTACAAACTCAATATCTTCAGCCAGATCGCCAATTGTGGGCTCAGTACCATCCAGCGTAGAATCCCCAAAACCTCGCAGGTCTGGCGCGAGGACATGATAACGGCTGGCAAGATCATTGATTTGCTGCCGCCACATGCGACTGTCCAACGGAAACCCATGTAACAGCAGCACTGTCCTACCTTTCCCGCAAGTCGTGACGGAGAGTGTGTACCCACGTGGTGTAATTATCTGAATCGTGCTGATCAAAGTGTTTTTCTCAACCAAGTAAACGTGCTAGCCACTGAAGGCTCAGTGCAAAGACCAAGGCTATCAAGGCGCGTTCGTTCCAGGTTGGCCAAGAGCGTAGCCAATCTCCTCGCCAACCTAAAATTAATTGCCCGAATCCAAGTGGAATTTGTACGATCGTAAAGGCAAATACAATTAATCCGATAGGGTTTAAATTCAAGCCTTCGACCAGACGACCGTGTGCAAGATGAATAAAGGTGCGAGTTAGTCCGCAACCTGGACAATCAAGACCAAAGTATCGATACATGGCGCACGATTCAGGAACCGGTGTAGAGACAAACGGCAGATAGACAGTCCGGTTTTCCCCAATTTTCATCGTGGCTGACAAAATCACTAGTAGGATGGCAGCCAGCATCCATAGGCTGGCCGCACAGTGCGAATATCCGGCGCAAGAAATTGTTGGTGATGCTTCGCAAGCACCAAAGCGCCTGACAGTGACCCGGGCGGAGAAATCGCACACAGGCGGCTCCTCGGGTTCAATATCGATTCGCTGGAAGTGCAACGGGTGCCCCTGGTTCTAGTTTCTTATTTCGCTGATTTCTGTTGTTGACTTGGAACCGCAGCTCGAAATTCGGCCAATTGCCGCTGAATCTGCCTTCGAAAAGGCTCCAAACGAGAGGCTTCCGACTGAGCTTCAATCGCTTTGTCGATCAGTCCAGCTTGGAAGTAACAGCGGCCTAGCGTGTCCAAATAGGTCGAACTACCTGGCGATAACGTCAACGAGCGCTTGCTGAGAACGATTGCTTCGTTCAAGTTGCGATTTGTACAAGCAAACAGCCAAGCCAATTGATTGCAGGCGCCTGCTAATCCCGCCTCTCTAGTCCGTCTCTCGTCCGGTTTCGCCTTGGCCAAATTCTGTTCGCCCTCGCCGACTGCGTGTCGATATTCGCTGACCATGAGGTCGATTTGTTCACCGAGTTGAGCTTGAAATGGTGCATCACCACCCGTGCGATACAGGGCAATGAGAATATCCGGATTATTGTTGATTTGCGCGTAGGCCTGTTGCAGTTCCTGTCTCGCTTGTCCTAACTCACGAGAATCGATGGCGGCCAATCCACGATAGAATCGCCAATTCCCATTGATTTCCTGCAAGTAACTCAACTCGTTTGAACGACCCTCGCGAGCCAATTCTTGTGCGTAGCTGGGATTCTCATCGGCCTTCTTCACCGCCACTTCGAGAACCGCTGCAGACTGTTGATTGTCTCCGGCATCCCAATAAAAATCGCATAGATCCAGGCGAATCTCAGCTTCCAATTGTGGCGAAAGATCCAACTCCAACCCTCGAGTCAATTCTGCCGCCGCCCATTCAAATTGGCCTCGTTTCCATAAATCGTTAAATTGTTTGGTACGTGCAAGTGCAAGTGAATCGTCGGGCTTCTTTGAAAAAAATGGAATATTCTTTGAAGACTCGGCAACGCAATCACGTGCTTCGGCTGCAAGCTTGTTCGCTTGCTCAACAGCTCCTCGCGCGAGCATGGACTCCGCTAGTAGGTACCGAAACTGAGGTTGCTGGACATACTTTTTCGCATATTTTTCTGCTAAGTGTTCCACCAGTTCGGGAAGTCCAGCGTCGAGCGCCCAGTGGCTTGCTCGGAGCACCGAAGCGTCGTCGCCTGCAAGCAGATTCACTCTGCGGCGGGCGATGTTTAAAGCGTCTTCACGCCGATTCGTTCGAGTTAGCCATTGTGCAGTCCATTCACAAAGGCGGCCGACTGTCTTGGCATTGTTCGCATCGGTAGCGATTTCTGCCTGCTGTAATTCTTTATCAATAAATTGACGCCATTGTCCAGCATCGCTCGCATTGTCCTCCAATACTTCGGCGAATGCCTTCAGCCAACTGGTACTGGGACGCAATCGGCCGCTGATTCCCGATTGAATCGATGGTAAAACTTCAGGGGCGCTCAACACTTTTTGATCGTCGAACAACATCTCCATCAGCGTTATCGCAGCCACTTTCGACAATCGTTCATTGACTTCGTAACGAGCCAAGCGAACCAAGGCAGCGATACCATCGTTCGACCGCAGCGCGGCCAGTTTTTCCATCCGACTTTCACGCTCGATATCAGTCAATTGATTGTAATCTTGCAACAATTGCCGCACAGGCAATGAATCTCCGTAGAGCGTCCAAACCACTTGTTGGCTATTGAGCAAGTACTTGGCTGCTGTAGCGATCTCCGGATTCAAGCTCATTTTAGCTTGCATCAGTTTGTCAAACGCTGCTAACCCGATGCGTTGTAACTCCCACCGTGCAGTCTCGCGTGCATGAAAACTCGGCTCACCCAATCGCAAAATCAAATAATCAATGCGCAGTTGCAGTTCATTATCTGTCAGTTGTTCAAGATTGCGCCCGGTTTCGGAGGGGATGGACCATTGCATGGGCCACCATCCGGCGAACAACACCAGCCACATTAATTGCATACTGAGGTTCGACCGGACGCTTGACATCTTTTCCTCGTTTACAGATTTCCCACGTTCGCGGGCGGCGTTATTTGGCTGCCAATTCCTTCTCGATAGCCTCAGTCAATGCCGAACTGGTTGGATTGGTTCTTGGTTCAAAACGTCCAGCCACTTGGCCGTTACGTCCGACAAGGAACTTCTCAAAGTTCCAACTGATCTTGCCTGTTCCCTTAGGCGGTACGTCCAGCGCAGTAAGTTGTTTGTATAAATCACAAGCACCCTCACCGTTGACATCGACTTTATCGAACATATCAAACGTAACTGCGTAATTGTCTTTGCAAAACTTCGCAATTTCGTCTGCTGAACCAGGTTCCTGCTTGCCAAATTGGTTACAGGGAAAACCGAGAATTACTAAGCCCTTGTCTTTATACTTGTCGTACAATCCTTGCAGACCTTCGTATTGTGGCGTCAATCCGCATCGACTGGCAACATTGACGATCAAGACGACTTTGCCGGCGTATTGCTTGAGGTCAACATCTTTACCAGCCAAAGACTTCATTTTGTAATTGAGCACTTGCTTTGATTCCGACGTGCCTTCTTTTGCCAGCAAAGCGCTGCCGACGATCAAACACATTCCAACACTCATAATCCAGCGATACATATCTGGTCCTTTCTGAGACTCTCGATTGCGTGCTACGAACACAAATTGCCACGCGATTTCAATGTGGCGGGAAGTGAACATTATAGCGTCGAATGCGTCGCGTGTAGAAACCCATGGCCGAATCGGGATGTAACGATTTTGATGGGAAAGCACAAAAATATCGCCTTACGTACTGTAGTGACTCGATAACGAACTCATGATTTCCTGCCATGGATGGCCTAAGGGTAAATCGGGACACAGGGATGTGTAAATTTCCATCGTCACAGCTTGGAGTAGCATGCGGATTGGCCATTTGGCTAATTCACTGCGATTACTGCTTGGCTCAAGCCGATCCAAGTCGTCTCCGCATTGGCCTGCTGCACCTGAACCCACCGACTTCTCAAGCTCAGCCTTTGTCGGAATCGGTCGTATCGGAGCCCGTTCCGCCCTTGGAACAAAGACAGGAAATACCGGTCGTTCCACAACAACTCGACCGCCCATTACCTACCGTACCCTCAGAGTCAGCCAACGAGCCGCCTCTACCTCTGTCGTTTGAAGCTCAACCAGCCACTCACCCGCGCAGGTCTGGATTGCTGGAGTTGAATCCACCACCACCTGCGTCCGCCGCGACATCGCAGAACGAAGGGTCAACCGGCGGACCGGAGGAGGCTTCGCATGAAAATCAACCTGCACAACCTCGTCACTGGTGGGAATCGACCACCATGGAACCGTTACGGCCGGGCTGCGGTACGTTGGCGATCAATATCAATTCCTTAGTCTACGACGCCCTAAAAAACTCAGCTCGCGTCCAATCCGTGAGCGAATATGTAGCGATTTCCGAAGCCGAGGTGCTCACAGCTTTGGCCAGTTTCGATCCAAAGTTATTCGCCGAAACCAAGTACAATCGGCTCAGCGTGCCGACCGGCAGCTCATTAGATGCTGGCTTCAATATCCTGCGATTAAGAGAACACAACTGGTACTATAGCACCGGTTTTCGCCGGAGAAACCAACTGGGCGGCAATTGGGAACTGTCCCAACGAATCGGGACCAAGGACAGCAACTCTCAATTCTTCACGCCTGACAACCAAGGTAACTCGCGACTATCCCTCAGCTATACCCAGCCGCTGCTGAACGGCTCCGGGAAAGTTTACAACCAAAGTCTAATTGTCTTAGCGACGATTGACACTCGCATCGCGGCCGACCGCACGGCTGCCGAACTGCAAGATTATTTGCTAAACGTCACGGAAGCTTATTGGGAGATCTATCGCCAACGTTCGGCAATGTTACAAAAGAAACTCAATTTCGAGCGCGCAACTCTAATACTAAATTATCTGCGCCAGCGACGCGATATTGACTCTACTGAAAGTCAAGTGGCAGTAGTGCAGTCCGCCGTTTCATTGCGTTCGGCTGAATTAGTGCAGGCAGAAACTCTAATTCGAAATGCTGAATCCCGCTTGCGCGCGCTGGTGAATTCGCCTACGCTGGTGTGCAATCGCGACGCTGAATTGGTCCCCGTTGAACTCCCCAACGTTGCCCAGCAACTTGTGCCTGACCTGTGCAGCTCGTTGGTCACCGCCATCAATCGACGGCCAGAAGTCGATCGTTCGATGCGCGAAATCGAATCTGCAAGGGTCCGTTCAAATATGGCTCGCAACGAGTTGCAGCCGGTCTTGGATTTCGTCTTGGAATCGTACGTTTCGGGTTTGCGAGGGGACTTAGATATCGGTCGCAGTTGGATCGACCAGTTTGCGACAGGCGAACCCACAATGACGGCGGGATTCGTTTACGAATTGCCCATTCGCCAACGCGCCGGCCGTGCTCAACAGCAAAAACGCTTAGCCGAATTGCGGCAATTGACCGCCGAGTTTCGTGATTTGACACAGTCCATTCATGCCGACGTGGAAGTCGCAGTGCGTGAAGTTGACACAGCTTTTCGACTGTTGCACGCCAAACGCGATGCACTGGAGGCTGCTGGAATGAACGCGCAATCACTTCATCGCCGCTGGGAGACCTTGCCGGGCGACGACCGAGCCGCGTCGTTACTATTACAGGACTTGCTGGATGCCCAAGACCGCGTCTTGACCCAAGAGGTGTCCCTGGTCCAAGCCCAAACCGCATACGTGATCAGTCTAACACGTTACAAAAGAGCCACTGGCCAGTTGCTCGATTTGGCTTGTTCACAATAAATCTGAATTGCTGCCTCGCCCTAATCCCGTTCATCTGATCGAACGCAACGCTTTTTAACTTATTTACAGATCAGAACTACAAATAAAGCTGCAGCGATGAGGTCTGCTGTGGTACCGGGATTGCGGTGTTTAGAGTCGGCACGCAAGAACGAATCGAGTTCGGACTTGGCAGCTGCGGTTCGAATCTGTGAGCTGGATTCGGTCGCCGCATAGACCTGTGCCAATTGCTGAACCTGTTGAGCTAACTTTAATCCTGCCTTGCGCACGATCAAGCCATCTGGCTCGCGAGCCAGCCACATGATTTGAGCATGTGCGATCGCTTGCAGTATATCGAGACCAGCGGCTAATTGCTCGACAATCGCAGGCGCGATTCTGGCAAGGATATCTTCAAAGCAATTGCCATACTGGCGCGCGACAGCATCAAAATGCGATACCTGCGCCATAGCCGCCAAGAGATCTGATGGCGGAGGCTGGGCTACGTCGTTATGCGGTTGTTCACCCAGGCCACCAGGGTTGGCCAACCTAATCGCTTGATACAACAGTTCCGCGTCGAGAGGGGTAAGTTCCTCCAGCATGCACCGAAGGTTGGTCAGCAGACTGGTATGGGAAATCTTTGGCTTCGTTGTGCCTTCCGTCCCGTCTGGAATCGGCACACACGAATGCTCACTGGTGGCTGCGGCTTTTGCCAGCGGAGCCAGTAAGATCAACGTGCCTAAATTCGTATTCAGGCCCACCGACTCTCGCGTAGCTTTCACAGCCTGCAAGACGAGCTCACCAACTCCCAGCGACTCCGCGCGAGCGAAGATCGGTTCAATTGCCATAGCACTTGCTAAAAAGTCGACGAAATACATGTCCGAGAAATTGGCTTGTGGATGGACATTCCCGACCTTAGGTGCTGAGGCCTCCAATGAACAAGCTAATGCTGCGGCTTGTCCAATTGTCCACGGGTGATGGATCCATCGCGCATCTCGAAAAAACACCATGTCTCACTCGCTCATACAATCTCGAATCTCTGCGAGCACTTCTTGTGGCGCTTCTTCCATTACATAGTGGCCAACATCTTCCAAACGTCGAATCTTGGCGTTGGGTAGAATTCTTGATAGCTTTTCTAGACATTCTGGCCGGAAGCACCAGTCACGCATACCCCAAATTATTCGCGCTGGGCGATCAGATAATTGCGATAGCTGCTGTTCGATGGACTCCAGTAACTGCCATGTAGCCTGAGATCGACGAGTCGGAATGTCTTGGACGAACCTAGCAATCGCAATGCGTTCACTCCAGCTTGCATAGGGTGCGATCAGCCCAGCCGCCACTGCGGGCTGCAATCGCGGCAAGCGATTCAACGTCATACGCAAGGCCGCCAACGCGAATAAGTTGAGACCTCGCATCGCATAATTACCTACCAGAGGAATTCGGCAGGCCGCGATTCGCCAGGGAATATAGGGTGGCGGAAAAGCGGCCGTATTGAGCAACACCAGACGCTCTATTCGCGCCGCTTGCGACACAGCCATCCCCAAACCAATGGCACCACCCCAATCATGAACGACCAACACAATTCGCTTGAGGTCCAAGTGTTCAACCAAAGCGGTAAGATTCGCGATATGGTTACTCAGCGAGTAATCGTACGTCTGTGGTTTGTCACTCAGTCCACAACCGATGTTGTCGACCGCCACAACGCGTGCCTGATCTCGCAAGCCCTCGATTAGGGCCCGGTATGTAAAAGACCAAGTAGGGTTACCGTGAACACATAGTACAGTTTGTTCTCCCTGGCCTTCGTCAATGTAATGCAATCTAGGAGATGCAGTCGCGACGTTTGCGTCACCGGCATTCAAGCGAAAATGGTGGGGAGAATACGGGTACAGTTTACGCCAGTCGGGAGACATTTGCTGAGGCTCGCGTTGCAATCACTACAATCATTTCGCGTGGCATTTAATACCCCAGCGCAGCAAAGGATCATTCTCTTAATCTCCTATCTCGAAAGCTTTTTGGAGATCCTAGCGACTCTCTGCGCTGTAGTATTTTCTGCCACGCAACTTACTGGGCTGTTTCAATCCGCTCAGGACGCTTTCAATTAGAATGAAAACACTCAACGAAACGACCCCAAATTGGCAGCATCGGGCTGTATTTCGCAAAGTTCTCTGGAGCTTGTCCTTGCCCATGTCCAGCAAACTAGAATCTGCCCAACATTTCTCAATTCTTCCCAGCGTGTTCTGCTTAACGCTACTGCTGGCAGCATTTTTTGACCGAACGGCTAGACCTGCATTGGCAGAAGAGCAAGGTGTCGTTGAGCTTCAGTTCGTCGAGGATAAGACTTCACAACCGATTGCATGCAGGTTGGAGTTATTGGGTCCCAACGGAAAACCTTTCCGTGTCAAAGGACATTTACAGCGCGGTCTGTGGACTCTCATCGAACAGGGTGCTCTCACACATCAAGGGAAATCGGGAGACTATCGCTTTAGGGTCTTCCATGGACCTCAATTTGCAC
>CAZVBC010000268.1:0-10203 GCA_964625155.1 uncultured Pirellulaceae bacterium
TTACTCGCGGATGGTACGCAGACACTCGCGGAACACTGATGTACCTTTCCAAGAATGTCAATTATCCCATCAACTTTAAGGTAGCCTTGCCGTGGAATGACGCTTCCTTCGGAAGCATGCATACAGGAGGGGCTCAGTTTGTTCGCTGCGATGGTTCCGTTCATTTTGTTTCGGAGACCATCGACATGGCAATTTATCGTGCTGCTGCCAGCCGAGATGGCGGGGAATCGCTGAGCATTCCTGAGTAGCGGCACAGTCGTTTCAAGTAAGGATACTAGAAATTGAGTATATACAAACGTCATCGCACGGAAATTGGTGGCGTTGAATACGCAGCATAATTCGTAAGGTCCTTCATGTCGCAAAGCTCGACCGTCCAAATGCGTTCCCATATTGTTGGTTTTGCCGTCGCATGTCTATGTGCTATTAACGGCTGTGGAAGTGGGGAAAGGACCTATCACCTTTCCGGTTCGATTACGTTTAAGGGGCAACCGGTTCCCTCAGGGCATATTATCTTCGAACCTGATAGCAGTAAGGGAAATTCTGGCGCTCCTGGGCGTAGCAAGATTGTCGATGGTAAATACGACACCCGTAGCGAAGATGGAATGGGGATCGTCGGAGGTCCTCATATGATTCGAATCATGGGACTCGGTGGGCAATCCAAGGGTGCTTCGCAAGGAGAGATTGCGTTGCCAAACATGTTGTTTCCCGAGTTCACGGTATCCGAAGACCTTGCTAAGCAAGATGGCACAAAAGACTTTACTATTCCTGAAAAACGCTAATCGAAATTGCCTGTCAGCGTATGGTGAAGAATTCGTCTAGCAGAAAGAAGAGACCATACAGCGAAAAGAAAAATGGACTGAACGCAATCGCCGAGGTTCGACCCAAGTTGAAACCTCGGCGATATCTTTTGTTCTCTGCGCTTCTGGTCGCTTGCCTAATGTCCTGCTTCGCCTTGCTCTCACTCGTTAACACGTGGAAAATATTGAGTCTAAGGGCAAGCTACGGTCGAGCTGCCGAGTCAAGAAACTGGAAGCTCGCTGAGGATATTAGTTTGCACTGGGCAGCCCAGGAACCTCTATCTGCAGATCCGTGGATGCGGGCCGCAGAGGCAGCAACTCAGAGAGGAGATTTGCAGACTGCGGTTAGTTATTTGTTGCACTTACCTAACTCAGCACCAGTCGAAGCCTTCCACGAGTTGGGCCGCGTGCAACTAGAATTTCTCAACAAGCCTGAAGCCGCTGCGGAAACCTCACTTCGAACAGTGCAAGCGTATCCTGCCGACATCGAATCGCATCAACGGCTCATGACCTACTTTGCAATCACTTGTCAACGTCCCAAGTTAATCGACGAAGCGCACCGCGCTATCGGCGTAGGGAGCGAGAGCCTCGCTACATATGCTTATTTGATCGGGGCAAATTGGTTGACCATGGCGACAGGCTGCGAAGTAAACCGCAAATGGCTGGAGCATAGCCCGGAAAATGAGACGTTTGCAGTGGCTGCGGTGATACATCAGATGGCCGCAAGAGTACCGCCAGAACTCGATCTTAAAGGCGAAGGCGGACTTACAGACGTTCCTATCGTGCGTTACGAACAGAAACTCCGGGATCTATTGAGACGCTATCCACAAAATGCTGAGTTGATCGCCTCTTACGGAAACGTCTTGTGCCAACTGGGATTGGTCGAAGAACTCGCTCAGCTACTTGCCAACATACCGCCAACTATGGGCCGTGAGAGTCGTTTTTGGCGCTTCAAAGGCTGGTATCACATGGCTGTCGACGATTGGCGCCAAGCCCAGATTGCGTACGAACGTGCCATCGAGCTTTGGCCATTTGATTGGATTTGCGACCATGAGTTAGCGATCGTCTTGCGACACACACAGTCGATTGGCGAAGCAAACCAATATCAGAGCCGAGCAATTCTTGGCAAAGAGGTAATGCGATTGGTCCTATCAGCTCCTGTTTTAGATATTTCCAATCGCGAGACGTTTGAGAAAATCCACGAATATATGGTGTTGTGTGGTCGAACAGAAATTGCCGCAGCACTCAAGCGAAGGTTGGAAACGCGGCCACAATGAAAAACTTCATTCATTTTCTATGGCAATTTCAATTCGTGCATCTGGCCTTCATGGTGGCAGTTTTCGGGTGCCAACCTCGTGAGAAAATAGACTCGACACCGCGTCAAAGCAAGACTCCAATTTCTCCGTTTGTCGTTCCAGTTCCACCAGCATTGAGAACTTCTCAAGAACCCACGGAAAACCGAGTTCATTTCCGTCAAGTTCACGATCCGTGCGGATTGCAACACGTGTACCTTAATGGGCAGGCGGGGCGCAGTTTGATAGTCGAAACCATTGGAGGAGGCTGCGGCTGGTTGGATTACGACAATGATGGACGATGGGACTTGGTCATAAATCAAGGAGGCAACCCAACCACTACTCAGCCCGCTAGCCAACCACTCGATAAGCTCTTCCGCAACATTGATTCCAAGCGATTTGCTGACGTTAGTAGTGCGTCGCGAATTATTGAGCCGCACTACAGCCAAGCTGTTTCAGTGGGCGATTTCGACAATGACGGTTTCGACGATTTTTACGTATCTAATGTCCGAGCCAATACTCTGTGGCACAACTGCGGAGATGGTACCTTCCAAGAAGTCGCTCAATCGCATGGTGTTGCCGATTCACGCTGGAGCGCGTCTTCAGCCTGGGCGGATTTGGATCTAGATGGAGACCTGGACCTATATGTCTGCAACTACACGAAATTCGATCCGACTAACCCAATAGTCTGTCACGATAACCATGGGCAAATCAGACTTTGCAGTCCCGGCGAGTTGGAACCTGTAGCCGATGCGTGCTACATGAACCAAGGAAATGGGACTTTTGTAGACGAGGCCTCACAACGCGGATTGTCGGGGGCTGGTAATAGGGCATTGGGAGTCGCCGTAGCCGATTTCAACAATGATGGCTTACCAGATATCTACGTGGCTAACGATTCGACAGAGAATTTTTTATTTGTTAATCAAGGTGCCGCTCGTTTTAAGAACTTAGCCACTTCTCTTGGATGTGCTGTCGACCGCGAAGGCAACCCACAGGCAAGCATGGGAATAGCGGTACGCGACTTCGATCACAATGGTTATCTCGATATTTACTGTACAAACTACTTCGAGGAATCAAACACCCTATACGCCAATTATGGAGAACGTGGTTTCCAGGACGTCACTGCGAGCATGAACTTGCATCGGCCTACGCTCGCATTCCTTGGATTTGGAACCGTAATCGAGGATTTTGATGCAGATGGTCGGGCCGAGATGCTGATCGCAAACGGGCATGTCGACAATTCGCCTAGTAACCAGAATCTAAAAATGAAGGCTCAGTTGTTTACTTACCACAGCCGTCGCTGGCTGCCGATCGAGTCAACTGCTGGAGACTATTTTCAATTAACACGCATGGGACGTGGCGTAGCATTATGCGACTATGACGACGATGGCGATATGGACTTCGCAGTTGTCAATCAAAACGACCCTACTGCGTTGCTGCAAAATGAATCGAAAACGAACAATTGGCTCCAAGTTCGTTGCCAAGGCGTTGTTAGCAATCGGCGTGGGATTGGATGCCGCATTACAGTTGTTGTCAACGAAAAGTCTGAAATTGCCGAATTTTGTGGCGGAACAAGCTACGCATCATCACATCAGCCGACGTGCCATTTTGGGCTAGGCTCTCATAGTAAAGTCGATCTCGTGCGAATACACTGGCCAACTGGCAAAGTGCAAGAAATACAAGATATCAGCTCCAATCAGATTCTCATTGTCGAAGAAATTCAAAATTGATCCCAGCGCAGTGCACCTCTGCGCGTTTTCCTGGCAAGTCTCTCTCAAATTGCCACATTATTCAAGCTCTCGAAATTCCGTTGAACGCTGACCACGGCAAGTGTAACTCGGCGTTCGAAGCTCCACTTCTTTTCGCTTGAAAGCCCAGGGAACTTACGAATTGATTCGAATTAGGGAGAGGTACTGGCTTCCGTGCGGAATGCAGCGCAAGTCGATCGCTATCGATCTTGTTGCGAACGCAGGCATTTTACTACACTTGCGTGGTTGTCGAAAAAGTTTTTGTTTACATCTGGATGCGACCATTCAGATGCAACTCGTAGGAATCGGCTATGATGCTGCTTGGCAGAATCTTATTCCTGATGGTATTGGCGGGCTCAGTATTATGTGGCCGGCCAGGCTTATGCCAGCAATGGCTGACAGATAAATCACTCCTTTCTGGTTCGGGCGTGCAAACAACTGGACAGACCAATGTTTCACCCAATGTTTTGCCGGGTGGATCTGCGGTGCTCCCAGCGTCGACGAACCAGTCTGCGAGTAGCGCAGCGATTCCAACGGTTCCCGAGGGCGCGTTGTTGGAGCCACCTCCACCCTTGGTTGCTGAAAATGTCTCTTCGGTTTTTGATAGCCAGCCTACTCGCGAAGAGATACTGACAAATGCGGAAGGGCCGATCTGGTATAACCCCATGACTTGGATTCCCTGGGATGGCTGGGTCAATAGCGCAGAATTGGGCATCAATGGCTCCACTGGCAACGCCGAGTCATTTAGTTTCCAGACAGGTGCGAGGTTCAAACGCAAGACAGATATCAATTTAATGGACTTGCGATTAACTCATAACCGCACGAGTGCTGCGGGGAACGAAACACAAAACAATGCGATCTTGTACGCCGACTTCGAGAGATTTTTTGGCGATTCACCCTGGACGGCTTTCTTGAAGAACGGCGTGGAATACGACGAGTTCAAAGCCTTTGATTTACGCTACAACATCAACGCTGGTGTTGGTTATCGATTTTACAACACCAAAGACCTTCAGCTCAAAGGACGCTTCGGCGCCGGTACTTCGCGCGAATTCGGAGGTCCTGATAACCGTTGGGTCCCGGAAGCGTTATTTGGAGCCGATTACGAACACCAGATTAATAAGCGCAATAAACTGATTGCAAAAATCGATTACTTTCCTGAATGGACGGACTTCGATAACTTTCGTTTGATTTCGGATTTGGCCTGGGAGATTCTGCTTGACGAATCCGGCAACATGTCTCTAAAGCTCGGAGCTCTGGATCGCTACGATAGCACGCCCAATGGACGCAAGCCCAACGATTTGAATTACACGGCACTGCTGTTGTACAAATTCTAGTTTGACAGACCGACCTCAGGACTCGGTCAACGCCTGCGTGGGCGTCGATCGATGTATGAAATAGTGCTGGTTCACGCCCCACCACGTTGCGCGAACCAGCGTCTCTACGCTGACCGACTAATTGCGCAGCAATTCGGCGTCAGCGTAAGAAGTTTGCGCGATGCGTTCGAATACGAATTGATCGTCGCGATAATCAATGCGAACTCCAGCTCCTTCACCGATTGTGCCTTTGAGCAATTCGCTGGCCAGTGGGTTTTGGATCTGGCGCTGAATGACACGTTTCAGTGGACGAGCTCCGTAGGCAACATCATATCCCTGATTAGCAATTTCGCTGATGGCGGTAGGGGTGATTTCCATACGAATCTGATTGGCAGACAGTTGTTTTTCCAAGCGTTTAAGTTGCAAAGTGACAATTTCGCGAATCTGCTTGCGCCCCAAAGGCTCGAACACAATCGACTCGTCGATGCGATTGAGAAACTCTGGCAAAAATCTCGTTTGCAGAGCTTCTTTAACCGCTGCCTGAATATCACATTCTGCAGCGTTTTCCTCGGTCAGCTTCTGAATGATTTGGCTGCCTATATTACTGGTCATCACGACAACCGTGTTAGTAAAATCCACGGTTCTTCCATGCCCGTCGGTCAATCGACCATCATCCAAAACCTGCAACAGGACATTGAATACATCACTATGTGCCTTCTCAATTTCGTCGAGTAGGATGACCGAGTAAGGACGACGGCGAACCGCTTCGGTCAATTTGCCACCTTCTTCATAACCGACGTATCCTGGAGGGGCGCCAATCAGCCGGCTGACCGTGTGACGCTCCATGAATT
Source organism: uncultured Pirellulaceae bacterium (assembly GCA_964625155.1). Taxonomy (GTDB): domain Bacteria; phylum Planctomycetota; class Planctomycetia; order Pirellulales; family Pirellulaceae; genus Aureliella. Next base: position 6,002 of record CAZVBC010000268.1, read on the forward strand.
CGCTCATATCCAAACGAACCATGGCATGTTCGTCATCAAACATGACCTCAGCGAGCGCTTTGCACAACTCGGTCTTACCGACACCGGTCGGGCCCAAGAAGAGGAACGAACCGATTGGCCGATTGGGATCTTGCAATCCCGATCGACTGCGCCGTACTGCATTTGATACAGCTTCGACGGCACTACATTGCCCAACAACTCGCTGATGCAAACGCTCTTCGAGAACCAGCAACTTGGCTCGCTCCGACTCCAGCATGCGACTTACGGGAACACCAGTCCACTGGCTGACAACCGCAGCAATTTCGTCAGCCGTCACCTCGGTGCGTAGCAATTTTCTCTCGCTGGCTTGCACCGAGTGCGTCTGTTCTTCATGCTCGATTTGGGAGCGAAGTTTTTGACGCTGCTTGTCTAATTCAAATAGCCTTTGATAGTCCGACTCGGGAACGTTCTGACCGGTAGATTGTTTATCTTTGATCGACGCCTCAAATTGTTTGAACTGTGATTCAATTTGGTCGAGCTGTTTGCGCACTGACTGTACGTCGCTCATACCCAACTTTTCGGCCTCCCACTGTTCTCGCAAGCTGGCCAAATCACGCTGCAGTTCGCCCATTTCCTTTTCGATTTCGTGCAACTGTTGATCCGTTGAGTCGTCGGCTTCTTCGGATAATTGCCGCTGGGCAAGTTCGAGCTGACGTAACCGACGTTGAACTTCGTCAATCTCCGTGGGGACGCTTTCCCGTTCCATCGCCAATCGGCTGGCCGCTTCGTCCACTAGGTCGATCGCCTTGTCCGGCAAAAATCGATCGGTAATGTACCGATTGGAGAGACTTGCAGCAGCAACCAAGGCCGAATCTCGAATCTTGACACCATGATGAGATTCATAGCGCGGCTTGAGACCTCGGAGGATCGTGACCGTATCTTCGACGCTAGGTTCACCCACAAACACGGGCTGGAATCTGCGTTCCAACGCAGCGTCTTTTTCGATATGTTTGCGGTATTCATCGAGCGTTGTTGCGCCAATGCAGCGAAGTTGGCCACGAGCCAATTCTGGCTTGAGCAGATTGGCAGCATCACTGCCCCCTTCCGCAGCCCCCGCACCTACCACAGTGTGTAGTTCGTCGATGAACAACACGATACCACCACCCGCATCTTTGACCTCGCGCAGCACGGCTTTGAGACGTTCCTCGAATTCGCCACGGAATTTGGTGCCTGCGATCAGAGCTCCCATGTCGAGCGCAATAACCCGCTTGTTTTTTAGACTTTGAGGCACGTCGCCTTGTACGATCCGCAGGGCCAGTCCTTCGGCAATGGCCGTTTTGCCCACACCTGGCTCACCGATGAGAACTGGATTGTTCTTGGTGCGCCGCGAGAGAACTTGTACTACGCGGCGGATTTCGTTGTCCCGGCCGATCACCGGATCCAGTTTGTTTTGCGAAGCCAACTTGATCAAATCAATGCCGTATTTCTCCAGAGCATTAAATTTGCCTTCAGGGTTTTGGTCCGTCACTCGCGCGCTCCCACGAATAGATTGCAATACTTGAAATACATCCTTCTCATTTACGCCGTTCAATTTCAGCAACGACTGAGCTTTACCGGCAGTCTTGACAATGCCTAGCAATAGATGTTCCGTGCTGACATACTCGTCTTTCATGTCGTCTGCCAAGTTCGCGGCGGCATCGAGGGAAGTGTTTAATGCCGGATTGACAGTTGGCTGGCGACCTCCTGAAACTTTTGGCAGTCGCCCCAGTTCGCTGGTTACCAGCGATTGAATCTGAGCAAGTGCGACTCCCATTTTTTTCAGTAACGGTACAACAACTCCTTCTTGATCGGCCAGCAGTGCATCAAGAACATGCAGTTGGTCCATCTCGGGATTCCCCAGCGATTGAGCCTTGGCCTGCGCGGCCGCCACAGCTTCCTGAGCTTTCACGGTTAACTTGTCAAATCGAAATGCCATGTTCGAAATTCCTATATAGAGTAAAAACCGGCATAGTTCAAAAATGGAAACTCAGTACGTTACGAGACTCGCGCTTGAGAAAGTCGAACACACAGATCCACTCGTGAGTCTACATCTCAAGTTGGCAGCTCGCTCCACACTACGAGTGCCATTTAGGCTTCGGCCAACGGCAAACGTTTTGGGGTGTGACCCTATTCCGACCAAATTGGCTCACAACTGTGCGTTGGTTGTCAAAATGACCAGCATAGGACCTTATATCGACATATGAAAATAGGGTGCCAATTCTGGCACCCTATTCTGAATTTCAGGCAGTGGCTTGGTTGCCGCGCTGCTTACCCGCAACTAACTCTTAACCTCGAACTCAGCGTCAATTGCATCGTCATCGGAACTACCACCGGGACTGGCATTTGGTGCGGCATTTTGCGAGCCACCTGACGAACTCGATTTTTCGTACAGCACTTTACCAAACGCTTGTGCGGCCTGTTCCAGTTCGGTTGTTGCATTTCGAATAGCAGAAACATCTTCAGCGTCCGCTGTTTTCCGCAATTTCTCAATGGCCTTGTTCAGCGGCTCCCGATCCGCATCGGTGAGTTTTTCTTCATTCTCCTTGATCTGCTTTTCAAGCTGATAAATCAAATGGTGCGCCTTATTCCGAGCTTCTGCCAGCTCAAATAATCGACGATCTTCCTCAGCATGCTCGTCCGCATCGCGTCGCATACGATCAATCTCGTCTTTGGACAGCCCGGAGGACTGTTCGATCTTGACCGACGCTTGTTTGCCAGTGCCGACATCGCGAGCCGAGACGTTCAAAATACCGTTTTGGTCGATATCAAACTTGACTTCGATTTGCGGGACCCCTCGCGGCGCTGGTGGGATTCCTTCAAGATTGAATTCGCCCAAGAGCCGATTCTGAGTTGCCATCTTGCGCTCACCTTGAAACACGCGAACGGTAACTGCCGTTTGATTATCAGCAGCAGTCGAGAACGTATTCTTGCGCTCGGCAGGAATTGTCGTATTACGTTCAATCAGTGCGGTCAAAACACCACCTTCAGTTTCGATGCCCAGTGTCAACGGTGTGACGTCGAGCAGCAGCACGTCCTTGCGTTCGCCCGTCAAGACACTCCCTTGGATTGCTGCACCAACGGCGACAACTTCGTCGGGGTTTACTCCCTGGTGCGGCTCTTTGCCGAAGATGTCTTTAACAAGCTGCCGAACTTTGGGAACGCGTGTCGAGCCTCCAACTAACACGACTTCATCAATATTGCTGGGGCTGAGTTTTGCGTCCTGCAAAGCTTGCACAACAGGCTTGCGACAACGCTCAATTAGATTGTCAACCAACTCCTCGAACTTGGCTCGCGTGATGTTCATCTGCAGGTGTTTGGGGCCACTAGCATCAGCCGTGATGAACGGCAGATTTAAGTCGGTCTGTGGCACCGTGCTCAGTTCCTTCTTCGCCTTTTCGCAAGCTTCTTGCAAGCGCTGCAGCGACATCGGTTCCTTGCGCAAGTCGATACCATTTTCTCGCTTGAAAGACTCCGCAACATAATTCACGAGCGCTTCATCAAAGTCGTCGCCACCTAAGTGCGTATCGCCGTTCGTTGAAATTACTTCGAAAACTTTGCTCGATTTTTCTCCGTCGCCACCTCCGGTCGAAGCCACCTCCAATACCGAAACGTCAAACGTACCGCCACCCAAATCGAAGACTACGATTTTGTGGTCACGTTCTTTGTCGAGCCCATAAGCAAGGGCCGCAGCCGTGGGTTCATTGATAATTCGAGCGACTTCGAGGCCAGCAATTTGGCCCGCATCTTTGGTTGCCTGACGCTGTGCATCGTTGAAGTAAGCGGGCACTGTAATCACAGCTTTGCTAACGCGATGCCCGAGGTAGGATTCCGCAGCTTCCTTCAGCTTGCGCAGTACCTTGGCAGAAACTTCTTGCGGTGTGTATTGTTTGTCGCCAATTTGAATCTTGACGTATTCGTTTTGTCCACCCACAACCTCATAAGGGACAATTTTCTCTTCCGACTCGACCTCCGAGTGGCGACGCCCCATAAATCGCTTGGCAGAATAGACCGTCCTTTTGGGATTCGTCACCGCTTGCCGACGTGCCGGTTCGCCGACGATAACCTCGTTTTTGTCAGTGTATGCGACCACGCTGGGGGTCAAGCGATTTCCTTCGGCATTTGGAATCACCTTAACTTCAGAACCTTCCATGATCGCGACCACGGAATTTGTTGTTCCAAGGTCA
>CAZVBC010000269.1:0-10187 GCA_964625155.1 uncultured Pirellulaceae bacterium
TTCAAGACATCTGGACTGGAATCAGTGCTGCCGTCGTTGATGCAGATCAATTCCCATTCTTGATACGATTGCTCGACCATACTCGCCAAGGAGTCAATCAAGTAAGGTCCCGCGTTATAGACTGGCAGGACAATCGAAATAACTGGTGTGCCCATATTCTCTACTGTTGCTCATCCTAGAGTTCAGTCCGTAGATTTCATCACGCAGCTTTGGTTGCTGGTACCGTCGATTCGCTTGGTTCGAGTGTTTGAGCGAGTCCATTTTGTAGTGAGGTGAACGAAAACCAAGGAATTTCGTTGAGCAACTTTTGTGGCGATAACGCGATACCGGGAAGATCCGTAGATTGCGCTGGATGATATTTCACGTTGATTGGCACTCTAGCCAACATGCGCAGGGAATTTAGCAACTCGTTTAACGAAACGCCTTTCCCGGTTCCCAAGTTATAGATTTCCGAGTTCAATTGATCGTCGCATACAGACTCCATCACTTGGCAAAGGTCTTTGATAAAAACAAAATCGCGAGTGGCGGAGCCGTCTCCGCGCACCACGACCGGTTCGCCTCGCTTGATGGCAGACAACCAATATGGTATGACTCCCTGCCCACTACGTGGTTCTTGCTTTGGGCCGTAAGGATTACCGATGCGGAAGATTCGGGCGCGACATGCCGATCGAGCACATTCATTGAGAAAGAGTTCTTCAATTCTCAATTTTGCCTGAGCATACGGAAAATTTTTCCTAACGGCAGAGCGTTCTGTTCTTGGATTCATCGCGTTTTCGTAGACGCATCCCGACGACGGAAATACCACTTGCCTTACATTGGCAGATTTGCAAGCCGCAAGAATGTTTTTAGCCGGAGTTAACGTAGCGTCAAGTTCCTCATCAAGCTGGCAGTGAGTCAGCAGATTCGTACTACTTGCAAAATGGAATACAATCTCGCGATCGAGGAAAGCAGCTTCCAATGCGTGGCGATCGCAGACATCAACTGTCATCGTGGCAACCGTACCGGGAAAGCCCAAACTGCGGAGATCTCGACGAGCTGTTGCCAGCACGTCATGGCCCGAGGACGCCAGGTAACGCACAAGATTGCTACCCAGAAAACCACTCGCGCCCAACACAACCACTCTACGCGATTTTCCCGGTGGTTCGTACAGTCTGATCTTGCAAGTGTTGGTGATCATTCCCTGCTACCTAGTCCTGCAATTACGATTTGCCTGTCAAATCGAACCTTAATCCAGAGAGCTTTTGACATATATAGATTTATGAGTTCACCAAGGCAAGTTCACTTTGTTGATGTGCCATTGAAGATGTGACGAGCTGCAACTAAAGGACTGCAGGATGGTTTGGGCGATTGAGTTTGCTGGTCGATTAGGCTGGCGGACGAGGTAGTCGTCGCTGAGCGACTGGGCATTTTAAAGGTGTGGGAGTTAGGAACGGTCGATTCTGCGACTCTCCTGCTTCCAACGCTGTGAGCAACATTTCAAGCGAGGATGTAGCTCGTGCCAAACGCTTCGTCACTGCTTTATTTTTTAGATCGGGAGAGCGATGCTACTGCTGTGTCAGTTAAGGGGCGGCTCGGTAGGAACCTCGCTCTCCCGTTTCTGCGAACTCTAATTCTGGGCTTTGAGAGAGCATTCGTGATCGTGGCGGTTCAATGGGATTGGCTGGTTAGTTCAAGCCACTTGAGTAGCATCGTAGCGTAACATCCCCGCTCGAGCGCAAAAGTAATTTGAAGTTTCTTGCGTTGAACAGCAGCCAGCTCGTCGTCGTGAACTTGGCCCGTCAATTGGGAAGGTACAACCAGAACTTTGCGCAGTCCTTTGGAAAAAAAAGTATCGCGAGGAAACTTTAGCCGCACTTGATTGAGCTGTAAGGAGTATCTCGCCAGCACTGATGCAAGCAGCTCAAGCGTAGAGTTCGGCCACGTGTGTTGGCGAGCTGAGGGAAGTGGGATGGAAAGCGGACCGAATTTCTGACTCAATTCTGGCGACAAGGACTTAGGAAAAATCAATGGTCCAGCAGCTCCATCAGCAACGATTGTCTGATGACTCCCCAGCTCGTTCAGCCATAAACTGCTGATCAGTTCATTCCAGAGGTGACTTTGAAATGCAGCCACGTAAATGCTGCGTAGGTCAATGCGCAGAAGAGCGAGTGCGCGGCGAAAATCGGTAGGATGGTCGACCAGGTAAGTCACGATGCTGCGGCGATGCGAACGGTCCAATGCGTCTTTGCACGCCTTCCAGTCACCCCAGTATTGACGCAAAACTTCCTTTTGTTGTCGCTCGCGCGGTGCGTCGTGAACATTGGAATCGGCAATAGCTAAGAAAAGAGCACGTTCGTAATCACCTAGACACCAAGGATGGGCAACGAATTGACGGCTATCCCCCAGCGATCCAAACCGCTGGTCGTCGAAGTAATTTGGCACTCCAGCAGCAGCGTTGGCAAGGCCTGCCAACATGTGCTCTGCCTGGGTGGTTTCCAAATTGCGCATGGTAATTTGAAATTCATTGGCCACGATATCCGCAGCTTTGAATTCGCGTCCAGCCTGACCAAGGTAAGCTAAAGTAAAACTCCGCTGTGCGAGAGCTTGTTTCGGTCCTCTAAAGATGGTAATTGTTTGCGAAGTAATCGCGTGTCGATCTTTTAGGCCACCATATGAAATGGACTGCCTCGGCAAATTCCAACAACGTAGTATTTCAGCGATCGCTTCGGGCGTACCAATTCCTTGTTTATCCATGCGGTAAACGGCATACTGCCCACCGCAAGTCGGAAAATTACTCACTTCATTGACGATGAAGTCTTCTCGCAGTCGCTTGACTTTGATCTTGGTCAAGTCAGTATTCCTCAGCTCGATGGCATAGGACAATTTGTTTGGGCAGATGCCATTTGGATAGCGAAACCGTCGATCAGCCGAAACTTGATTGCCAGACCGGTCTATAGTCGCAAAATCGACGAATGCCGCGTGCTATTGCACTTCGGCTAATTGGGCCAGTTAAAAGCTGTTTATTTGATCGAAATTGGCAACGTCAAGCTAGGCGGCAATTCTAAACCACTTGGTGGTATTGCGTTATGACTGAGCCAAGGCTGCAGCGCGTCCACCGCGACGACGTTCGTTTTCGCGTAATTGCATTTTTCTCAAGCGAATCGATTTGGGAGTTACTTCAACCAATTCGTCATCCTCGATATACTCCAGCGCGGCTTCCAAGAACAAAATACGTGGCGGTTTGAGGATGATGTTTTCGTCGGAGCCAGCAGCTCGAATATTCGTCAATTTCTTTTCGCGACAGGGATTGACCACCATATCGTTGTCACGAGCATTTTCACCAACAATCATCCCTTCATACACATCGTCGCCGGGGCCAACAAACAACTCGCTACGATCCTGTAATCCAAACAAGGCGAACCCGACGGCTTTGCCTGTTACCATGGATACTAAAACTCCGTTGTTGCGATGAGGTACTTCACCTTCCTGCAACTGGTAACCGGAGAACCGATGATGAATAATCGCTGTTCCCTGAGTAGCGTTCAGCAATCGAGTGCGAAGTCCGATCAAGCCGCGCGCGGGAATATCGAACTGCAACAGTGTGTAACTTCCACGCGGGACCATAGAATCCAAAATGCCTCGACGGTAACCGACCAGTTCCATGACCGGCCCCATCTTTTCGGTTGGAACTTCGATGTTCAATACTTCAAAGGGCTCGTGCGTCTTGCCATTGATTTCGCGAGTAACCACTCGAGGTTTGCCCACTGACAACTCGTAACCTTCACGGCGCATCGTCTCGATCAAAACGGCCAAGTGAAGTACTCCGCGCCCCCGGACGGCATATGATTCTGTACCTTCAATGGGCTTCATTCGCAGGGCCACATTCCGCTCCAACTCGCGCTCCAAGCGAGCCTTGATTTGACGAGTTGTCACGTATTTGCCGTCGCGTCCAGCGAACGGAGAACTATTGACGCCAAACACCATTTCCAAAGTAGGTTCATCAACTCTCAAGCGACGCAACGGGAGTATTTCACCCCGATTGCAAATGGTGTCTCCGATTTCGATCGATTCCAAGCCGACCACCGCAGCCACGTCGCCGGCAGTCGCTTCGGGAACTTCGACCCGTCCCAAATTGTCGAACGTCGCCACGGATGAAACTTGAGCTTGAACCGCCTGATTGCCCTCTTTGATAAGACTCACGGGCTGGTTTGTACGAATTCGACCAGCTTGAATTCGCCCAATGGCGATTCTGCCAACATACTCGGACCAGTCCAGATTGGTAACCAACATTTGCAGTGATGCATCCGGCTCGACTTCAGGACCTGGCACTTTTTCAAGCACCATGTCCAATAACGGTTGCATCGACTCACCGCGAACCGACGGATCATGGGTCGCATAGCCTTCGCGCGCAGTACTATAGATATACGCAAAATCTTCTAAAAATTTCTCGCCACCTAAATCGACCAACAATTCCAGCGCTTCGTCCAACACTTGTTTGGCCCGCGCGTCAGGTCGATCGATCTTGTTGATTACGACAATCGGCCTTACACCTACTTCGAGCGCTTTCGACAAAACAAACCGGGTTTGTGGCATTGGCCCTTCCGCAGCATCAATCAATACCAAAGCACCGTCAGCCATCCGAACCACTCGCTCCACTTCACCACCAAAGTCGGCGTGGCCAGGAGTATCGATAATATTGATTTTCACGCCCTTGTAGGGGAGTGCAATATTTTTAGCCAGAATTGTGATCCCTCGTTCGCGTTCAAGGTCATTGCTGTCGAGAATTCTCTCCCCCTGCAGTTGTGACTCACGAAACCTGCCGCTTTGACGCAAAAGGCAATCGACCAAAGAAGTTTTTCCATGGTCCACGTGGGCGATAATTACGATATTCCTCAAATCAGTTCGGCGCATTGTTTCGAATACAACCTATTCATCTAACGAGTTGGCTAAGGCGATTCGCCCTAAAGTACTGCATCTTGTTGGTGGTTTTCTGGTTAAGCTAGCTTAATGCTCGACCAGCGAGACTGACGCAACTTCCACAAGATTGTAGTTAGACTCTAGCTTATCCCGCTTGGCAATTGCAAAGTCCAAATATAGCGGCCAGTCGACCGCTCAAATTGCCGCAGAGTGTGGAGCCGGAATGACTGCCATAGGACGACGGTTGATCGACACTGAAGAATTAATCAACGTACAGAAACTCGTTTGCATTAAGAAGTGCAAGGCACAGATCGGTTAACTTAGCAAACTCTCGCTGGGGATCGATATTTAGCATCGCAGAGTCGACGTTTTGCGGCGCGCCGGTGGGAACTTGAGAAAGAAATGTATTTAAGATCGAAATGTCGCCACTGTTGGCTGATCGCATATATGCACCTCGAATGGCTGCCCTAATCCACAGTTCTCGCCGAGGACCGATTGGCTCCGACTTGCCTAAGGTCAAAAGTCGTCGTGCAAACTCTTGAGCGGCGATCAACGAGAATTCGCTGTTGATCATTTGTAATGACTGTAGTGCTGTCGTCGATTGACTTCGTTGTGGACAACTGGCATTGGCGTCTGGGCGATCGAAAGCATCGAATAGAGGGTAACGCAGGTTTCGCCTAGCAAAGATATAAATACTGCGGCGATAATGGTCAGATTTCTCAGTGCTGGTACTCCACTGGCCTTTGAGGAGCGTACTAAGCATTTCTTCGGGCAACGGGGGCATGACGCCCTTACCACCGCGCTGATGATTGACCAATCCGGACACTACCAACATGGCATCGCGAAGCGATTCGCCTTCGAGGCGCTTGCGCGAAAAACGAGAATAGAGACGATTCTGAGGATCGGTTGTAATTCGCTGTTCCCAATGTTTGTCTCCGGCATGACGTCTGCTGGATTGACGATAAGTGGCCGAGCTTACAATCATGCGATGCAGTCGTTTTAGGCTCCAACCTGAGTCACGAAACTCACATGCCAGCCAATCAAGCAATTCTGGATGTGTGGGGTCAGCAGAAATCAATCCCGCGTCGCTGGCATCGCTAAACAGACCTCGACCAAAATGATATTGCCAGACGCGGTTAACGATCACGCGAGCCGACAGTGGATTGCTGGCATCGGTTATCCAAGCTGCCAGCGCTGGCCGAGCTTGGGCTGGTTCGCGCATTAGGCTGGAAAAATTCGCAGGGTCAGCGATACGAGGTAGAGCTGGCTTGACCAGCGCACCGGGCTGACGATGATCGCCGCGCGCCCAGAATTTTGGGGCTGGATAAGTGGTCTGTATACTGAGCGAATTATATGGTGCGTCGCGTTGTAACTCTGGAACCGAGTTTTCGAATACGGCGCGCAAGCGATAAAAATCGGCTTGGCTGACCGGATCGTATTTGTGATCATGGCATTGTGCGCACCCGAACTGAAGACCCAAAAAGACCGAGCCGACCGTTGCGGTCAATTCATTCAGCATATTGTGTCTGCGTTCCAATTGGTCGTTAACATCGGGCATATCGGGTCCTGCTAGACAAAACGTGGTCGCTACTTTGTTAAGTCCTCCTTCCAGCAAATCGCCCGCCAATTGATAAGCTACAAAACGGTCGTACGGCAGATCTTCATTGAGTGCATCGAGTACCCAATCTCTGTACTTCCACGCGTTCGGTCGCACTCGATCATGTTCGAAGCCATCAGTTTGCGCGAATCGAGCCAAATCCAGCCAATGTTGTCCCCAGCGTTCACCATAGGCCGGCGAGGCTAATAATCGCTCGACAGTTTGCACATAATTCAATTCATCCCCAAACCCTTCCGAATCCACCGCACAATCGGACCAAAGAATCAATTCGTCCGGCGCTGCAGGTTGGCCAACTAGGTCGAAATACAATCGTCGGCGGAGTGTGTCATGATCAGCTTGAGCGCTCGGAGTGGTTCCAGCCGCTTCGATAGCTGCAAGAACAAATGCGTCGATAGGGGTCCTCACCCACTCATGTGTTTTGACATCTGGAATGGCTGGTCTAACCAGCGGCTTGAACGACCAATGTTGGCGGTCTTCATCGGTTACAGGAGTTTCGACGTAACCTGCTTGAGTATCTTCGGCAAACCCAATTCCGGCGCGTGACTGGAATACTGAGCAGACTAGCAAAGTCATTGAACACGCGAAGGTAATCACCAGAGTTCGTCGAGTGTCCATCATGCCAAGATCTCCGATACAACATCGATCTCGGTGGGCCCCGTTAACCTCTCTTCGAGCCCATTGTGATAATAGGTCAGTTGTGAATGATCCAAACCCAGCAAGTGAAGCAATGTTGCATGAAATTGGTTGATGTGCACTTTGTTCTCGGCCGCTCGCAAGCCTACTTCGTCGGTTGCACCGTGCACATACCCTGACCTGACTCCACCACCTGCCAACCAAACAGAGTAACCCCAGGGATTGTGATCGCGTCCAGTCCCCGACTCGCTCATTGGCATGCGGCCAAATTCGCCTCCCCAAATCACCAGCGTATCTTGCAGTAAGCCGCGTTGTTTGAGGTCCGTCAATAGACCCGCGACGGGTTTGTCAGTTGCTCGACAGAGCTGCGTATGATTCGACAGCACATCTTTATGCGCATCCCAACCATTAGTGTCGCCCGAGTAAACTTGTACCATGCGCACGCCTCGCTCGATCATGCGGCGCGCCAACAAGCAGCGGCTGCCGAATTCTCGCGTTTCACGGTGGTCGAGTCCATACAATCTGGCAGTAGAGGCGGTTTCTTGGCTCACGTCGACCAATTCCGGTGCAGCCGCTTGCATGCGAAACGCCAACTCGTAGGCTTGAATACGAGCGTTCAGTTCGTCGTCTTGGTCACGAGCGGCCACGTGGTGTTGATTCAAGCGTTGCAGTAATTCTAAAGTCGAACGCTGGCGAGCAGAGCCAACTTCCGGACGCGGGGCGAGATGCAATATTGGCTGAGGACCTGGTCTCATGGTGACACCTTGAAAAGTGGCCGGCAAATAACCGTTGCCCCAAGCCGGTGGTCCACCTTTTAATCCGCCTCCTGGGTCTGGCAATACCACAAAACCAGGCAAATCCTGATTCTCGCTACCGAGTCCGTACGCAATCCAGCTCCCGACGCTGGGCCTGCCCATGAGGATGCTGCCGGTATTCATTTGATAAACGGATTGCGGATGATTGACACTGTCTCCGTGGAGACTGCGAATCACGCACAGATCGTCTGCATGTCGAGCGATCTCAGGCAAGAAATCGCTGACCTCCAACCCCGACTGACCATATTTGCGAAACGGTTTGATCGGCGCAAGAAGTGGGTTGCGAGCTACTTTGCGACGAGTGACCACATTGTTTGCTAGACTTTCAGGCAGCGGTTGTCCGGCGTATTTTACCAATCCCGGCTTGGGATCGAACAAGTCTACGTGACTGGGGCCACCGTGCATGAACAACCAGATGACTCGCTGGGCCCGTGGAAGAAAATGAGGCTGTGCCAAAGGAGCCACTGCGCCGACATTGTGCCCGGCCATAGCCCGTTGGTTGGACATCAACGTCAATGCCAACATTCCAGCGCCACCACCAGACTTGGCAAGAAACTGCCTGCGGTCAATAACAGGAAAACTGAATGGATCGGCATTTGACATTGATTCTGTCCATGAACTAAAGCTCACAGTTCGGACTCAGCGGGAATGTGCGAGTCAATTACCACGGTAGACGAATCTCCAGCATATTTCCACCGAGCGCGAGTGTACCATGCCAGAAACAGAGGGTCAACGAAATGCTTCGCACTTGGTGCTGTGTGATTTTTCAATCTAAAGAAAGATTCTGTTCCCCAAACAAGGGCTGCGAATAATGGTTTTGTACGCAACGAAACGACTGCCTAGCGACCCAAGTACAACAGCTCCTGATGGCTCGGAAGTACGGGTTCTATTGTCACTCGGCGGCGGCAGTATGGCACATTTTAGGTTGGGTCAGGGGCAAGTTTCCTCTGCCGTGGCGCATCGAACGGTCGATGAATTGTGGTACGTCGTCGCCGGTGCTGGTCATCTGTGGCGAAGCCAAACTGGCGCAGAATCAGTCGACGCTTTAATGCCGGGAGTTTGTGTTACGATTCCGCAAGGCACACACTTTCAGTTTCGTGCTGCACCTGACGAGTCGCTGGAGATTGTTGCGGTCACCATGCCTCCTTGGCCAGGCAATGATGAAGCCTACTTAGTTCCTGGAGCTTGGTCACCCAGCTCAGGTGCTGCCGATGAATAGCACTGCGCGCCTGCTGCTAAAGGTTGGCTCATCTGCGACCGAACTTGCACTGCACAACTAATTGGTTGGGCCAGGTGGTAGGGTGCGTAGAAAATGATCGGTTATCAATTGATAGAGATGGCGAGTTGTATTCTCTCCTTCGCGAATGGCATGGGAGCGATTGGGGTAGGCAAACATGGAGAATTGCTTGTTATGCTTGATCAGTTCGTTTATTAACAGTTCAGTGGTTTGGTAGTGGCAATTGTCGTCACCCGTACCATGAACCAATAAGAGTTGTCCTTTCAGTCGGCTCGCAAAATGGATAGGCGAGCCCAATTGATATCCTTCAGCATTCTCGGAAGGTAATCCCATATAACGTTCTTGGTAGATCGTGTCGTAATACAATTGGTTCGGAACTGGAGCGATCGACACGCCAGAGGAGTAGAGCTCAGGAAAGCGAAATAGAGCATTCAGGGTCATGGAACCACCGCCACTCCACCCCCAAATTCCCACTCGCTGTGGGTCTAAGTAGGGACGCTTGGCAAGTACGGATCGAACCGCAGCAGCTTGATCTGCGGAGGCCAAAACGCCGATTTGTTTGTAGATGCTCTTACGCCACTGGCGACCACGTGGACTGGGTGTACCACGATTATCAAAACTCATCACACAATATCCACTTTGGGCTAAGAGGAAATGCCATAACATGCGATCTCCACCCCATTGATCCAGCACAGTTTGGCCAGCAGGTTCACCATAGACAAAAACCACCAGCGGATATTTTTTGGTCGCATCAAAATCATGCGGAAAGATACACCAGGCATCCAATTCAACGCCCTCACCGATATCGACTCGAAAGAATTCGAATTTTGGGAGAGTTTGTTGTTTGAGTCGCTGTTGCAGTTGTTCATTGGCTTCTACCACGAATTCGGTGTGGTGGTCAGCCAACCGCACAAGTGCTGTCTGCGGAGGCACGCCAAATCGCGACGAAGTTACCAGCGCTCGCGTGGCATCGGGTGACAGAGTGTAC
>CAZVBC010000270.1:0-10163 GCA_964625155.1 uncultured Pirellulaceae bacterium
GACCAAGTCCTGACGGCCATCGCCATCGATATCGCCAATGAGAATTGCGTGTGCTGCGGCCCAACTGGTATCGATCGCGTGTGTCACCCATTTCGTTTCTCCCACCAACGCTGCACCGATCTCCGCAGGGAGTTGTGATAGCAACGGACTATCGGCGGCAAACTTTTTATCCCCGGAACGTTGTTCGGTCCAGTACAAGCCGACATTGTGCCCGCGACCCCAAATGATGTCGGTGTCGCCGTCTCGATCTACGTCGGTACAGATCATGGGCACGCTACAATCACGGAATAATTTGAATTCAGCATGCCACAGCCATCGATCTTTGATAGGATCTTTTGGACCCTCTGCCCAACCGTTAGGAGAGACAAGATCCACGCGACCATCGCCATTGATATCGCCAACTCCAATGCCGTGGCCGACGATTTCCTCCGGTAGATCGTGGCGCAGATACTGGACCTTTCCCGAACCGTCGCGATTCGATGAACGTGAATACCAAGCGGCAAATTTGGTTCCATTGGGAACAAGATCGAGCTGACCATCGTTATTAATGTCTGCTAGAAATCCTGTCTCGCTGGGCCCTGGCGTATCGATGACGAATTTCGGCCACTCGCCGCCAGATCGTCCGGGGTTACTGACCCAATACAAACTCTTACTGCGATAATTGATGCTCACCAAATCCAAGTCACCATCTTGGTCTACATCCAGTGGGAGATTCGAATAATCATCGAAACGATTACCAATCAATTCGACTTCGCGCAATCGATGGCGCTCCCACTTCGGACTGGCATACCACCAAGCTCCACTGACGATATCCAGTTTGCCGTCTTGGTTGACATCGATTGCGGCCGCCGCGCTGAACTCCGATTGTGGGTTGATTGCGTGGCGACGAAATCGCACTGGTTCGTCTCCTGACACAAGCGAACCTAGAACCAGTGCGATACCAAATCCAGTCACACAGATTGATTTCAGCGAGTTCACTCTTTTGTCCAGCCTTTGGGATTTGAGATGAGCGAAATGATGTAGTATCAACAAAACCGTAAAAGGTCCAATTCTACTAAAAAGACGACCGATTTAGATCCACCAAATGAAATTTGCGCTTCCTTACGGTACCACGAACGGCTTGTTGGTAGCCTATGCTCCCGAGCCAATAAATCTTCCGAGCTCAGATTTTGGGTCTGCGGAAACGGAAGGAGCAAGTATTTAACGCGGCAAATGTCAGCTAACTCAGAACACCATCAGCCCTCTCGAGCGCGCGGGTTCGAGTCTGGACCTACCACTTGTGGACATTTCTGTCCTTAGAGATTGATGTCTGGTTTCTGCATTTCCAACGGATCGTTTTTGTTGTACAAAGCTACGGAATGGGTTAGATTGAACCTCAATGTCATCATCTTGGAGTTTAGGTTTGCACAGCGATTTTTTCTGACTGCATACTCATGCAGTCAACGTGACAGATTCTGACCGCTTCTGTGGTTCTCTTTTCGCGAGGTATCAAATGTATTGGTTTCGTTTGCGAATGCGCCGGCACTCTGTAGGGTTTACGTTAGTCGAGCTATTGGTGGTGATTGCCATCATTGGAGTGTTGGTTGGGTTGTTGTTGCCTGCCGTTCAAGCTGCGCGCGAAGCGGCCAGGAGGATGTCCTGCAGTAACAATCTCAAGCAACTGGGATTGGCCATGCACAACTATCATGACACCTACAAGAAATTCCCGTATGGTCATATGTATACAGGTCACTTTGATGGTAACCCTTTGAGTAATCAAGGCGGTACTGGTTTCGGTCTGTTTGCTGGCGCTTTGTCATTTTTGGAGCAAGGGAATCAGCAGAACTTGATTAACTTCAGTTATCCTGCTGGTGAATTGACCGTGACTCGTAATCGTACAGTATGTCAAACGCCGCTGGCCATCTTTTCTTGCCCTTCGGATACTAAGCCAGCTCAGTTCAATGACGGCGCAATTCCGAACTCGGCAACCAGTTCTTATCAAGGATGCGGGACTTCCTACGATGGTTGGGCGGGTAACGCGCTTTCGGCAAACCCCAATGCACTGCGTTACAACGGAGTGTTCGAGAGATCCAACCGAGGTGCTCCCTATGGCATCAATAACGTTTCTGACGGTACGTCAAACTGTGTCATGATCGCTGAGACCAAGTGGGACATGGACAATAGTCGGCGCAACCGATCGCGGATCTATGCTGGTAAAGATATCGTCGATTTCGCAATGGGGGCCACGAATTGCCTAATGATAAACGGCCAGTGGACAATGAATTGGACCGAACCGCGAGGCAATCCCCAACCGCATCGAACAGCGAGCAGTAATCATACTGGTGGTGCTCAATTCTGTTTTGTCGATGGGTCCGTACGTTTTATCGGCCAGAACATCCAACATACTTCTACTCCGTGGATCAATGATGCCAACGCTTTTGATCGTAACAATGCCGGAAATGGTTACGGTCTTTATCAGCGTTTGTTCTCTGTGAATGACGGTTTGGTATTATCCGGCGAATTTTAGTCGCTGGGCCTATGGGATCTTAACTACTGAGTGCGGTGCACAAACCTGTGTGCGCCGCGTATTCGTCTATTAAAAGCTTTGGAGAGTAATTGATGATGCGCGGTTGGACGATACTGAAGGTTGTTGGCTTGATGCAGTTCAGTTTCGTGGTCGGTTGCGGCAGCGCCAGCAATTTGGCTCCAGTCGAGGGAACTGTGACCATGGATGGCAAGCCACTAGCGGATGCTACGGTCGTGTTTATCAATGGCCAGTCGAGTACGTCGGGAGCCAGGACCGACGCCAAGGGATTTTATCGGCTGACTTATTCTGAAACGGAAGAAGGGGCTGTGCCCGGTAAGAACACGGTCAGAATTTCGACGGTACGGGGCAGTAATATTACTGAAGACGGTAAAACGGTACCTGGTAAGCCTGAGACAGTACCGATGAAGTACAACGCTCAGTCGACATTGGAATTCAATGTTGAGCCCAACAAGAAAAACATAGCCGATTGGAAGCTAGAATCTAAAGGTCCGATATTGTCGACCGAGTGAGATTGCTTCAGAATTGTGCATACTCGATTTTCATGTCGGTAAGCACAGGAGATTAGAAACTGACTCTAAAGATATTCATGCCGATCGGCGACGGCACGGAAGTGATGGATACTATCTATCCGATTTTTCGCTTGCGAGAAGAAGGATTCGATGTCGTCGTGGCTGGTCCCGAGGCAAGGTTGTATCACGGAGTGATGCATGAAATTCCGCCCGACGCATCGATTCCATGGGACATCACACGAGAGCAGGCGGCCTATCACGTGCGAGCGACCATAGCGTTTCGCGATGTGCAACCCGATGAGTACTTTGCTGCCTTTTTCTCTGGCGGACGAGCCCCCGAGTATCTGCGCTATGACCCACATTTGCTGGCGATCACGCGGCATTTTTTCGAAAAGGACAAGCCTGTGGCGATGCTTTGCCACGGAGTCGAGATTCCGGCTGCAGCCGGGTGTTTAATCGGTCGCAAGGGGACCACCGTTCCTAAATGTGCTCTAGACATTACTCAATTTGGCGGCGAGTATTTTGATCAGGAAGTCGTGGTGGACGGTAACTTGGTCAGCGCCCGAGGATGGCATGAAAACGCCCCATTTTTGAAAGAGTTCTGTAAGCTGTTGCGCAGCCGATTGCCTACCTGACAATTATCACTTGACGAGATGCTCAAACACTGAAGTCGAATCATGCTGAACATTGATGATTGCCTTAAGCAGGCTGAAGATATTCGCAGTTGGATAATTGAACTGCGGCGCCAAATTCATCGATTTCCGGAACTGATGTATGAAGAAGTCAAAACTAGCCAATTAGTCCGTCGAACGCTGGATGAATTGCAAATCCCGTATCGATATCCAGTGGCCAGGACAGGGGTAGTGGCGACCCTTGGTCGAGGAGATGGTCCGTGTGTTGCGCTGCGCGCGGATATGGATGCACTACCTATCCATGAACAAACTGATGTGGAGTTTCGCAGCCAACTCGACGGAAAGATGCATGCCTGTGGGCACGATTGTCATACTGCCATGCTGCTCGGTGCTGCTAGAATTCTCAAGCAGCGTGAATCCGAAATTCGCGGAACCGTCAAGTTAGTCTTTCAGCCCGCCGAGGAGGGAGGCGCAGGTGGCAAGCTGATGCGCGATGAAGGTGTACTGGATGCCCCCCAGGTTCAACGCATATTTGGGCTGCACGTCTGGCCTCAATTGCCAGTTGGCGCTCTGGGGTCCCGCCATGGAGTATTCCTAGCGGCCGCTGGATGGGTTGAGATCACCGTGCGTGGAAAAGGAGGGCATGCTGCAAAACCACATTTGGCTGTTGACCCGGTACTGACTGCTGCCCAGATTATTACCAACCTTCAGTCGGTAGTCTCTCGCGAAATCGATCCGCTGGATGCTGGAGTCATTAGTATTACCATGTTCCAAGCGGGCGACGCTTATAACGTTATCCCAGAAAAGGTCCAATTGCGAGGTACCATTCGCTCACTGACCACAAACGGACTGAAGCAAACGCAAACCAGAGTTCGTGAAATTGCTGAACAAATCGCGCATGCACATCGATGTGAAGCGATGGTGGAATTTCCCGGCTGTGACTATCCACCGACGGTTAATGATCAACATTGCTGGCACGTTGCAAAATCGTTAGCTGGTCAGTTGGTTGGAGAGGGCAAGGTCGAAGAGTTGGCGCCGGTTATGGGTGGCGAAGATTTCGCTTTCTTTACCGAACAAGTACCCGGGTGTTTTGTTGCGTTGGGAGTCCGCAATCCGGCGATCGATGCCGTTTACGGCGTACATCATCCCAAGTTTAAGGCGGATGAAAGTGCACTGCCCATCGGCACAGCCATGCACGTCGCGTTTGCATTGACCTCCTTGAACGAGTTGCAACCCGCGTAAATACTGCATCCTACCAACCGTAGTGTCGGTGAAAGCCGTCGTCAACTACGCCCGTCAGTTTACTGAGCGTAAAGGGCTTGGAGAGAATCGAAGTCGAATCGAGTTTGTTGGCCTGTTGAACAATGGATTCGTTAAACTGCGCGCTCATTAGGATGCAAGGTAGTTGCGGGACAGGTAAACGGCGAATTTC
Organism: uncultured Pirellulaceae bacterium; assembly: GCA_964625155.1. Taxonomy (GTDB): domain Bacteria; phylum Planctomycetota; class Planctomycetia; order Pirellulales; family Pirellulaceae; genus Aureliella. Next base: position 5,101 of record CAZVBC010000270.1, read on the forward strand.
TTGCAAGGTTTCCAGCCCAGTTAAGCGGGGCATGTGCACGTCAAGCATCACCAGATGCAAGACAGTTTGGCTGCGCACTATCTCTAGTGCTTCGCAACCGTCACCCACTAACAAGGTACGATAACCTCGACGGTGGAACACTTCGCTCAGTGTTTCACGAAAATCGGAATCGTCGTCCGCAATCAGCAGTTGTGGTTCGATCCATTGCACGAGAATCAACCCTCAATCACTCGCTCATGCAACCTGTGCAATCGCCAGAATGCCCAGATCACTGTCAAACTGACATGAAAACCCAAGATTTAGCATGCTGCATTATGTGTTCCAGATGGATTTGGGGCAAATAGAGAAATAGGCTGATCAACGTTGTATCGGTATTTTTTTGTCAAAAAAACCACCATCCGATTTCTACGCCGGTTCAATGGTACCATGAAATGGTGTCAGTTTAGCCTTGGTCGAACAACCAAACCTCTGGCGGCCGGTACGGGGAGCTGCAAAACACATCCACCGCTCCTTGTGTAAAAACAACCAACCACGAGCCTGGGTACTGGGGCATTGTCCTTGTGAGTTTAGAGAGTTTTGCCCTCTACGGGAATCTGGTAAAGTGCATTCTCATGCAACTTGATTACTGAATCGCGAGGCTAATGGGGTGATTGGACATGCAATCAAGCACTTTCACAAAGCAGGTAGATTTCTTAAGGAGAAAGTATAATGAAGTCGAAAGCATGGCAATTTGTTCTTGCGCTATGTGCGGCCATCACTTTGCATCTCTGCACAGGACATGACCTTTGTGGTCAATTCAGACCCGGCGTGGGAGCAATTGTCGAACTTGACGCAATACCTGCTTCTAATCGATTGCCAACGTTGCGCGACGTAATTCTAGCAAAGTTAGATACTGTGGAAGGAACGCACAAGTTAATTGTGATGCTTGAGCCCCCGCCGGGAGGCCCAACATTTGTGACACGAATTCGTGAAGTTAAACGAACTCGGAAGGTCAAAGGGCCTGACGGTATCGCGCGCGACCAAGAATATACCGTACAAGTCCCTTTCACAGAAGCGATCGATTTGCCGAAGTCGGGAGGGCGAAAACCTGTAGTGATGGATGCCAAGGATTTTCAGTTCTTTGATCTTGAGGGCAAAGTGATCTCAATCGCCGAAGTTGCCAAACGTCACGCAAAGTTGCGACCTCTGTTCTTACTGGAACGATTCTCCGGCGAACCACAGTCCTTGCCGGATCTGTATCGGCAAGTGCTTGTCGAGGATACGGTCATTGCGACGACGAAGTTGCAAGTGCGTACAATCTCGGGCGATCGCGCCACGATACCCGCTATTCCATTGCGACGTGCAGCAGAAATCCCTCAAATTAAAAATTGATGTTTTGGCGAATTGATGACAGAGCTCAATGATAAAGAAGGGCGAGCTGGCGGCGTATGGTCATTCAGAAAGTCTTGCGAACCATGTGTTGTAGCTCGCAATTTACTTCCGCTGCGACGCAAAACACTCTTGCGAGAAAATTGCCGTTTCTCAACGAAAATCGCGGCTTCTTGGGAAGTATCTCGACCACTGCGCCGTTTATTGCTGTGGTAACTAGATTCTCTTGGTTAGGGTTGGCCCTCCTGTGTATTAGTTGGGCTGACTTTGCTGTTAGCCAAGAATCGCGTGGGGCGCCCAACGTAGATTCGATTGGTGATCCGTTGCCGATCCATGCTTTGCAGAGGTATGGAACTCTCCGTTTTCAACATCCGGGTGCTGTAGTCGCGATAGCTTTGGCGCCGGACGAAAAGACTCTGGTGTCGTTAGGGATGGACGAAGTAATCGCTTGGGAGACAGCCACAGGCAAGGAATTGTGGCGTGGTGGTCGAAATCGTGATGAGGCACCTCTTGATGCTGACTCCTATGGCGTGCGACCGATCGTTTTTAGTGGCAACAGTGAGTATGTTTATTTGGTACGTACGGCAAATTCGGTAGTGCGTCGTGAAACACGGACAGGCCAAAAATCGATCATCGACTTACATAGTTCGCTCCCCAGTACTTTGCCGAAATCGATCGACATTTCACGCGATGCTCAGACGTTTGTGCTCGGTGGGCAATTTGGTGCCAGCGTAATGACATCGCGCAGTCAAGAATTGTTTGCCGTTGACAATCTAGCCTCCGAGCCAACGATATTTGATATTCGCGATCGATTGACCTACAGGGGTGCTTATTGTTTAGCGATGTTTTCACCAGATGAGGCTCGAATTGCGCTGGTCATGAGTTCCGCCCCTAAGCAGATCAATTTGCACGATGCGAGCTCCGGCCAGCATCAACAATCGATCAATTGTCAGGCAAATGTGGTGCGCATGGACTTTTCGCCCGACGGTCAACAATTGGCGGTGACCGAACGAGATTGTACCGTGCGAGTTTACGAAACCACGACCGGTAAACCAGTTTGGAAACACGATCTTCCGCCCCATGAGACCGCAGAAAGCTATACCAGTGCAGTTGTGTACAGCCCAGATGGTAAAACTCTTGCTGCGGGTGCTTCGATCGGTGCTGACGATTCGGTTTACGTTTTTGAGGCAGCCGATGGAACCGTCAGGCACGTACTGCGAGGACAGCGTGGTAAGCCTTGGGCATTGGCGTTTTCGGCGGATAACACGACGATGTATTCATCTGGCTCGGACAGTATTATCCGGCGATGGGATACGCATAGCGGAAAGCAACTGGCACTCCCCGCAGGCCAACGAGGCTCGGAGGTCATTGCGTTTTCCCCAGATGGTATGCGGATTGCGCAGGCAGGTGAAAGTAACCGCATTCGTTTTTTCGATCGAGTGTCGCAAGCAAATGAAGTGATGCTGGATCATCAAGTTGAAATCAGTCAGCTCGAATTCACTCGAGATTCACGCTGGTTGGCGTACGCAGGACGCGCGATGGACCAATTGTGTGTGAGGATCATGGATGCCAAAACATATGCAATCGTCGCCGAATGGACTTGGCCGGCTGGCAAGGATCCACATGCCGCGATTGATTCTCTGAAGTTCTCCGACGATGGTTCTAGATTGGCCGCAGCCAGTTTTCGTCAAGGAGCCGTCCGAGTATGGGATGTGTCGAATCGCAAACAAATTAGTTTATTGCCACATCAACAAGTTCACGGTCTAACGTTTGTGGCTGGACAAACGCGCTTGATCACTACTGGCTGGGACAAATTCATAAGATTCTGGGACATTGAACAAGGCAAACTCATATCAGAACAAGAATTTGCCGAGATCGTCGACAAAAATCACGTTGGAGATGAACGGACATTTACGGTCTGTGCGTCGCCGATCGAACCGATGGTACTGACCGCACATTTGGATGGACGGGTACGTGTTTGGAAATTAGTCGGGACTCAATTGGAGTTGAGCCATCATTTCAACGTGGGTGGTTTTCACCACAATTCGATTGCTTTTTCGCCTGACGGAGTCTGGATAGCAGCGGGTAATCACGTTGGCCAAATTTCTATCTACGATGCGTTTTCTGGCAGTCTCGCCTGGGACGTAGGGCGACACCGGCAGAGTATTTATCGACTCGCATATGGTAAGGGAAATCGCTTTTTGGTAAGTGGCGGTAAAGACCATCTTGGGTATCTGTGGACGCTGGTACCCGAAATGCCGAACACTCAAACAACCAATCTAGCATTGTTGTGGGACGAATTGGCGAGCGAAGATGCTTCGCAGGCGTACTTGGCTTATTGGCAATTGGTTCACAGTGCAGAGGTGAGTATTCCATTTATTCGCGATCAGGTATTGCCTGTTACCACGTTACTCGACATGCGCTCGCACTGGAGCGGAATGACCGTCGAGCAATCGCGATCTCGCAGAGATTTGACTCGGAAGTTGCTGCAAAAAGATGAGAGTGTAGAGTTGACGGTCCGCGCCCTGCGCGCGCTTTCCATTTTGAGTAACATCGATACTCCAGCCGCTCGCGACGTACTGCAGCGCGTCAAAGAAACCGCTCCCGATGCTCGAATGCGCGCGTTTGCTATCGGAGCACTGCAGCAGACAAGCAGCCATTAGTTGACCGATTTATCCGAGTGCGCACACTGAAGCATTTCGATGTCATTGGATGCGATTAACGTCCTGGCATGATGACATGCGACGTGAGTATTGCTGGAGTGATTGTAAATGCTTTACTACTTGCAACCGGTATTCCCAACCGATTGCAAGTAATTCAGGAATGCCCGAGTGAAGTTAGGGCATGACTGTAGCAGATTGCCACGAGAGGATCAAATTTCAGACTCGCTGGGTACGACGAAGGGTTTGCGGTAATCGCGAGTCAGCATGGCATCGGCAGCCGGGGCATCTTTAAACGTTTCCGTCTTAGGATTGATGGCCAAGGTAGCACCAAGTGAGAACAGCGTCTTGGAGACATTCACCTCATTTTTTTCCAAGTGTTCTGCCGTGCGCTGGTAGGTTGCTCGCATATCTTCGTGTCCATTGAAATCTTTCAGGGCGTCGAGCATTTGGCCTCCTTCGATTTGCTTGCCCAGGCGTAATGAAATATTACCGAGGTGGCACAGTGCGCTCGACAGATGCCCATCCTCGATATCGGCATTCAACAACTTGTGGTCTCGCGCTCGAACTGCTTCGATGAAGTTTGCCCAATGATGCTCGTCACCGCCACCTTTGAATTCTTTGATAACCTTACCATCAAGGTCAAAGGCTTGGCCTTCATCGTAGCTGCTCATCACCAAGGACCCCTTTGTCCCTTCGACGATGATTCCCACACCGACTTCACGCATGCGCGGAGTTTCCAGTCCACGGACTTCGAATACCAACTGTTGCGATCCGTAATCATGCACGATGACTTGAGTGTTGGCGGTTTCACCCGCATCAATATAACCAAAGCGACCACCGTAGCTGAAAACGCGATCGCTGATCTGGTTTTTGTTCAGTGCCCAGCGACAAAGGTCCATTTGGTGAATACCTTGATTTCCCAAGTCGCCATTGCCGTAATCCCATTGCCAATGCCAATCGTAATGGAACTTGGGTCGAGTGAGGGGCTTTTCTGGAGCTGGGCCGAGCCACAGGTTGTAATCGACTTGTGGT
>CAZVBC010000271.1:0-10141 GCA_964625155.1 uncultured Pirellulaceae bacterium
CGTCAATCGTAAACGGGATGACACCTAGTTTGGCAATGTTCAAGGCACCTTGTGTCCCAAGGGGGAAGGGTTGTCTAACGGGAAAGAGTTGTGAGCAGGGGACGCTGCCGCCTTGGCCTGAAACGCAGGTTTTTGAGGAGAACGCAGAGATTGCAAGTAGAGTGACCGAGCTCCGATTATGAACAATGTGTGGCTTAACTTCTAATCCGTAACACTTGTTTCGCGTGGCAATAATTTTGACTCTCGATTTTGATGCCTTGTCGCTGGTGAAGATGATATAGCAGGGCAATCAAGAGAGGCGTCCCATGCGCCCTGATTGGTAGTCGTCGATGGATTCACGGATTTGTTCTCGCGTGTTCATCACGAACGGACCATGGCCGACAACGGGTTCGATTACCGGTTGTCCGGTGAGGATTAGAATGCGAGACTGTGCCGATGATTGTACGGAAACGTTTCCTCCGAGTCGATCAAACAGCGCTAATTCTCCGCTGCTCATTGGTGTATCGGCAATGTGTACGTTGCCTGATTGCACAACAGCGAGTGCGGTATGACCTGATGGCAGGGGCAAATCAAAAGTAGCTCGATCAGTGAGCTGCAAATCCCAGATGTTCATCACCGTGAAGGTCGTTGCCGAACCGCGAACTCCGCAGAATTCTCCGGCAATAACACGTGCGACTCCTGCGTTTTTGGGAAGTACAAACTGTGGTATCTGAGCCGCAGTAATTCCCTGATACTTTGGCTTCGACAACTTGTCCTTAGCGGGAAGATTAACCCACAATTGAATTAGTTCCAACACGCCCCCTTCGCGGGTAAAACGCTCGCTTTGGAACTCCTCGTGAACTACTCCGCCTGCTGCTGTCATCCATTGGACGTCGCCGGGGCCAATCGTGCCGCGACTGCCCGATGAGTCGCGATGCTCCAGTTCGCCCTGATAAACGATCGTTACAGTCTCGAACCCGCGATGGGGATGCTCACCCACACCACGCTTAGCGTTGGACGGTTCAAATCGGTACGGTCCGGCGTAGTCGAGCAGCAAGAATGGGTCGAAGTCATGCGCCTCGTGATAAGAAAAAAGACTGCGTACTGGAAAACCGTCGCCGACCCAATGCTGGCCGACGTTGCGAATAACGCGTTGCACTTTATTCATGAGGGAACTCGCTCACTGTAACATGATTACGATCAATCTTTGGTTAGCCGCGCAGTTTCTTTCGCATCGTAAGTGTCTTACAATAGCAGTAGCAGAGGAAAGCTAGTTCGCCGAGTGTGACGCTCAGCAGGATTAGTTGTTGACATAGCAAACAAGATCCATCGCTTCAGAGGAATCCATTCAAATGGAGAGTTATACATGAAAAGTCAGATTTGGAGGCTGGTAGCATTAGCCATTTTGCTGAGTGGATGCCAGCAATCGAACTTGCCCGTACAGGCAGATCCAGCCTCGACAACTGCTAGGATCGACGACAATCCGAGTGCTCAGCTTGTTCAGGGAGAGGCTGTCACATTGATCGCTGACAAACCGACTGATACGAAGAAAGGTAATGGAGATAAACAAGTGTCACAGGCTGACCCAAAAGCTGAGCAGACCGTCAAATACAATTCACTTTCGCGTGAAGAAGAATATGTAATCCTTCACAAAGGAACCGAGCGAGCGTTCACTGGCGAATACACCGATCTTAAAGAGTCCGGTACGTTTATTTGTCGTCGATGTAATGCACCTCTGTACCGCAGCGACGACAAATTCGAGAGCCACTGCGGATGGCCAAGTTTTGACGCTGAAATTCGTGGTGCAGTCGATCGACATCCAGATCCAGACGGTTTTCGCACTGAGATTGTTTGTTCGAATTGTCAGGGGCATCTCGGGCATGTGTTTTTAGGTGAGCGATTCACTCGCAAAAATACGCGGCATTGCGTCAATTCGATTTCTATGCGTTTTGTCCCTAAAGGCAAACCGTTGCCGGAAGTTTTGGGGGCCAAGTCCAAGAAACCGGAAGCCAAGAGTGAAAACAAGACACCTGCTAGAGAAAAAACTCAACCCGCCAAAGAATAGGCTGTCGTGGAAATATGTAATCCATGAATGCGTGGCATGTTGTGCTGAGCTTATACGTGCCACGCTTGCTAACTCAATTATTCACCGCAACGAAATTGACGAGAGTTCTATTCATTGCTTAGTGGCAAAATCGGATTTACCACAGAGATGCTAGAGGTGTGCCGCCTTCTACGATGGGCGTGGGGCGACCTTGTGAATCCAGCACTCGCATTTCATGATCGATGCCCAGTGCGTAGTATACGGTGGCAGCGAGATCCTCTGGAGTAACTGGATTCTCGACCGGATACGCGGCTATCTTGTCGGACCGACCGTAGGTTCGTCCGCCAGCCAATCCACCGCCAGCTAGAAGTGCGGGAAATAACGTGCTCCAATGGTCGCGGCCCCATTGCGAGTTGGCCTTAGGCGTTCGGCCCATTTCGCCGGTCACCAAAACCAGCGTGTCGTCAAGCATTCCACGCTGGTCCAGGTCATTGATAAGCGCTGAATAAGCTTGATCAAAAGTGGGCAGTAAGCTTTTTTTGACATCGTCACTGTTGCGATGCGAGTCCCAGCTATAGCCGTCCACGCAATCGTAATGCACGGTAACAAACCGAACACCAGCTTCAATCAGTCGGCGAGCCATCAATGACGCTTGGCCAAATAAATGTCGACCGTAACTATCGCGAACTTCGGCTGGCTCGCGTCGAATATCCAATGCTTCGCGTGTCTTTTCGGACGTAACCAGAGCAAACGCACGCTGACGAAACTCCTCGACGCCTGACTTTGCACCCAAGCGATCATGTCGGCGCCGCTGGTCATTGAATTGCTCCAACAGCGATTTGCGACCTTGCATGCGATCAAGCGTCAATCCATCTTGCTCGCGCATGCCTGGAATTTGGAAGTTTAACTCTTCATCGGTGCAATCGCGCCAATATGGATTGTCTTCTAAATTCTTTTTTCCAATTCTAGTAGTCAATGGATTATATCGCTGACCAAGCCAACCAGCATGTTCACCAGGCCGCGGATACTGACCTGCTTGCTGGAGTGCGCCGAGCGAATTTGGCACAACCATGTACGATGGCATAGGTTGCCCCAATCCCTGACCTTGTTGATCGACCATCTCGACGATCGAACCCATTGAGGGCCAGTCTTTGGGAGTGGGACTGAAGCCGCCACCGATAGGCACATGCCATCGTTTGCCTGTCTGCAAGTAATGACCACCTCCGCTGTGATCATTGAACGAATGTGTCATCGTGCGAATGACAGTGTATTTGTCAGAAACTTCAGCCGTTTTCGGCAAGTGCTCGCCGATTAACAATCCAGGCGTCCGGCTGCCAATGGGGCGAAACGGGCCTCGAATTTGTTCAGGCGCCTCAGGCTTTAAGTCAAAGGTCTCAAGTTGGCTTGGGCCGCCAAACAATAGCATGAAAATGACTGACTTCGCCCGAGGTTTTAACTGCGGACTTCGCGATTCGGCCGCCAAGACATTTGGTAACGACAATCCCAACAACCCAGCCCCACCCGCTTGCAAAATCTCGCGACGCTGCAAGCCATTACAGGTACGCCGTGGTTGTCCGAAAATTGTTAACATTGTTTCTGGCTCCGTTCGATTTGATCGAACCACGTTCACGCGGTCCCGCCAATCACAAGCACATGCCTTATTGAAAATGCCGTAGCAGTTCTAAATTATCTTATTATTCGAGCGTGCTTCAATATCGTTCAGCGCCAGTTTTTGAGTTTTCACAACATTTCCCTGATCCCGATAGCGTTAGCAGGAAGTGATTGCTGGCGAGTATTTCATTCATCGACCTGTCCCAGTTTGCGGATTCAGCCGCGTTGCCGCAAGCTGACCAAACCTCACGACGGCATGTAGATTGGCTGCGGCGAACCATTTACAGCGGGCGCCACTTCGGTTGAAGTTAGCGTTCAGCGTTACTGCTACTGCTCCTAAGGCAACAGTCCAAAGGGTATGGCCTCGTCAGAAGCGGCGATTCGAGCTAGGATGCTCTTCGCTAATTGGATAGCCCCACAATCGATACAGTGAAAGGCTTTTGGCGAGCCAATTGGCCGGGGTACAGTAGCATACAGTTTCCTTGATTTCGCGGTTAGAAGTGAACGCTAACGCGTTCCGGATGATCGAAAGTGGCGCTGCCCAACGATTGGGCGTTTGTTATTTCGGTAAACTTTAGCGATTAAAAGCTGATTCTTCATGTCTATGCGAGACTGGATTAGTGGACGAGTATTTCGCTTGGTCCACGGTAATAACTTGGTGTACAACACTTGTTGGGAAGATCCGCGACTGGATCGCGAGGCCTTGCAATTAACTTCCAACGATCGTGTGCTGGTCATAACTTCGGCGGGCTGCAATGCATTGGATTATGCTTTAACCGGTCCAGCACACGTACATGCAGTGGATATGAATCCACGTCAGAATTCGCTGTTGGAGCTCAAGATTGCTGGAATTCGCGGTCTTGAATTTGAGGATTTCTACAAACTGTTTGGCGATGGTTACCATCCACATGCGGCCAATATCTACCGGACCGCGATGCGGCCGAACATTTCCGAATGGGCGCGCACTTATTGGGATCGATATATTAGTTTCTTTGACAGTCCAAAAAGATCGTTCTATTTTCGTGGAACCTCGGGCGGTTTTGCGAGAATGATCAACTTCTATATCGACCGTGTAGCCAAGATACGGCCGGAAGTGAACGAGATTTTGGCAGCCGAAACATTGGTTGAACAGACTAAGATTTACGAGAGAATTCGCGATCGATTTTGGAGTCGCACGATGCGTTTTGCACTCAATCGTGATACGACACTTTCGATGTTAGGCGTTCCCAAGGCTCAGCGACAGCAGATAGAAAAACAGTACCCAGGTGGAATCTTGCGGTTTATCGAAGATTCGATGGAAGCGGTATTTGCCAAACTGCCGATGAGCGATAATTACTTTTGGCGCGTCTATATCACCGGTCGCTATACTCCGGAATGTTGTCCTGAGTATCTGCGCCCACACAATTTTCAGCAGCTTAAGGCGACCAGCGTCGGTAACGTTTCCGTCCACACCGATAGCGTCCAGGGTTTCTTAGAGAAGCACCAAGTCAAGATCTCGCGATTCATTCTACTCGACCATATGGATTGGCTTTCGGATCATTTTTTTCCTCTTCTAGAATCCGAATGGCAAGCCATACTTAGTCGCGCAACGAGTGACGCCCGCGTGTTGTGGCGCAGCGGTGGTTTGCGCACCGACTTCATAGAACAAGTTACAGTTATGCACCAAGGCAAGAGCGTTCAGCTATCTAACTTACTGAAGTATCATGCGGAGTTAGCGAGCAAGTTGCATCAGTTGGATCGCGTTCATACATACGGCAGCTTTTATATTGCCGACCTAATAGTATGAACCGAATTGATTTCGGGCTTGAGATTCTCGTGGTACCTTTGATGCACCCGAGCTGATGCATTTACCTTTGGACACATCCTATGAGTATTCTACAAGACCTGCGCGTCATCTATCACTTATTACTCAAGCCAGTTCGCGGTAAGAGTCATGCCGAACGGATGGAAAGTTTCTATCAAGGACAAGCTTCGGCATATGACGATTTTCGCAAACGGCTTTTGCAAGGTCGCGAAGAGTTATTTCAAACCATCGCTCTACCTAACGGAGGAGTGTGGGTCGATCTGGGAGGTGGTACAGGTAGCAACCTTGAGTACATTCGCCACGAGATCCCTAAACTTAAACGAGCGTATGTGGTCGATCTGGCTGGATCGCTGTTGAAAGTTGCTCAAGCTCGCTTTGAGAAAAATGGATGGCGAAATGTCGAAGCCATCGAAGCCGATGCGACGCAATGGCAGCCGCCGGAAGCGGGAGTCGATGTGGTGACGTTTTCTTACTCATTAACCATGATTCCAGATTGGTTTTCGGCGGTCGACAACGCGTACCGCATGTTGAAACCTGGTGGAAAAATTGGAGTGGTCGATTTCTACGTGTCGCGCAAACACCCTGCCGAACAGATGACTAAGCACAACTGGTTTACGCGCAGTTTTTGGCCAATCTGGTTTGCAGGCGATAACGTATTTCCATCGTCGGAACATCTGCCCTACTTACGCAGCCACTTTGATACCGTTTGGTGTCAAGAGAAACGGTCCAAAGTGCCCTACATTCCCTTTATTCGCACACCCTATTACCAGTTCATTGGGCGCAAAAGCTAAGCTTGGGATGTTAAAAAACTCGGAATCTTAAAAGGTTCGATGGTCGCAACTTTTATTCCATGCGTGGAACAAAACTTGCGCAAAATCCAATTCTGGCAAAAAAACCGGCTTTCTAACAGACCAGCCTATGTCAGTGCAGCTTTGCAAAATTCAACGCACTTGGCTACTTCTGCAACTGCATCAGATCCTGCTGGAACTCGATACTCCAATTCAATATCAGCGTAGATGGGCCACCGTTCCCTTTTCAACAGTTGCAAGACTTCTTTGATCGGTGTTTGACCTTCGCCCCAGGGCAAGTTTCCGCCTTTTGCATCGCGATCTTTTAGATGCAAACTGATGATTTTGTCGTGATACTTTTCGATTACGGGAATAGGTGACTTACCCTTTGTTCCCGCAACATAGTGTCCGATATCCAAATTGAATCCGATGTAATCGCCGATTTGGGCTAGTGGATCGAGGCTTTCTATAGTCGGAATATTATTGGTGTGGTTGTGAAAAGCGACCCAAATCTTGTGTTTTTCCGCGAATGGGGCCAAACGCTTCGCGAGCATATCATTTCGCTCGGTCGTGATCGCTTTGCATCCAAGGGCCGTGGCGATTTGGAAATTGAAGTCGATGTCGTCGTCCGAAGTGCCAAACGGAAACTTGTGAATGTGGATGTTGACGCCAGCTTCGTTGTACATTTTGCGCAATTCTTCGCACTTGATCAGTTGTGCTTCACGAACTTTTGGTCGATCAGCGTCGATTGGTGCTGGAGTTTGGTCTCCACGTCCTCCTCGGCGCCTGCTGCCCGCGATACCAGCGTAGGCGCGAATCGGACCATCCATCAGTTCTGTTTCACTAATGCCGTCTTTCAGCAAACACTGCAAGGTGTATTCCGCCGTTTCTGGGCCACCTCGGTAACTGTAGGTGATACATCCAATGCGCACACCATTAAAAACGGAGTTCGGCTTGTTCTTCTCTTCACAAAAACCTCCGCGAGGTACCAGCGGCTGGCTAGCCAGCGCTAGGGCACCACCCAGTACGGATCGCCTTGACAGTTGGTGATCGACGATCGTTCTCTTCATTTTCTACGCCTCGTTAGATTAGTCGCGCTGAATTCACGCCCGGACTCTCAATTTGAGCAGCTCAAATCACTGTAGCAAAAAACAGAATAACCCGCAGGACGATCCGGGACTGAAATGAATTTGTTGTTGGCATATTTGCCGGCTCGCAAAAAACTTGGCAATCAGTCTCGAAAGGGCTTGCCTTATTGCGATCACAAATCAAATACATTACAGTTGACCACCAATTAAGGTACCTCTCTACGAAACCACTACTTGGAGAATGCATGATGAGAAACTTGATGACCTTGGTATTAGCAGCGGGATTAGTCTTCGGGAATTTGTACGCCCCCGATGTTGTGTGCTCACAAGAAAAAGCTGACAAGGCAGAGAAAGCCGAGCGCTCTAAAGAGAAAAAGAAAGACTCCGCTGAGAAAGGAAAGAAGAAAGATGCACAGAAAGGAACCGGCGTTCGCTTGCCCCGGTTCTTTGCGGCAATTGTAGACGATGCTCAACGGGAAAAGATCTTGGCAATACGTACAAAACACCACGCCAAGCTTGAAGATTTGCGAAAACAGTTGGCCGCGCTTGAAAAGCAGGAAATGGATGAGATCGAAGATGTGCTTACGCCTGCCCAGCGCAAACAATTGGATTCTCTGAAGTCCGAGGGGGCGAAAGCAGATCCGCCAAAAGAGAAAGGGAAACCGAAAGTAAAGAAGTAAGTCCGATTAACTTTCGTACGGACCAGTGCTCGGAAGTTGGGCCGAGGTACGGTAGTATTTATTGAAATCGTACCTCGGCCTAAATCATGAGCCAGCTTGCCCAACTCAGTTTGTTCCATGACGAAAGTTTCTAAACATGTGGTTGCACCGATTTGTTCATAGTGTGCTTTTCGTTGCAGTAGTTTTGAGCTGGTCCGGATTCTCTGCCGCTCAGCAACCGACCAATTTTATTGTCTTTCTCGCGGACGATTTGGGGTGGGGCGATCTTGGCTGTTACGGCCATCCAGTAATCAAGACGCCCAATCTTGACCGATTCGCGAAAGAGGGTTTGAAGCTAAACCAATGTTATTCAGCCTGTTCAGTTTGCTCACCTTCACGATCAGCCATTTTGACTGGCCGTACTCCTTATCGAAATGGTGTTTGGCGCTGGATTCCTGAAGGGAGTCGATATCATTTACGCACCAGTGAAATCTCGATCGCGAAGTTGCTCAAACAACGTGGTTACGATACTTGCCACGTAGGCAAATGGCACCTCAATGGTCTATTCAATTCTCCGGAGCAACCTCAGCCGAATGCACACGGATATGATCATTGGCTGGCGACACAAAACAATGCAGCTCCCAATCACCTCAATCCAACTAATTTTGTGCGCAACGGCCAAGCGGCCGGGCGCATTGAAGGACCAAGTTCGACGATTTGCGTAAACGAAGCTGCACAGTGGTTGGCAAAACGGCAGGACAAAGAGAAGCCATTTTTTTTGACAGTCTGGACACACGAACCGCATTTGCCCATCGAATCTGCAGACGAGTTTATGCGTCCGTATGCAAATTTGGCGGATCCGAATCTACGTCAGCATCATGGAAATGTTACTCAGATGGACGCGGCGTTCGGCAAGTTGATGGCGACCATCGAACAAATGGGATATAGAGACAACACTTTGGTGATTTTTACAGCCGATAATGGGCCAGAGGGTGCTGGCGATGTGGGGCGGACTCGCGGTTCGACCGGTGGCCTGCGAGGCAGAAAGCGTCATACTTTCGAAGGTGGCATTCGGGTTGCCGGACTCGTGCGCTGGCCAGGAAAAGTTCAATCTGGGACCGAATCAACGCAACCCGTGATCGGTACGGATATCTTCGCGACGATTTGCGACGTTACAGGTATCGAACTCCCCAAAGATCGCGTCATCGATGGGGCGAGTTGGACGCCTATGTTCAGTGGCGAAACCATCTCCAGAACTCAACCACTATATTGGCGCAACCATCTGGCACCAGAGAAGTATATGGTCGCGATGCGCGATGGCGATTGGAAGATCCTTGGCTCCAACGACTTGACTTCATTCGCATTGTACAATTTGCGAGACGACGCTCACGAAACTCAGGAGTTGTCGGCGAAATTTCCTGAGAAGTACGCTGAATTGAAACAGCGATTGATTACCTACGATCGGTCCGTCTTGGCCGATGGCCCCGATTGGTGGAAAGACAATAATTCGGACGCACCCGAAGTATCTCGCCAGCAAAAGGCAGCAAAGAAATCGTCTGACTCCAACGGACGCTAGTTGAATAGCGTCACAGTCGATTATTGCAGGAAGAACTAAGTTATTGCAGCGAAATCGTTTAACCGCGTGCCCATCGGGCCGCGCGTGGAGCTTGTGCGCGTGCAACCATCGCCTTAAAACCACTTAAGAGGCGTCCTGAGAGAATCTAGCGAGTAGTGGTTCACTGTAAAATCAGCCGCGCTCAGCGGTAAGATGACCATTGCCGATTTCTGAGAAATCGGCCCTCTCCCCACTCCCTTCGAATTCCTTACCAGGTTTGGCTCGCAAAGTGGCGCTGTCCAGCTAGGTATTAGTCTTGGTCGCATCCTTCCATGTGGCATCATTCACTTCGCGGGTGATGGCCACACAAAATCTGACGGCGACCGACTGGCTGTTGATCGTGCTCGCCATCGGTGCGAAGTCCGATTCATGCTGCGCTCAGCTACCTCGCAGCGTAATTCGCTCCGAGCATCAATTTGACGCCGATCTTCCGCGCCCAATATTTCATAATTCGAGCCTTCTTGCACATCATGATCATCTTGTGCGGAAAATTTGGAATGGTGTCCCCGATGAATTGCTCGACAAACATTTGTCCCTCTGTATTCCCAGGGAT
>CAZVBC010000272.1:0-10119 GCA_964625155.1 uncultured Pirellulaceae bacterium
ATTTTCCGCAACCTTGACGAGCTTGACCAGATGCCATCAACGACCAATTCGGCGGAACCTTCGCATTCTTAGCGCCGTACAAACCGATACCGGCATATATTGTGTTCTCGATTATGTTGTTGCGGACGATGCCGTCAATGTTCTCGAAATAGTTCGGATTGGCAATTGTATCGAACCATTCATCATCCGGCGTGTTCTCGATCAAATTAAGTCCGAGTGGACGTTGGATGGCTGTGAATTTTTCGGAAGGACTTCAGATCTGAGTTCTCAAGTCAAATCAACAGACGTGGTCGCCAATCGAGCAGCA
This sequence comes from uncultured Pirellulaceae bacterium, assembly GCA_964625155.1. Lineage (GTDB taxonomy): Bacteria > Planctomycetota > Planctomycetia > Pirellulales > Pirellulaceae > Aureliella. The sequence goes on from CAZVBC010000272.1 coordinate 308, forward strand.
GGCAGCCAATTCGCCCATCGCGGCAAAGCACATCAGCAATCAGCAAACAGCAAACAGCAACTTGCGACTGCCATTAAACAACCGCTACAATGGTCGGCGGAATCCACAGACTTCGCAGTTAAAAGTGGACGCTAAAGCGTTCCGGATGATCGAAAGTGACGCTTTGCATTTAACCAGTTGAGTGCCGCTGTGTAGTTTGCCTGGGTAGCGATTGTGACATGCCAGAGAAAATCGCGGAATATTGGACACTCGTCGCTGATCGCCACCATCTGGTTCCCAGGCTCCGCCTAGGAACCCATGGATTTTCAGGCTCTGCCTGTTCTGGCACTGTGTACCTTATGGCTACGAGAGGCGGAGCCGGCGGAGCCTCCAAGGCAGTGCGTTCCCAGGCGAGAGCCTGGGATCGAGCGTGTGTGATGTGGCGATTAGCGAGAAGTGTCGAATATTGCAGGGCAATCGGCGGGCGCAACCATTTCGTCCGTGCGGAATCCAACCCAAAGTGAGCCAAGCAAGACATGCATCAGAGTTTGCAGCTATCACGTCGAGAGATATTGAAACAGGGATGCTCGGTCGGTGTATTGAGTCAGCTTACTGGCGCTCGGGCTAATGACACGGCGGCGGCGGGCGCTGGGCCTCTTCACGATGGCGTTGGCTTGCCAAAGGGTTGGCGCGAGATGCGCAAGATCGACGTACACAATCATGTATTCGATGCAGTCCATCGTTCAGGCGTGAATTGGGGACGCGTGGAAAATATGATCGAAGCGGCACAGTGGCTGGGTATTGAAACGCTGTGCTGTTCGCGACCGATCACAGGTGGAGTGATGGCGACGATCGACGATGTGCGCGAGGCTAACGATTCTGTGCTCGCAGCAATGCGACGATATCCAGAGCGAATCAAGGGTTTTTGCTTCATCCAGCCGGGAAATGGTCGACAAGCGATTGACGAAATCGACCGTTGTGTGGAGCAAGGGATGATCGGCGTGAAGCTTTACAATCAATACAAGTACTCCGATCCAATCGTATATCCGCTTGCGCAAAAGTGCATTGAGCTGGGCATTCCTTTGTTGGGGCATTCGGCTCATTTGACGGATGCTCGTTCGATCGCTGCTCAGCCCAATACATCCGACTCGCTGGAATTCTGCAAGCTTGCCATGCGTTACCCCGAGTTGATGCTGATCCTCGGGCACGTCAATGGTGGAGGCGATTGGGAATGGGCGATCAAGGGCCTGCGCGAGTGTGCAAGTGTATATTTGGATACCAGTGGCAGTGTGCTGGAGAACGACACGATTGAAATGTGCGTGCGGGAACTTGGTATCCGTCGCATTTTGTTTGCTACCGACCAAACTATGGAAGGTTGTGTCGGCAAAATACTGTCCGCACAATTGAGTGACGATCAGCGAGCGGATATCTTTTGGAGAAATGCTAACCTAATTTTCTCGCGCCGAACAACATGATCATCGACATCAATGCATATCTTGGCCATTATCCGTTTCGGCGACTGCCGCATCGAACGGCACAATCGATGATCGAGTTGATGGACCAACATGGTATTGATCGAGCGGTGGTTACGTCCTTACATGCCGTTTTTTATCGCGACGCTCATCGCGGCAATGAAGACCTCTATGCGGAAACCAAGTCGTTCGATTCGCGTTTTGTGCGCGTCGCGACGATTAACCCAAATTATGTTGGGTGGCTTCGAGATTTGGACCAAGCCATCGATGATTGGGGGATGAAGGCTGTCACTCTTTTTCCCGCACACCACGATTATAGTTTGAGTGATCGAGTTTGTCGCGATGTGATTGACGAGCTCAGCAGGCGCGGGTTGCCTTTGGTACTGACACAACGCTTGGAGGATCGTCGCCAACGGCACCACTGGGATATTGCCGAAGATTTGGAATTCAAAAGCGTGCTGGAAATCGCTCGACAATATCCGCAATTGAAATTGGTGTTAGTGAACTGGATCGGCCTTGACGGTCAGCGCATGGTTGAAGCTGGGCTGAAAGGTCGTTGTTTAATCGACTTTGCGCGTTTGCATGTATTGCTTTACAAAGACGTGGACAAGCTGATTAGCAGCTTGGGGATGTCTAGCATAGCCTTTGGTTCACACATGCCCTTTGATTACATCGGACCATCGTTGGTTAAATTGGCCAACTTGCAGTCGAACCCCGATATCGATTATGCGGCAGTCTCATGGCGAAATGCAACGGAGTTTTTTGGCCTGTAGAATTTAATCCGAGGTTGATCAGCGCATCGCAACTTGATCGTACACCAACCATCATTGAGTAGTGGAAAAGTTATGTTGAAATCAGTCGAGCGTTTTTTGCAGCAACATCATTATCTGACTCGCCGATGGTTTCTCAGTAGCAATGCAGCGGCAGCGGCGGTGCTGTATGGTGTGTCGACGTCGGCAATGAATCATCTCTTACGGCAACCGGAGTTGACTGAAGCGATCTCGAAACTGGAGTCTTGGCTGACGCATCCGGATGATTTTCGCGATGTCTCGCGTGGCAAGCCGTTACCTCACAGTCTTCCAGAGGCCAAGAAATCAGCAGTCGGATTGACCCGTGATTCATGGCGGTTGGAAGTCATCAGTGATCCCGACAAACCAGCCAAGCTCGGACGGGAGTTCACAAAAAAAGACGGTACTGCATTGAAGTTTGACGACTTACTTAAGCTGGCGGAAAAAAACTCAGTTCGTTTTCCAAAAGTCATGACGTGCTTGAATATCGGCTGTCCACTGGGGATGGGTATATGGGAAGGAGTTCCCCTGCGCGATGTGTTGTGGATGACCGAGCCGCGTGAAGATTTGCGCCGCGTTTTTTATTATGGCTATCACAATGACGATCCTCAGCAGATGTTTCGCAGTTCGCTGCCCGTTGGGCGAGTGTTAGAAGATCCTTACGATTTACCGCCGGTGATTCTTTGTTACAAATTGAATGGCCAATGGCTTTCCAGTGAACGGGGTGGACCGGTCCGAATCGTCGTACCCGAGCACTACGGATTCAAATCGATCAAGTGGCTTACTACGATCGTGTTATCCAATCTTGATCATGCAAATGATACTTACGCTGAGAAAAACAATGATGTCGATAGCCCATTAAAATCGTTTGCTGCGGTACTTTCAGCTCCCAGGGAAGTTTCCGCTCAGGCCCCTTTTGCCGTTACAGGATACGCCCAGGTGGGGCTCTCCGGAGTGCGCAAAGTGCAGGTGGCGATTCACAACGAAAAAGATGAGTTACCAGCTAATGACAAGTACTTTGCTGCTTTATCATGGCAAGATGCCGAGCTGCTTGCTCCGCCTGACAAATGGGGTGGCGGATTACCCGAGGACAAAATTCCGGCCAAGACCTCCCTTTTTACAGACGACGGAAGTCCTACGACATGGCCGATCAGGTTGGGTAAAGTTCATTGGGCAATTTGGGTCGCGGGTCTGCCGCCTGGCGAGTACACGTTACGTAGTCGTACAGTGGATGAAAAAGGAATTGCTCAACCGCTCCCCAGACCGTTCCGAAAATCTGGGCATGCAGCGATCGAGACGATTTCGTTTGTAGTGAAGTAAGGCGAGTGGCAATTGAGAATTTGCCGTGCCAATGGAATGCTTGCGCTTTTCCGCGATTCAGCTATTCGCAAGCGACCCGGTATGTTTTTCCCTGCCACTCGCCTAAGATCTTAGCATGGCCAACTTTCGTAAGACCAGGAGATAGACATGAGTCGGTATACGATCGAGGAATTCGTCAACGCGACGGCACAGAATGATGCAGCTCAGGATTTTTTCCAACTAGAAAACGCTCGCATGTTGGAAGTTAACTTGAGTTCGTTGGTATGGATCAAAGCGGGTGCTATGGTGGCCTATACTGGCAAGATCCAATTTACGCGCGAAGGCTTGCTCGACCAAGGACTCGGTTCACTATTAAAACGGAGTGTGACAGGTGAAGGCGCAAAACTGACCAAAGCTGAAGGACAAGGGCGATTGTATTTAGCCGATAGTGGCAAGACGATTCAGATCTTGCGATTGCAAGGAGAATCGATCGTCGTCAACGGCTCCGACTTGTTGGCTTTCGAACCAACAATTCATTGGGAAATCAAGATGATGAAAAAACTTGCCGCGCTGGTGGCAGGTGGCTTCTTTAATGTCCAGCTTTCGGGGCACGGTCTCGTGGCTATCACCACGCACTTTGAACCACTGACTTTGTTGGTCAAGCCCGGTTCGCCAATCCGTACCGATCCCAATGCGACCGTTTGTTGGTCGGGCAGCCTCAAGCCGGAGTTTCGTACAGACGTATCGCTGAAGACGTTTTTTGGTCGTGGCAGTGGCGAATCGATTCAAATGGAATTCAACGGCGACGGCTTTGTAGTCATTCAGCCCTATGAAGAAGTGGCCATGCAACACGGTGCCGGTTAGCTGTACAACTGAATCGCGCGGATGATTGCATCCAATTCATTTGGCACAGCGACAGCGCGATTGGCAAACGAAGCACGAGTTACACCGCGGCTGCCAAGTACTTCGTTGAACTTATCTTGGTCCGTTGTATGGTAAGCCACGGTAGCCGTCGGGTCTTTTAATTGGTGACCGGTCAAAATGCATACGACACGATCAGAAGGCGCGATGATTCCTTGCTGCCGCAGCAGCTTTGCACCAGCGACGCTGGCAGCACTCGCAGGTTCACAACCGATCCCTCCGGCCCCGACTTGGGCTTTGGCATCCAGAATTTCTTGATCGGTTACCTTGCGCACTGCACCGTCGCAAACGTCGAGCGCCCGCAGGCACTTTACCAAATTGACTGGCCGATTAATTTCAATGGCACTGGCGATCGTATCAGCCTTTGCACGTCGACTGTCCAAATCGTTGTAGTAATCGCAACTGATTGATCGATCAGGCTGGCCACCGTTCCATCTCAAATGGCGCCGGTCGAAGAGCTGGTACAGCGTATCGGCTCCTGCGGCGTTGATTACTGCCAAGCGTGGTACCCGATCGATCAAGCCAAGTCGCATTAGTTCCTGAAACGCTTTTCCAAAGGCGCTGGAGTTACCCAGATTGCCACCTGGCACCACGATCCAATCGGGAACTTGCCAACGCAGGGCTTCGAGGACTCGAAACATGATTGTCTTTTGCCCTTCGAGGCGGAATGGGTTGATCGAGTTCACCAAGTAGATTCCCAGGTCCTTGGACACTTCGCGAACACGTATCATCGCATCGTCGAAATCACCCGCAATTTGCACTGTCAGCGCACCGTACTCCAGTGCTTGTGAAAGTTTGCCGTACGATATTTTTCCACTACCAATAAAGATAACGGCTTTCATCAATTGGGTAACAGAACAGTACATCGCCAGTGACGCGCTCGTGTTCCCTGTACTGGCGCAAGCCGCCCGTTTGGCTCCGGTCATGTACGCATGAGTGAACGCAGCACACATGCCATTGTCTTTGAAACTGCCCGAAGGATTCATGCCTTCGTATTGCAAATAAAGTCGTCCTTCATCCATGCCGACATACTTGCCGACCCAATTTGCTTGTTGCAAAAGAGTTTGGCCTTCACCCACCGTGACAACTTGGTCGACGGGAGCAAATGGCAGCAATTCGTGGAATCGCCAAACGCCGCTAAATCGCAACGGCTCGAAACGGCGACTCCAGTGCTCTTCGAAATCGGACAATCGCTTTGGCAGCCTTACCTTGGACCAATCGTATTCAACATCCAACAGGTCACCGCATCGATCACACGCCGTCTTGACCTGACCGACATCAAAATCAGCACCGCAGAGGGGATTAAGACATTTTTGATAGGCTAACCCACTTGTTAGTGGTTTAGTGAGTGGACTTGCCAGTTGAGTGTCGGCCATATTGAAAGCCTTAAGAAAGCCTCAAGATTTATGCGTGATCGGAGCCTGGTTCTGCAGCCGTAGGTATACAACTGGCGTAAACCGAGTGTCTTTGGCTAGTCACTTTTCATTAAGTATACCGTGGTGTGGACCATCCGGAATGGTTGCGGCACTATTAACCTGAGTGCTATGAGCCTAGATCGGCTGAAGAAATGGACTTTGTTAGTTAAACAGGAGTGATTGCTGTTTGACAGCAAAGGGGTTCTGGCCTAACATTCGCAGCAAACTCTCGATGGCTCGCCAAGAGCAAACGCCACCGCTGCTGCGGGTACACCAAATGGGCGGATGGCTGGGCTGGTGCTCGCACAGGCGAAGCAGGTTAAAGCGAGATCGCACGGTAAAACTCGCTTGGCTCAACGTGGTAGAAAACGGGAGTAAGCGTTGACGATTTTCAAGTTCGCTCGACTCCAAATGGTGTTTTGTTTACTTGAAGTCGTTTCAACCCATTTAGCTGTTAACGCCAAGGAGTCTGCATGAAACCTGACGAAATGGAGCGATTCCGGAACCTGTTGCTGACATTACGGCGGCGTTTAATGGGTGATGTGACCATGATGACCCAGGAGGCGCTCGGAGGAGCGGAAACAGATTCCGGAGACAACCACGCTCCTTTGCACCCAGCGGACGCTGGAACACATAGTTTTGAGCAGGAATTCACCTTAAATTTGTTGTCAAATGACGGAGACAGGTTGGACCGAATCGAAGCTGCTCTTGAACGAATCACACAAAGGACCTACGGTATTTGTGAAGAATGCGGTGGACGCATTCCCAAAGCCCGATTGGAAACTTTGCCGGACACCCCCTATTGTGTCAAGTGTGCCTCTCAGTTGGAAGGCTGAAGTGAGCAAACCGATTGATCAAGTCGAACTGCGCTGGAGTGTCTTTGCGGCAATTGCGTTGGTGGGTTGCGGTCTGGATTTGTGGACCAAACAGTGGGTTTTTAATTGGCGAGGTATTCCCGGCACTCGAGAACCTTGGTGGTTAATCGATGGTCTGGTGGGGATCGAAACGGCAGTGAACCTGGGCGCATTGTTTGGCATGGGAGCAGGTTGGGGAAGTATCTTTGCAACTTTGTCGGTATTGGCAGCGATTGGAATCGTGGTTTGGTTGGCTCGATTTGGAGCTCTGGGAAGTTGGTGGCTGCTGGTTGCCTTGGGGTGCGTGATGGGTGGCATTGGAGGAAATCTGTATGACCGGCTTGGCTTGTGGTATCAATCCGGTTATCCGCTGGAGTGGAAAAGTGGTGTGCGCGATTGGATCTTGTTGAGGTACGAACAATATACTTGGCCAAATTTCAATATCGCCGATAGCTTGTTAGTCTGTGGCGCCATCATGTTAGCAATCCACTCTTTTATGACTCCTCCGGAATCCGAGGTCGGCAGGGGTGAAGCACCAACAACAGCCGGCGGAGTAAACGAGCGAGAGGTTTCTTAGCTGAGCGGCAATTAGCAGTACACCGGACGGCATGCGAGGTTCCGCCGAATCAATTCGAGGAAGGACCCGAGCCTTCCGTACGTTGGAAGGTTCTGTTTTGCAGCTGGCCTTAGGTTCAGGTTCCGTCCGGTCTAGAACGGGGAAGTAAATAATTGGCCCACGACTCGATGCCAAAGAACTCGCAAATCTCTGTTGATGCGATTGTTCTATCTCCTGCAATGCACGACTGTTTGGATGGTCGCCTGGAAACCGCTGTTTCGATCGCCATTGAAGCTGGACGATCGACGTTGGAGTATTTTCAGACCAATGATTTTACGGTTGAACGCAAGACAGACGATTCACCGGTAACGGTTGCCGATAAACACGCTGAACAACTGATGCGCAAGCGCCTCGCCGATTTGTACCCAACAGACGCAGTGCTGGGAGAGGAGTTCGGGGAGCAAGCGGGCAGCAGTGCCTATCAATGGATCGTCGATCCGATTGACGGGACGAAAAGCTTTATCTCGGGTGTCCCTTTATACTCAACACTTGTGGGAATCGTTCGCGATCGCCAGTGCTTGGCAGGAGTTATCTACATACCCGCTTTGGACGAAATCGTTTTTGCGGCTCGCGGCTTTGGGGCTTGGTATAGTCGTCAAGGTAGACCCGCAAGTCGTTGCCAGGTTTCGAATCGTTTGCTAGAACAAGGTTTGTTCCTGACATCCCAAGTCGACACGTTTGGCAAACGAGGTTCCCAGCATTGTTTTGAGCGACTACAGCAGAAGGCCTATATCACGCGCACTTGGGGTGACGGATACGGTTACCTTTTAGTGGCCACTGGTCGAGCTGAAGCGATGGTCGATCCAATTGCCAACCCTTGGGACCTGGCTGCAGTACAGCCAATTATCGAGGAGTCTGGCGGTCGCTTCAGTGACTGGAAAGGTCGACCAACAGTTTTTGGTGGCGACGGAATCGGCGCGAACTTGGCTGCCTACGATGAGGTCCTTCGCACAATCAGCGAAGCTTGCACGGAGCGTATCGGGTAGACTCGCTTTTGTTTTCCCATTTCGTGCATTCGATCTAAAGTCACATTCGCGACACCTTTTAATCTCGTGGCGAATGAGAAGTAGACGAGATGCATGAAGGGTGTGATTCGCACACGACGGCGAAACTTTCGCACATACAGTCTTTCGTCAACTGGGCAGGATTGAGTATAACAGTTGGCTCGCTGAAGTGGTCTAGATGTGTCCCGAGTTTGGCGACCAGCAGTTGCAGTTGTTGTCTGCACAGCATTCGCCGAGTGAGATAGGGTAGAAATTGCTGGAGATGCTTGCCTTGGCGGGGGCAGCAACGGGATACTCCAGCACCGCGTGGCGAGGATGCAACGTCATTGGGTCGAGAGTACAAATTTCTAAGGTATACCATGAGTCAAGCGGAAGTTGCGACTTTATCAGATACGGTGCCCCAACCTGTTCCGAGCGAAATGGGTGCCAACGCATTGTATGAAAAGTGTATGGCCTTGGCCCACAATCTTTGGTGGAGTTGGCATCCCGAAGTCACGAATCTTTTTCGGGATATTGATCCGATTCGTTGGCGCCAATTAGACCACAACCCGATCTCGCTCTTGCGCGAGTTCACGCCAGAAAGGTTGGCAATTCGAGCCAGCGAAATGGTTTTGCACAGCCGAGTCAACTATGCCTATCGACGTTTGCAGGAATATCTGGCGAAGACGAATACATGGGCGTCCACCAACGCAGGTGTATTAGGTGGAAAACCGGTCGCTTATTTTTCTGCCGAATTTGGCATTCACGAATCCCTCCCAATTTACTCCGGTGGCTTGGGAGTGCTGTCGGGCGATCACATCAAAAGCGCCAGTGGCTTGGGTGTGCCTTTGATTGGCATCGGCTTGTATTATTCACAAGGTTATTTCAAGCAACATTTGGATGCTGACGGCTTTCAACGTGAAGAATACTTAGAAACCAAAGTTGAAAATCTGCCGATCGAACCAGCTTTGGGCAAAGATGGCGCGCCGATCACTATTTCAATTGAGACACGTGACGGTCGCTTGCTGGCTAAGGTCTGGTTGATGTTAGTCGGCAGGGTCAAGTTGTACCTGCTCGATTGCAATGTCGAGGGCAACCGACCTGAAGATCGCGAATTGACCAGTCGATTGTACGGTGGTGATGAACGAACCCGCATTCGCCAGGAATTGGTTCTGGGCGTCGGTGGAGTCAAAGCGCTCCGGGCTTTGGGCGTTCATCCGGGTGTACTCCATTTGAATGAAGGGCACAGTGCTTTTGGACCATTGGAAGCCATTCGTCAGGCCATGAAGGACGATGGTCTGACCTTCGATAATGCGCTCCGCGAAATCGCACGCAAAACAGTGTTCACCACCCACACTCCAGTCCCGGCTGGACACGATCGGTTTGACGGTCGCCTCGTCGAAGAGCATCTAGGTCCTTTGCGCGACCAATTGGGGATCAGCTACGAACATTTGATGTCGTTAGGGAGAGTGAATGTTCATGACG
>CAZVBC010000273.1:0-10110 GCA_964625155.1 uncultured Pirellulaceae bacterium
GTGGTGTTGATGGTGGTCGTGGAACCATCGACAGTCAAATTCTTGGCCGTTCCAACAATCGCAAAGGTATTATTAAAGCTGATCGCACCGCCGCTGGTCAGCTTCGTTGTATCGTCGATGGAAATCGCCGCGCTGACCGCGATTGCTCCAGAGTTACTGTCGCCGATTTGCAGTGTCCCGGCGGTGATGCGATTGAGCTCGGTATCAGTCAAGTCGAGTCCGCCCGTAGCCGTTCCCAAATTTATCGGACGATTGGCCGTTTGCTGAACGAGCGTTACCGTTGCCGCTGCAACAAGTGTGCTTGCTGCATTTAACGCAATGTCGTCGGCCGTGATCGTGATGACACCCGCTCCCGAAGTCGCTAGGTCGGCGCCGGCACCAGTCGTCACCGACTCGGCATTGACGAGCAAGCTTTCGCCAGATGCAAAAGTAATGTCTGCGTTGAGATTCACCGTATCGCTATTGTCACCACCGTTAATCGTCAAATCGACGTTGTAGGCAGCATCGACTGAGGTAATTGTCACGGTGTCGTCACCACTAGCACTGTTGATCGTCAGGCTGCCGGTCGGATTGGTGAAGTACACCGATTCGCTTAGGGTCGAGTCGATCAGAGTTTTGCCGTCCGAGGCCGTCCCGTCAGTCACAGTGATATCATCCGATCCGCCGTTAAATGTAAAGACGCGGTCGATGGCTGGAAGATTATCGAACACCGGTTCCAAGCCGGAATAGCTGATCGTACTGTTGCCAGTGACAGCGATGCTGCCCGACGATGCATTGGTCAACGTGTGTGCGACCGAGGCAAATGAGCTGCCGCCTGAGAGCGTTAGTGAGTCGCTGGTCGTCTGCGTGCCGCCATCGTAAGTTACTGTCTTGGCAAAATTACCAGTCGAGAGATCAACGGTTAACGAGTCGTTGCCGCCCAGGGTATTGACCTGGATGTTGCCGGAAACAGACGTGAAAGGGACTTCGACCGTGTGCAAGTCCCCGCTGATCGTCGCGCCGGTAATCGTTCCACTGATTCCGAGAATTCGATTGAGATCACTGACGATAAATTTGTTGTTAGTCGTATTTGACTTAATCGTGAGCGTATCGTTTTGTCCACCGCTGGCGATATCCGAGATTACCAGATTACCACTATCGAGCTTTAATTCGGTGGTGAAGTTTTGTACGGTTAACGTAACGTCGTTGTTCCCAGTTCCGCCAACATACGAAATCAAGAATCGGTTGCCGCTGGCAACGAACGCGTCACCTTCGTTGAGCGTCACGCCGCCAACCTTGAATTTGCCGCTGAAAGTCGTCCCGGCATCATCGTTATCGATGATTGTGAAAGTGTTACCGTTAACGGGCGTAAAGCTGCTGACGGTGACACTTAGCGTGGTGTCCGCCAACGTCACCATTCGGCTGGTTCCTGTGACTTTCAATTGGTCAAATAAACCGGCTGACGTGCCGGTCAACTCGACATTGAAGGAGCCGGCAGCGTCGAACGAAACGTTGTTGTTAATCGTGAGAGTGCCCGGCGAATTGCCCGGGGCAATCGCACCGCCAGCATTCGTCATGCTGACCGCTTTGGATACAGTCCCCACGCCCCCCAGAGTTCCACCTGCGATGGAGACTGGACTGAGAATCGTACCGCTGGCTGTAGTGCGAAAAGTGCCGGCGGTCAACGACACCGTGCCAATACCCGCGTTCAAACCAGCCGCGCCGATATCGATGGCCGAGCCGGCATTTGCCAGGAATTGATTTCCGCCCACGGTACTTGTGTCTGCCGTCAAGCTGCTTCCGGATACCGAAACCGCATCGCCACTGGCGCCGATCGTCCCGTTCGCGGCAATCAAACTGATCGCGCCAGCGGTCACATCAGTACCGACATCGCCTCCATCGGTGATGTTTGTGCTCCGCGCTGTTAACGTGACCGAATTCGATCCGGCATTCAATTCCGTCACGACAATCGATCCGCCCACGATTGTCAGCGGATCAGAGAACGTCGAGCTGTCCACATCGACAGCCCCCGTTCCCGCTGAAGTGTTGCCGATAGTGATCGCAGTAAAGCCATCGGTCAGATTGGTCAGTTCCGCATCACTTAGGTTAAATGTTCCGGTACCACCACCGATTCCAATGGTACTGGCAGCAGTCGAAGGGACTAAAGCCAATGTCGATTTCCCGGCTAGGGTTCCCGTCAAGTTGACTTCCGCTGCTGAAATGGCGATGCTTCCAGTGTCGGTCGTGACGCTCGCACCACTGCTCACTGTGACGTTGTTCGTCGTGCTAGCGGAAAGGGCTGAGGAGCCCGTGAAGCTTGTTGTGCCGTTAAACGTGATTGCGCCAGCATTAGCCCCGTCAAATACAATGGAAAAATCGTCGCTGTAGGCATTCGCCGCACTGTTATTAAACGTAACTGTCGTGTTATTTCCGGAGTCGATGACGCTAATAACTGTGTATTGAGCTAAATCGTTGAGAGTTAGTGTAGTGGAACCGAAACTGGAAAAGTCACCAGCCTGTGCGACGCCACCATTCGCAAAATTCTTGTTGCTCGTGAACGTATAACTTGAGCCACTTGAAACAATCGCCAAGTCTTCGTTGGTTGCGAGTGAAATCGTCAACGTTGTCGATGCTGAATCGCTGACCGTAGCCAACAATGCACGGTTTTCGAGGGATTCATATGAAAGCAATTTTTGACGAATAATTGCATGAAGTGATTTACGGCGGCTGATTCGATTTCCAATGAAATTAGCCGATGGAACACACAGCCCAAGCACCGAGAGGATCAATGACCCCAGTGAAAGTGAATACTCCCTGACACTTCCGGTGATCAGTACAGGTGCGTGGTACACTCGCTGCCACCAAGCGAGCTGACGTTGGCGGCGGGCGAGGAATGCAGCCGTGCTGGCTTTGGCTTTCTCGCGAAGCAAACTAATTTTTTGACGAGCTCGAGCAAGGCGGGTGTAAGTCTTGGATGTACTTCGATGACCTCGACGGTATGACATGGTGGGCTAATCCTCGTGAGCGAGATATTCGACGGATCCGATCAAGTGATGTGCTAGTGGGAGCGAATTTGTGCTGCTTACACACCACTAGCGTGAATATCCGATCCAAAGCTGTGCGATAATGCAAAGCGACAAAAATGAGGTTTGAATTGTAATCTGTGAGTGGGGGTGAGTGGATAGGTGTGTGCTAGAAAGAAGTACCTGTTTCTGTCTATGCTATTGTTAATGATTACTTACATTTATGACTCACTTGGGCACAGTCTCGAAACAGGTTACCGAATTCAACCAGGTATTCAGCAAGTTCCTTGGCACCATGCTCGCGCGCAGCAGTTAAGGACGTCGAAGGGCGTGGGGAGTAGACCTATTTCTAAGAAATCGGGCATGGTCATCTGACCGATGCAACGCCATCGGTTTACAACTTTCTGGAATCTGAATCTAGCAGGTTCATCCTGCGAGAGTTTCAGATGAGAATTTAACTAGAACACGGTACAACAAGAGGCTGGCAACGGTTGGTGTTGTTTAAGTGAAGGCTGGTAAGCGCGGAAGCTACGCGCGGCCCGATGGGCACGCGGTCAAACGATTTCGCTGAAGCGACTGAGCTTAGTTCTTCCAGCAATAATCGAATGTGGTGTTGTCCAGCTATGCTAAAGGGAAACGCTAATTGGTGTTTATTGGAAATAGACGGATTCGAACGAAGTAGAAATAGCCATGCAAATTAGCGTCGAGTTTTTTGGAATCGTGCGTGCGCGAGCGCGAGTTTCAAGGGTGATTGCCTGCGGTTCCACGTTGGGGGAACTTTGCCTGGACCTTGGAAGGCAATTTCCTGAACTCGCTCAGACGTGTTTTGAAGGCTCAAGATTAAAAACAGGATATATGGCCAATCTATGTGGAGAACGATTTGTTACCGATCCAGCAACTGAGTTGCACGAAGGTGACGAAGTAATGCTGCTGTCGATGGATGCAGGCGGATGAACACGCCCGGTTATCACGGTCGCTATTTGAAAGTCGACGTATCGACTGGGACGGCGCTCGAAGTTCCCATATCCGAATCGGCACTGCGCGATGTGATTGGTGGAAGTGGACTGGGAGTGTCTTTGCTTTTGAGTGAAAACCCAACTCACTTCGAACCACTGGCGCCTGAAGCTGGAATTGTTTTCGCTTTCAGTCCGTTGGTTGGCAGCCCGCTGACGACTTCTGCCAAGTTTGCAGTAGTCAGCCAAAGCCCATTAACTCATCGTATCAATGATTCCTTGGCCGGTAGTAGGTTTGCGATTGCTGGCAAGCGTACAGGGTATGATGCCATCGTGCTGGTTGGTCGAGCTGACAAGCTATCGATGTTGATTATCGATAACGGTTTGGTGTCGATCCAGCCGGTCGAAGAACTGGTTGGTATGTCGAATTCAGATACCCAGCGAGAGATTCGGCACCGGCTGGGCAACGACTTTCAGGTAGCGACGATTGGTTTGGCCGGTGAACAACAAGTATTGTTTGCCACGATTTCGCACGATGGGCGCCATGCGGGCCGGGGAGGGAGCGGAGCCGTCCTTGGTTCCAAGAACATCAAGGCGATCGCAGTCCGAGGGAATCGGACTGTGCAGTGGTTCGCTCCAACTGGTTTGGTAAAGTACGCGAAGGAACTGTCGCATCGATCGTTCGGACCCGCCACAGAAAAATATCGTGAGCTGGGTACGGCTGCGAATTTGCTCCTATTCAACCGCTTGCACGTTTTGCCTACACAGAACTTTCAGCAAGGGAGTTTTGCGGGCGCTTCCGCGATCTCTCCGGAGCAGTTGAGTGTTGAACGACACAAAGTACAAGCGTCTTGTGCTGCGTGCACGATTGGATGCGAGCATCTGTACGGAGTGGCTGCGAATACAGCCTCAGTGCGACTTGAATACGAAACACTGTTTGCGTTGGGACCGATGTGTGGCATTAACCAACCAGAGGCCCTGCTTCAAGCAGGTCGCTACTGCGATCAAGTTGGTTTGGATACGATCAGTGCAGGTGGAACAATCGCCTTTGCGATGGAATGTGCTCAGCGCCATTTGATCGATGTACCGTGGTTGAGATTCGGGGACCCGCGAGCCTTGCAAGCTTGCTTGGAATTGATGGTTCATTACCCACATCCTAATTCCGTCATTGCACTGAGTAAGCAATGGGAAATGAGTGAGAGTTCACTCGTCGAACTAGGTAGATTGATGGCGATGGGCAGTCGCCGGATGGCGGAGGAAATTGGCCAAGGGGCGATTGAATTTGCTCCACAAGTCAAAGGATTAGAAATGCCGGGCTATGATCCGCGCGGGTTGCAAATGTTGGCTCTCGGCCTGGCCGTAAACGCTCGTGGCGCCGATCATAATCGTTCGGGAGCTTACGAAGTGGATTTTTCCACAGCCGTGGATCGGCGAGCTGCAAAGCCCGAGTCTGTGAAATTAGCCGTCGAAACCGAAGACAAAGCGGCGCTTATGGATTCGCTGATTCTGTGCAAATTTCTGCGCGGCGTGTTGACGGATTTCTATCAAGAATCATCGCAGATGCTCCAGCTTGTTACAGGTTGGGATGTCTCTGCGGATGAACTGCGTTCCGTCGCTCGCCGCATCATCAACTCAAAAAAGAAGTTCAATATCTTGGCTGGCTGGGCACCCAGCGAGGATACGCTGCCTGAGCGACTACTGTCTCAGGCCATTCCGGAAGATCAAAAGGCGATGCTTACCCGGGAACGATTATCGTCTCTGGTCACAGCTTACAATATTGCACGTGGCTGGACCCCAGAGGGTTACTTGAACGAGCAATCGCCACATTGGAACGATGCCTAGCCGCAGCAGCAGCGATTAATGGGCAAGTTGATTTTCTAGGAGGTTATGTATTGGACGCAGATTATCTATTTGCCAGCAACAGCAAATGCCTGCGGATGTGCTTGCTTTAGCTTGCTCATGGCTTTGTATCGACGGATGAAACCAAAATTTCCAACCACGATGCCTTTGAAACCGCCAAACGCCTGTCTAGCCCACGCGGTGGAATCGCATTTGTCCTTCTGTTTTATAATCTTGCCGCCACGAAATTCAAACGCTGATTCGATCAGATTGTGAACCTTACGTCCAGTGTCTCGAAAAGTGTAGTCATCGATAACAACCGCTCGGCCTTCTACTTCGTTCGCTGACAGCTCATTCACAGTCACCGTGATATCGCTTGCCACTCCCACCTCATTTTCAGAGCAGATCATGTCCCACATCGCATGGATCTGTCTTTTGCCTTTCAAAGTAAACGCGATGTCATCGAAAACCGCATCGTCATCGTAACAATCGGCTATCCCATGGTGGTCGTGGGCATTGAGGCAGCGGAAGAGTTTTGTTAGCAGTTGCTCGTTAGCATGCATGGGAGTTACCTAAATCCTATGAGGAACACCGACGATCGTTCAATCTGATCCTACGACAGGATGCGAAGTCCTGCCGAGTGATCATATCGGTAGTCATTCGCGTCCATTGGTGTCAATGGCGGCGTGATTGTCTGGGCTGTCGATGAATGAACGTGCTGATGCCCATGTGGTTTACTGGCCGCTTCAGGCAAAGACTATTGAAACTCGAAATGGCCAACTTCGTTGCTGCCTCGATCCCCTTTGCTGTCCCAGGAGAGTTTTTTCGCTGCAACATCTTGTGTGATTTTGATGGTAAAAGTTTCTCCTTCGGCATTCTTGCCGGTACCTTGAAATCCGCCAGCGGGATCGGGAGTAACTGTGAGTTCGCTAAGGTTCAAGCTTTGCTTGACTTTGGCTTGCACTTCTGCTGCAGCCCAATTGCCAGGGTGTTTCTTTTCTTCGCAGCCCACAGTGTAGATAACAAGCGTCAGGGCGACTACAACGACAGATTTAGGACTGAACATCAATTTCTCCGATGAACACAAGGAACTCGATTGAAGTGAGATGATTGCTGGTGGCTTGCCAAGGACGTGGCTGAACTTGGTTTGTTATTCACGTTAGTGAGGTTATGGAAGGGGCTTTGCCAAAGCCGGATCACCACGCCCTCGCAACCAATCTTGCAAGCTTTGCGTCAGCATTTGCAGACGCATTTGTTGGGCTGGGTCGTTTGCTAAATCGTGCATCTCGTGCGGATCGCTGGGAATATGAAAGAGTTGGGTTCGTGGGACTTGAGGATACCAGATCAGTTTCCAGCCATCCTCGGTACGCAGCATGCGTTGTGTGTCGGTAAAATAGCCGAATACATAATTGTGTAATTGCGATGTACGCCCCGACATCAGCGGAACCAGGCTTTTGCCATGTACGGATTCGGGAATGGGCAAGCTGGCTAATTCACAACTTGTAGGGAATAAATCGCGTAATGCACAATTGGCTTCGATCCGCTGGTTGCCAGGAACTCCTGCGCCAGCGATGATCAGGGGAGCGTTAACGGTGGGTTCGTATTGGTTCTGTTTTCCCATTAATCCATGACTGCCGAGGGCTAAACCCTGGTCGCTGGTAAAGATGATTAACCACGGCTCAGCCGATTGATCGATAGCGTCTAGGATTGCTCCAACTTGCTGATCCAGGTTTTCGACTAGAGCATAATAGATTGCACGTTCAGCTTGAACGGACTTTCTGGTGCGTGGTGTCGGAACGATCATCTCGTCGCGCCCATGAATATTACCGTGGTTAAATGGGTGAGAGTCGCGAAAATTTTCAGGCAATGAAATGGAGTCGGAGGTGTATCGTCCTTCCATGCCTGCGGGCCAATGCAATGGATCGTGCGGAGCGGTAAAGTTGATGTGAATAAATAGAGGTTCCTTGCGCTGACGTGTAATCGCCTCGACCGCTCCTTTAGCGATTTGGGAATCCGTGGATGGTGTTAGACCGATTCCGTGCTCGATCAGAACTTTGTTTTCTGGTGTCTTGAATGTCCAGCCTGTGTAACCGGTCACAGCTCGCCCGGTGGGAGTCTTAGGGAAAGTCAGTGGCATGCCCCCAGACCCGCCTCCACTGTAAAGAGCTGCTGTAGTATCGTATCCTCGACTTCCAGGTGTACCCTGCACATGCCATTTGCCGGAATAGACCGTAGTCCAACCAGCCTGTTGCATAACTCTCGGCCAAAGTGCCCAGGCTGGATCGAACTCGATGGCTTTTCCGGGCGCGGCTTCCGCCACCAAGGATCTCCCGGTGAGGATCTCTGATCGGCTGACATGGCAGATTGGATACCCACATGTCGCGCGTGTGAATAGACATCCACGTTTGGCCAATTCAGTTAACCGAGGCGTTGCGACTGGACCGCCATAAACGGACATTACATCCGCGCGCAAGTCATCAGCAACAATAAGTGCAATGTTCGGGCGCTCAGTCTTTGGCGCCGAACCGTTCGCGCATACCAGCTCGCTGATCATCACTCCCAATAAGATCAAAATCGCGATGACAAAACGCAATGTAGCTGTCGATGGAAGGATCATATCAGGACTCGCTCACACAACTGTATCGTGACTAGTATGTTTTGTGATTTCAGAGGAAACTGTGGGAAAACGATCGTTAGCGAACTTGGGGCTACCTGAGCCAAAATCTCCACATGTTGCCGAAGAACCATTATTGATGTAAGTCTGAACAACACGCCAGCCATTTGTTTGCGGATTTGAGTTATATTGTTGGACGTTCGTAGGGATCTCGCCGCAATGCGGTCCGCGTTCGATCGAGCCTTGCTAGAAAAAACTTCAACTTCGCTAACACGAGGCTGGCTGTATTGGCGGCCATTCGAGCGTCGAACCTAACCAGACTTCAATTTGCTTCATGATATCGACTGGAGTGTAGAAAAATGAGCCCAGGCAAATCAGTGGTACGATGGTTGTGGTTTCCAGTTATGGCATTGCTGTTGGAGTCGGTACAGGCGAGTGAAGCGTGGAATCAATCGCAAGGCGATGCCCAACGTTCTGGAAATGTCTCTCGGGTACAGATTCCGGCAAAGCTTGGATTAGTTGGTAGCGTGCCTCTCACCGACGGCATTTACACATCGCCAGCTATCGCAGATGGAATTGTATATGTCGTTGATGGCTCGGGGGTCGTGTTTGCGATCGATGCTCAATCTTTGCAGGTAAAGTGGAAATTCGCTACGCGAGGTGGACCGGGAAACTGTAACAACGTATCTTCGCCTGCTGTGATTGGTAATTATCTACACCTGGGAACCATGGCTGGTTACTACTACGTCCTGGATCGACGAAACGGAACTGTCGTGAAGGAGATTGATTGTCAGGAAGCGATTTTCTCTAGTCCGGCTGTGGGTGACGATCGAGTCTATTTCGCCACGTTGGGTGCGCAGGTATATGCTGTGTCAGCGTCCGGGGAAGTCCAGTGGAAATGGGATTTTGTTAAAGAAGTCGTCAAGTTCGATGGCAACCGATGGAGCGGCGAAGACTGGTTGCGCATTCGTAAAGAACGTGTGACCTGGCGCGATCATTTTGTTTGTTCACGCGATATTTGCTTGGTTGGCAAGACCGTAGTCATGCCGGCTGGTGGTCGAACCGTCTTTCTCGAAGATGCTGGACTTGAACCGCGACTGAAATTGGTAGGTGAGATTCCGGCCTTCGCTGGCAAGGAGTATCCAGCCACATTTGGCCAGAGCGCTGATGACCAAGGAAACGTGTACGTTCAATGGCATCGTCGCGATAATGCTGGTCGAGTCGAGATATTGCGTGAGGAAAATGGACAATTAAAAGCAGACTACGTCAAAGGGACCCAAACCGCAATTGAGCTGCCCGGGTTGCTCAGTTTTTCAAGCGTGGCAGTGCGCGATGGTGTCGTATACCGTGTGAAACCAGAAGCCGGCTTAGGACTGTGCCGATTCGCCAACGGGCAGGAAACGCCCGATGTCCTGTGTAAAGCTCCAGCGATATCGCCTCCAGTTGTGACAGCCAAGCACGTTTTGTATGGAGGTCTCGACGGCAAACTGTATGTGGTCAAGCTTGATGGCAGCGAACAACAAGAGCTGGCAACAGGATTTGGAGCACCTATTTCGGCACCGATCGCAGTTGCTGATCAACGAGTTTATGTCCCCAGTGAAGATGGATATTTATACGTGTTTGGTAGTCAAGGTTCAGCACCGCAGCCGAAGCGCGACCTACTCGTCCGATCTCTTCGCAGTCCATTGACTGGTCCCATGGC
>CAZVBC010000274.1:0-10076 GCA_964625155.1 uncultured Pirellulaceae bacterium
CGAATGAGCACTAGTTTTTCGATACATTTAGATCCTTCGACCAGCTCACCACGCCCTTTTAGACTAACGCAATCTTCATCTTCGGTCAACGATTTGATGCTCGCAACCGCATGCAGGCTCCATTGATTGCGGGGGAATGTAAAGAGGCGAGCATCTCACGCTAGCTAAGTCGCTGGTTTAGCACTTCATAAAAGCAGCATCAACCGCATCTCGGACTCGATTGCGGAGTCTGGCAAGCAAGTTGTAGTCCAGAATTTGGGCAAAGAATACGCCGACAATTCCAGTCTTCTTGTCAGCCCACACCAAAGTGCCACTCGAACCCCAGTGGCTGAATTGATTCTCTCTGTCCAATATCCAACCTAGACCATATCCCTGACTCTGTGGACTGAGCATCGCCTTGCTGGACTCCTCCGTCAATAACGGCGATCGATCTTCGAGGAACGAATTGGCGAATCGCGCAATGTCCTGTGGAGTTGAAAACAAACCTCCGTCCGGCATGGTCATGTTCACACGCCACCCGGGATCGTATCGACAGAATTCCGCCAATTCTCCCTTATCACGTCGATAGACTATTGCAGCTCGGCCGATATTCGCTTTGGTCACCGAAAAACCTGTATCACTCATCTTCAAGGGCAGCAAAATCTCGCTACGGACAAATTCGCCATATGACTGGCCCGAACAGACTTCGATGACGCGTCCCACGACGTAGGGCGCTGCATTTGAATAATTGACTTGCGAACCAGGAGGAAATTCCAGCGGACGAAGGGGGATGGCATCAACGACCTCCGTCAATTCTCGTTCTAGCCAACTCTGCGTAAAAAAATTTGGCTGGCGCAAAGGCACGGATGCTGGAATGCCCGACGTGTGGGATAGAAGTTGTCGGACTGTTACCTTATGAAACTTACCGTCTTGAGTTGCCAGCCCTGAAAGTTGCGGCAAGTATTCTTCAATGGGTGCATCCAGCCGCAATTTTTTTTGGTCCACGAGTTTCATAGCGGCAACAGCCGTAATCGGTTTAGTGAGCGATGCGATCCAACAAATCGTATCGGTCTGAAACGGCCGCCGAGCTTCATACTCACACACGCCAAAAGCTCGCTGATCTACCAGCTTGCCATGCCTGGTAACCAGCAGCGCGGCACCCGGGATACTCCCATCTGCCACCGCAGCTTCGATAATCTGAAAAGCAGGTGTGAGATTTTGACCGACTGCCGATGCCGAAAGCAAAAGCAGTAAAACCAGCACGCGTAAATTAGTAAGCCACTGCAAGTCAATAATTTCCATCGCCATCTCGCACGTGGGAAAATCTTTCGAACAAGCGTTTCAGGGTGAGTGGAACAGCTCGCTCGTCACAACGGCTTCGATAATATCTCTCAAGCGGTAGTCGTTGGGTTTCGTGGCTTCGAGAATAGACTCGATGGCATCGCGATCGTAAATCCCACAGCGACGCCCCAACGCATACGACATCAGTTTGGTGACAAAGGACCTGGCAAAGGTATCGACATTACTGAGTAGAATCGTGCGCAAGCCTGCTATATCATCAAAAGTCTTGTTCCCTGGTAATGTTCCTGATGGGTCGATGGGAATACGTCCTTCGTACTCGCTACGCCACTGGCCAATTGCATCAAAGTTCTCTAGCGCGAAGCCAAGCGGATCAATTTTGCGATGGCAATCGTAACAGGCAGGGTTGTCGCGATGTTTTTGAAGTTGCTCGCGAATCGTTTGTGTACCGCGCACATCGGGATCGAGCGGTTCCACGTCTGGAGGAGGAGCGTGCGGGGGCGTTCCTAAAAAATATTCGAGAAGCCACACGCCACGTACGACGGGCGAAGTATCAATTCCATTAGCAGAAACCGTGAGAATACTTGCGTGGCCAAGTATCCCGCGCCGACGAGGATCGGTTTGGTCAATCCGTTGAAAATTAAAACCAGGCCTTACCGCCAAGCCATACAGTTCTGCTAACGAGCGATCGACAAATGTGAAATCACTATCCAAAAAACCGCGAATCGGCAGATTGTTGTCGATGAGCCAGTGTGTGAACAGTTCGGTTTCGCGGCGCATCGAGCGCTGGAGATCTTTGTGGTAGTAAATCCGAAATCTTGTTCGGTCGGGCGGCATCGAACCGAGCGCATGAAGATTGAGCCAAGCGTCAAGAAAGCTGCTGACCATGGCCTCCGATCGTCGATCGGCAAGCATGCGACGGACTTGCTTGACTAGCACCGGTTTGTCTGACAATTGCTTGGACTCAGCCAAACCAAGCAGCTCATCATCAGGCGGCGCAGACCAAAGAAAGTAGGCTAGTCGCGATGCGATTGCGTAGTCAGACAACGTGGGTTGGTCGTTTGATGCATGATTCGCCGTTGAGTTTTCAAGGGTCGTACGGATTTGACGCGTTTCATCAAGAAACAGGAAACTCGGCGAGCAAAGGACGGCCTTTATAGCATCCCCCAAAGCCTCCATACTTGTTCGTCCGATCAGTTCTTGCTGTTGCGCGAGTTTGACCAGTTGGTCGACTTCATCGGCGGTGGCCGGACGACGAAACGCGCGTGTGGCGACTCGACGAAGGTGCTTGGTAAGCAGCTCTTGAGATAACTTGGATTCCAGAGACGTGCCCTGTTTCGTCAGAGAATCCCAATCGTCTCCGAGCAAAGCACGATGGGAAGGCATTGGGCCATCCGGCGAAAGTGGACCACGAATCGAAATATTGTCGATGCGAATATGAGGCAAGTGCCCATCACGAATCACTTCGCGACGATTCAACACGATGCCTCCCAACGGAGAAAAGCGATCGGGGTATTTTCGTTTGATACCCGCCCACAGTTCGCGAACGTCCATCAGGCCGTTGCGAAACACAAAGCGAGGAGAAAAACCTTTGTCCAACCAAACCACTGCTCGGTATTTGTCGACACCATCCTGCAAGTCGGACTCCCAAAGTAACGGTTCGACCGGCTGCGGAAGATGTAATTTGCCAGCTTCCAAATTTCCCGCTACGATGCCCAGTCGGAACGGTTCATGGCGATCGCGGTGAAGAAATTTGTCGTCGTACGGATGGTCTCGGTTGCGAGCATCAGCTTCAAATTCCAATTGATAAAATCCATCGTGTGGAGCGCCTGGGAATCCACGAATGGGACCGTAAGCCCCTTCGGGTTTGTCCGCCTGCATCACGTCGTAGAGAATGATGTATTCAAAATCGTAAAGCGGACCATGGACCTGATCGATCTCCGGCTGTTGGCGAAAACCGTTACTGAAAAACCAAGTCTGTTCAACAGGCTTGAGCAGTTGGCCGAGGGATTTTTCAACAGCTTTCTCAGCCGACTGTAAATAGGCTGCGAGCAAGTGTCCCGATACGACTAACGCATCTCCCTGGTTATCAAGATTCTCCGCTCGCTGGTCAGCAGGAAATCCATGCTCGGGTCGATACATCAGGACATTCAGCCCTAAAACGTCGGCCACACTGTTTCGATATTCGCGCGCATTGAGGCGACGAAGAATTGTTTCTGTGCGGACGTCTCGCCTGTCTCTGAATGACTTTAGTGCGCGATTGAAGCTCCCGATCGCTTCCAACTTTTGGATACTCGGAGGTTGCTCTGCATCCTCTGGAGGCATCGCTGATAGATTTAGTTGATCAACCACTTCCTGGAGCAATACCAACTCTTCCTCGCCTCGGATCGCGGTCAGTTGGTCTCCTACGAACAGTCGCTGGAAATCCCGTTCTCCGTCCGGAGCTGAACCACTGTGACATTTCACACAGTACTTTTTCAGAAACTGAGCTGGCGCATAGTCTGCAGAGTTCGCTGGCGACCAAACAGCCGCGATCGTCAGGATGCAAGCGAAAATGATCGACTTTGGGCGAGCAACGCAACTATGCACTTACTAATTCCTCAAGCCGTCCGGTACTGGTTCCGAACCGTTCGATTTCGAGTCCAAACTTCTGTAACATGTTGACATACAGATTGCACAGAGGGACTCGATGTTTTTTGTCTTGTGAAAACTTCAGAAACTGCCCATGCCGGAAGCCGCCGCCTGCCAATATGATCGGCAAATTGTTATTTGTATGTGAGTTGGCGTTTCCCATACCACTCCCCAGCATCACCATCGTTTGGTCCAGTAGCGTGCTTTCACCATTGGATTCGCGGATTGAACTCAAGCGTTCAAGAAACCTGGCGTACTGTTCGACTTGGTACTTCTCAACTTTGATAAGCTGCTCGATCGTCGCCGCGACTTGACCGTGATGCGACAACGCATGATAACCGCTACGAATTCCCAAATCAGAGATCAAGAAACTGCCGCCAATTTCGATGGTTGCAACTCTGGTTGAATCGGTCTGAAGTGCCAAGGCGAGCAAGTCGTAGATCTTTGGCAAATCATGTGCGAGCCCCTCGTCGGTCGGTTCGCTAAGGTCTGTTTTTGGCTTGGCTATTCGCTGCCAATGCCCGTCCATCGACAACTTGGATTCCACTTCGCGAACGGCTGTCAGGTATTGATCAAGTTTTTGTTGGTCATGTTGGTTGAGTCGCTTGCTAAGGGAGCGAGCGTCGCCGGTTACGGTATCCAGAATAGAGCCGAACCGTTTAAGTTTTTCCTCGTTTCTCATTTGTGACTGAAGGTCATCAGCCATAAAAAGTCGACGGAACAACTCGCGCGGGCCTTGAATCGGCGGCACCCGTGTCCCGGAGCGAGACCAACTCATCATACAGCCGCCGTGTATGCCATCCTCCGAGCCAATTGTCAGTGCGGAGAATCGCGTGGCTGCTCCCACGTGTTCAGCGGCAAGTTGATCGATGCTGATCCCCGAGTTGTCCACACTCTTGGCATCGGTCGCTTTGACTCCTGTTAGATAACCGTGGATCGCAAAATGGCCACCTTTGAGTCCGTGGTCTAGGGAGCCAAACAAAGTTGCTTGCTCTCGAAACGGTTTGAGGGGACTTAAGAGTTCGGATTCCGTCCAAGTCGTTGCCTCGTCTTTCGGCCAGAACGCTCCACCATAAAAGCCAAATTCGTTGCCAATGCAGACCAAGCGTTTAGGCGACTGACTCGCTCCTCTGCTTTCTCCTCCAATCACCTTCAGCGACTGGAAAAAAGGGAGTGCAATGATCGTCCCCAATGATCGAAGATAGTCTCTGCGATGAATATGCAACGACATCGAACAATTCCTATGATGACGTGGGATTATGCAAAGCGACCCTTTGATGATCTATAGTCTACACAACCGCTTTAACTGGTGCACTCTCCCAGTTGAGTTGGTCGACCTATGACCAGCTTCGTCCAGCAAAAAGCTCACGCGGATCAAATGCCGGCTGCAAACACGTGAGAGGTATCTTCCTCAAATGCTTCCACAAACCTCAGCAGATGCCGCTGAATCGCCAAAGAACTTGGTCAAGCGTTAGGGGTCGCGCCTTCAAAATTCAAAATTGGTGGGGACTGGTTTCTCGGTACCACAAGGTTCAACTCCCACCAATTTTGAGTTTTTGAACGCGCGACCCCTACAGTAATATCGAAGCAATTATCGACCTTTATTGACTCGGAAGAAATTTTTCGTATTCGTTGTAACCTTGCTATCAGCAGCCGCCACTTATACCGATGAGCAGTCTGCTTTGTCGCACATTCAAGTGCAAGTAGACGCCGATTAAACGTGTTTTTGGAGGAGTACCATGAAAGTTCGAATATGGAGCATGGCGGTGGCCGCGACGTTGCTGGCTTGTTCTGCTGAAGCCATGGCACAGCGTCCGCCTGGAGGTGGCGGACAAGGAAAGCCAAGTTTCGACCTACTATTGAACGCATTTGATGCAAATCGCGATTCCGCCCTCGCACGAATCGAGGTACCAGTGCGTTTGTGGCCTCGTATCGTCAAAGCCGATGCTAATAAAGACGGATATGTAACGCGAGCTGAATACGACGCTTACAAGCCTTAAGATTCTTGAACGGAGCTGTTCTCCGTTGAAGAGATTATTGTTGGTCCAAAAAAATCTACTGTTAGGAATCTAAGAATCATGAAATATCAGTTAATCATGTTGGTGGCGATGGTATCATTTGTGGCCGGTTCGGTTGACGTTTGGGCACAGGGACCTGGCGGTCCGCGGCTCGGTCGGCCAAGTTTCGATCGTTTGCTACAAGCATTTGATGAAAATGAAGATGACAATCTGGCAGAGGACGAAGTACCCATGCCCGTCTGGAGACGACTATCCCAAGCCGATGCCGATGACGACGGTTGCGTAACTCGCAAAGAATTCGACTCGTTCCGTCCATAATCGACAAAGCATCAGCTACAAAGACGCCCCTCTCTACACCGCTCCTCGCGAATCATAATGTTCGCGTCGAGCGGTTGGCACTTGGGTAATCAATGTTGCAAAATTAATTCGGCGAATTTCGCGAAGGGGAACGGACCTCACGCTGTACCCAGTGAAGTTTTCCATCCTACCGGTGATCAAACGTGATTAAACCGCCGCTTATTTTTGGAATGCTCCACCGCGCGGCGAAATAACGTCGAAGAGATATGAACCCGTGGAATTCAAAGCGCACCCCGCATGCTCACAGATCCTGACGATATCCGCGACCTTGCTGCCGCCTTGGCCGGAGATGGTGAGGGATATCGGCGGTTGGTCAAGCGATATCAACTGCAGATTGCGGACCAGATGAGGCGTTTTAGTCGAGATCCTGCAGTGCGTGACGAATTGACCCACGACGTGTTTGTCGAAGCTTATGTCAGCCTAAGAAGTTACCGAAGAACGGCGCCGCTACTACACTGGCTGCGCAAGATTGCTATCCGAGTTGGCTACCGTTACTGGAAAAACCACAAGGTTCATCAGACTGAGTCGAAGTTGTCGGACGAAGATTGGCAGCAAGTCGCTGGCCGTGCTCAGAATGCGGAAGATGCCACTGCCGCAGCCGAGCTTGTCCATAGACTAATGGCTAAACTATCACCCGCCGATCGCTTAGTGATTACTTTAGTGTACTTGGACGAATGCACATTGGCCGAAGCTGCTGACCGCGCGGGTTGGTCGGTTGTTGGGACCAAAGTGCGTGCATTTCGGGCGCGGAACCGACTGCGTAAATTGTTAGACGGAGAGAAAACATGAAATCCGATCCGCTGCTTCCCTTTGAGAATCTCGTCACCTTGGCGAAACATGAAACCACCAAAGAAATTGACATTGCTCATCGAGTTCTGCAAACCCTGTACGCTCGTCGATTGAGACATGCTTGGCGTGAACCTGAGTACAGTCTGGTGGGATTTGGATCTCTGTGTGTTGCCTGTGCCGCTTTACTTGTGTTTAGTTTTAGCACAGGAGACGACACGTACATCATGTTAGTCCAGCCGTTTTTCATGGAGTTACCATGACGGAGAGTCTTGCCAATCTCCCAATTCCGCCTCAAATTTCCTCTCAGCGCTGGATACGCACGCTGATGCTGGTGTCGATTTTTGTTTCTGGCGCCATCGTCGGTACTGTGGGTGGCAGCATGTGGACGAGAAGTCGCATTTTTTACATGCTACAGCACCCGGACCAAACACCCGATCGCATCTTACCACGCATCAAATCCGTATTGCACCTATCAGACGATCAAGCTCGCCAAGTGGAGGAAATCGTTCGCCGCCACCACTTACAGATGGAATCATTAAGGGCCGAGGTGTATCCAAAACAAATGTCCGAGTTCACTGCGATGCGCAGCGAAGTAGCAGCGGTTTTGACCGACGAACAGCGCCGTCACTGGACAGCATTATGCGACTTAATCGAGCAACGATTCCTGCCTCCACAGCCAATCTCGCCTCATTAGTCATCGAGTGACGTTCGGACAGGATGAACAGGATTAGTGGCATGCGCTCAAAATAATGCGCATCCTGTCCTTAACCGACCTTGGGCTTATACGATCGATGTTTGCGTTTAAACTCTAGTCGGTCTGCGCCAAAGTTTAAAAGCAATCCGAATTCTATCCTTGTCGCGGTTAGATAATTAACTAATTGCACCTCATGTGTTGTGGCAATCGTCTGGAGCGCCTTTTTCTCCACGATAACCACTCCTTCAACAAATATTCTTAGAATCTCGGTAGATTTTTATCAACGCACATGCTCACACGCTGCCCGTGGCGCGACTTGCTGCGATGATGTCGCCTGCACCGTTGGCTAACAGTTGATCGGCTAAATCGCAACCGATCAATCGGGCATCCATCAACGATCCTCGCAGAGTACCCTCAACGACCTTCTGCCCGTTGGACGAAATGACACGAGCTTGCAACTGTAGCTCGTTACCAGAAACTGTTCCCAGTGCAGCTACCGGCGCCATGCATCCGGCCAGTAAATGGGCCAGTAAAGCCCGTTCGGCAGTTACAGCAGCGAGAGTTTCCCGATCATTCAGCTTCTCCACGGCAATCCGTGTCGCGTTGTCGTTGGCACGACATTCCAGTCCCAATGCTCCCTGCCCAATTGCAGGTAACATGCGATGCTGCGGGAGCCGTTCGGTGGCGTATTGGATCAGTCCCAAGCGAGTCAAGCCTGCCGCAGCCAAAACGATGGCGTCATATTCCCCATCTGTAGCTTTGCGCAACCGCGAGTCGATGTTGCCACGAATGTCAACAATCTGAATATCGCTGCGCCAATTCAATAATTGCGCCGCGCGACGCTGGCTGCCCGTACCAACGGTTGCTCCAGACGGCAAGGATTCGAATAAAAGGCGATGATGACTGACCAAGACGTCGTCGGTTGCTTCTCGGCGAGGAACAGCCGCTAACATCAGACCGTCAATTCGCTCAGTCGGCATGTCCTTGAGACTGTGAACTGCCAAATCGACATTTGAAGCTAATAATTCTCGCTGAATCTCTTTAGTGAATAAGCCCTGACCACCTACTTGATTCAGCGGCTGCTGCGACACATCCCCCTGGGTCGAGATAACCACTAATTCGATATCGTGTCCGTTTTCACGCAAGCGATCTGCAACCCAACCTGCTTGCCACAAAGCTAATTTGCTGCCACGTGTTCCAATGCGAATCTTATTCAATTGATAACCCATCAATGACGTATTCGATCGAGTTCTACCGACCAACCAACTTCCGTAATTGGACGATGAACAAACTCCTTCCTTAAAACAAAAATCCGCAGCCAGAGACTCGTCTGACTGCGGATTGTTTAGTCTACGAAATTTGCAAGCAAATGTCGCCTGCAAACTATCGCTCGATTAGTTGAGGATCTTTTCGAGGTCAGCAACAACTGCAGCGACATCGAGGTCCTTAGCTTTGGCAACTGCATGGTTAGCCTTTACCTTGGAGCTCTCCGCAAGAATGATGGTCACTTCTGCTTTAGCATTGATCCCATAGTCCTCAGGACCGTTCTCAAACTCATTGGGCACAACAAAGGGAACGTTTTTGGCCTTAGAATCTTTAGCCAATTTCTTAACGGAATCCGATGCAGCGTCTTTGCTGTCTGCCATGTAATTGACAAAGGCGCGAAGTTGCTTTTCGCCATTCTTTTCAATGGCCTTGTCCAACTTCGACACCAATTCAATGACTTTAGCGTCTGAAGAGCGGGTGAAAACCATTACCTGCGGACGCGCGCCGTTCTTGCAGCGATAGCACAGGTTATCGCCTACTCCAACATTGTCACTTTCGGCGCCAGCGCACTTGGTGACATTGAATGCACCGATGCCTTCACCAACTTTGAGGCCGCTGGTAATCTTATCTTCGGCACCAACAAACGAAACGCTGGCTACAAACGCGGCCGCAAGGGCCAATACAGTCACTTGCTTCACGGTATTCTCCTAAAGCTACGACACTGGGGAAAATAAGGTGTGGTCAACCCACCGGCTCGTTGCTTGGCCGCAAGCGAGCACTCCTTCTACGACCAGAGTATCATAGGCGAAACGCCGCAGATGGGAAGTATGCTATTGAGATTAGTAATACGAACATCACCTACCCCCTTCCTATAAAGAGCGGGTTGAACAAAGGCTTCACATCCTTGTGCCGCGAATAACAAGATCTGTCCCCGTCCCTCAGTAAATGTGATTGCAAGATGAATAGCATTATTACGAAAAATCGGAAATCCCGTTGTTTTTTTTGGTGCTGGAATTCGGTAACCGTAGTCTGGATGCGTCCGT
>CAZVBC010000275.1:0-10054 GCA_964625155.1 uncultured Pirellulaceae bacterium
GATGCCGGCCTTGGCGAGCGCTTCCGCCATATCATTTGCTAAGCGAATAAACTCTTCGTTTTGAGTAACCGGAGCGCTTTCGCACTTCAGTTCGACGATCGCGCCGTTCTGCTTGCCCAAACCACAGAAAATGCCAAAACGGCCGAACGCAGTCTCGCGATCAGCCCGCTTGTCACCCAACTTCTCACCCCGTTTGCGCAGAATTTCAACTGCCTTTTCTTCGTCTCCTCCGGCTTCAGCTAACGCTTGTTTGCAATCCATTAAGGGCAGACCCGTACGTTCGCGAAACGCCTTGACTTTGGCGGCACTAATCTCCGACATGTATCCCCTCTCCTCCACAACTCAAAAATGGATATCTCAATCGTCTGGTTTCAAGACAGTTTGTTTGGGTTACGGTTCAGCCTTGAGAAATACTGAACCAATTGTTCGATTTTCCTGGCGACTCTTCCAAGGCCCATTGCTCAAATCATGAGGAGGTGGTCGAAACTCACGTGAGCCGCGATGAACCTCCGCAAAAACTCGGCCAATACTCGATCGAAATGGGGCTTTAACCAACTGCTTCCGCGACCAGTTTTTCCGCTTCAGCAGCACTGGTCTGCGCCGCAGAGGTTTGAGCTGCAGCCGCTTTTTGGATCTCTGGGTTTTCTGCTTTGCCAGCCAAAACCGAGTCGGCCAAAGTGGACAAAATCAGCTCAATCGAGCGGATTCCGTCGTCGTTGCCCGGGATGGGAAGATCGACCGACTCTGGATCGCAATCGGTGTCGATCAGTGCAACCGTTGTAATACCAAGTCGACGTGCTTCGCGAATCGCATTTTTTTCTTTGTTGGGATCGACGATCACCAAGCACTCTGGCATGCGATTCATGGTCCTTAAACCATTTAGGTTCCGATAGATCTTGCGATACTCGCGATTGAGTGCAGACTGCATCTTTTTCGAATATGTATTAATCAAGTCGGTATTGATGATCTGTTCGAGTTCATCCAATCGCCCCAATCGACTACGAATAGTACGAAAATTGGTTAGCGCACCTCCCAGCCAACGCTCGCTGACGAACGGCATACCACAACGCAATGCCTGCTCCTGAACAGATTCAGAAGCCTGCCGTTTGGTACCCACAAATAACACCAAGCTCCCTCCTTGGGCAACTTGGTTCAGGTACTTTTTGGCTCGCAGCAATCCGCGCAGCGTTTCGCGGATGTCCATGATGTGAATCAGGTTCTTGCGTCCATAAATATATGGCGCCATTTTAGGGTTCCAGCGGCTAACTCGATGGCCAAAATGAACCCCAGCCTCAATCAACTTCTGTACAAACTCCGATTCCACTCTAGTTTCCCTTTCTGTATCCCCCTAACCATGAACAGCAACTTTAATCCCAACTTTTTCCGTTCAGGATAAGTTGCGTATCACAGGCCAACCAAACTGGCCTTCGGCATCACATGGGGATTGCTATAAAACAGTAAACTGTGGCATCAACGCCGACGTTGAGCCTCCAAACCCCAAAGAATAGCAGTCTCTACTCAGATTCGTCAACACGCGATGAGCAGCCTAAACCAAAATCGCAACCTTTCTAGGTTGAAGCGCATTTTTGTTATCGATTCTCACACCGGCGGCGAACCGACCCGTGTAGTTGTCCAAGGGGGGCCAGAGCTGGGTACTGGGCCGATGGACCAGCAAAAACACCTCTTTGCAACCCAATTCGATTGGCTTCGCACCACAATCATTTGCGAACCTCGGGGCAGTGATATCATCGTCGGTGCTCTTTTGACGCCTCCCACTCAGCCCGGCAGTTTGTGCGGAGCTATATTTTTCAACAACGTTGGCTATTTGGGCATGTGCGGACATGGAACAATCGGGCTAGCAGCGACCTTAGATCATATGTCGGCGACTGGCCAAACTACTCACTTTTTCGGAACGCCCCATCTGTCAGAAAACTTTGTCATTGATACACCCGTGGGTGCCGTTCCCGTCCACAAAGAAGCATATGGAAAGTTTACGATTCAAAATGTGGTCAGTTACCGTTATCAAAAATCGGTACCAGTCCTGGTACGTGGCCGCACAATTCATGGCGACATCGCTTGGGGAGGAAACTGGTTTTTTCTTTGCGAGGACCATGGTCTGAAAATCCAGCCCTCGAATATCGCGCTGCTAATGGATTTCTCGCAAGCGATTCGCTCGGCATTGCGAGAGCAAGCGATTCTCGGAGTCAACGAAGCTGAAATAGACCACGTCGAATTGTTCAGCGCTCCATCGGATGGTGAGCAATACGATAGCCGCAATTTCGTTTTATGCCCTGGTGGAGCTTACGATCGATCACCGTGCGGTACCGGTACCAGCGCAAAACTTGCCTGTCTTGCAGCCGATGGTAAACTCGCCCCTAACCAAATCTGGCGTCAAGAGAGCATTACGGGAAGCTGCTTCGACGCTCGATACACTGTCGCACAAGACGGCATTCTTCCGTCGCTGACCGGCACCGCATTCATAACGGCAGAATCGCATTTAATTATCGACCCCGATGATCCCATGTCTAATTTCAAACTGCCGACATGATCGGTGCTAACGTTGGAACGATTTAGGCGCGAGCTGCCCGGGGGCTTTTCGCGCCAGCTCCAGTCGCACAGGCTGGTTAGCACTCGAGCAAGCTGCACACTCGGCTCGCTGGGCAGCGGTTGAATGATTTCGCCGCAACGACTTGGTTCTTCCGGCAATAATCGAAAGTGGCGCTGTCTAATTAACCGACGGGTTGGCCAGTGGCTAATAACTTTGCTAACGTCTGAGCTAAGCTTTGGAGCGAATCGCGGTTGGGCAACGTAATCGTCATCTTTTGCCGACCGTCAGGCGACTCCTCAACGCACTCGGAAAGCCGCGAACTCAATTGAGTGACTAATTGTGAATCCGCAGGCTTGACGTCCGCTTGCTGCGAAATCAATTCCCCCAGGAACTGAAAGGCGGCTCCAAGCAATTCTCCTCCGGCGGCAGCCACGCGTTCTCGTCGTGCGACGCGTTGCGCGTCCTCAACTGCGGTAGCCTTTTGCGATTCGTCGACTGGCTCGATAGGCTTGGCGCCCAGCAAGATCTCTAATCGCGATTTTAGGTCGTTCATGCCACCCCGAAATTCCACTTCACTGACTTCGGATTCAATGTCCAGCGCAGCCATGGCCAATTCCTGTTTATCGGCCAATGTGCTCAACAGATTCTCTTCGATCGTCTCCTCGGTGATCAAAATATACACTTGCACTGGACGCGTCTGGCCCATGCGATGAGCACGCCCAATGCGTTGTTCCAACATCGCCGGAGTCCAGGGTAGGTCAACGTTGATTACGGTGTTGGCTGATTGTAGATTCAAACCGGCCGAACCAGCGTTCGTTGTAATAAAAAGACGACATTTGGGGTCTGATTGAAATCTTTGGACCAACTCTTGCCTTTTCCTTTGCGGAACGCTTCCATCCAATCGCACATAATCGAGCCCTTGGCGCTGGAGCAGAGGTTCAATCAAATCCAACATCGTTGTCCACTCGGAAAACAAAACCGCCTTTCGATCATCCTCTTGAAAGAGTCGCTCAATCAATTCGTTTAAGTACTCCAGTTTAGTCGAATAACTGTGTTCTTTTTTATCCACCAAAAACGTGCTATCTGCAGCCATCCGACAGGCCAAAAGAGCTTGCCTCAAACGCAGTAAATCCATCTCGGAGATATAGGGTTTGCGCACGATCGACGCGACCGTACGCATGTTGGCCACATGCAAACCACGTTGTTCGTCGGTCAGGGGAATGCGGATGATTTCCGTGGACCGTGGTGGCAGTTGCTGCATTACCGAATCTCGCGTGCGGCGTAGCAAAACGGGCCTTAATTTTTCTCGCAACTCGTCCAGATTCTTGTACCCCAAGATCTTGCCACTTTCGTCAAGCATGCGATGCTGATTGAAGAAACGAAAGCCTGGCCCCAAACGTCGGTCATCAATGAATTGCACCACAGAGTACAATTCATCAATCCGATTCTCCAACGGCGTTCCGGACAGTACCAAGGCAAACCGAGACCTGAGTCCCTTGATGATGCGTGTGGTCCGCGCCTCCCAATTCTTGATGCGTTGCCCTTCGTCGAGAATGATCAAATCCCAATTCGCACGTTCGATGGCTGTCAGGTCTCGCAGCACTTGTTCGTAATTGCAAATCGTAAAGAAACAATCAGCCGTGTACTGATCTTGACGATCTTTGCTGGAGCCGGTGATCAATTGCACTTCGCGATGACAAAAGCGGTGGATTTCGTTTTTCCACTGTGATTTGAGTGACGCCGGGCAAACGATCAAAACCTTTTTGATGCCGGCTTCGCGAGCGAGTAATTCGGCGGTGCCCACGCCTTGGATCGTCTTGCCCAGCCCCATGTCATCGGCCAATATGGCTCGACCAGCACCAGTCGCAAACGCAATTCCATCCAATTGATAAGGTAGCAACTCGATTTTTAACAACTCGCGACGCAGCGGATGGTCAGATACGTTTTCCCGAATCTCGGCCATGCGCTGTTGGATTCGCTGGCGAAAGAGACGCTGCTGAATGAATTCTTCAGCGTCGGGATAGATCATCACCGAGTCGCCCAATTGCTCCAGTTTGGCCACACGGCGCATAGCGTCTGCAATATTGGTGACGGGTTTGTCCCGCTGCGCCCCGACGATCGCTTCTGCAGCGTCACTCAATTTTGGTGGCAACTCCCAACGCAAAGCGGCTTCGCCACAATAATTCAGTTGCAACCCGATCCGTTTAGTTTGAAACTTTTTGCTCAATTGCGCTTTAGAGAATTTGCGTTGTACTCGGCTGAGCACTTTCATTACGTGCTTGCACGTTCCCAGCGTATTGGTGCGAAAATCGGGGCAGGTACACAACGAATCGCCTAGGTCGGTTCCTCGCAGGGATACTCGATAAGTCTTACCTGAAGCTTCACTCGTTACTAGATAATCGGTCCACGGTCGTTCTGCGTCGGCCGATTGGATCTTCATCTTTTCAGCTTGACTTCGAGTCCGGCGCTCGTCGATCGCCATACGCGTCAATTCTTCTTCGCTCAATCCAGCCGCGATGATCCGTTCCGGAGGTGCAACGGCCAAGCCTAAAGCCGTTTTTTCCTCCAGAACCAGATTCATGGCCACTCCTACGTGCTCACATGGACCGTCGCAAGTCGAGCAAGCGAATTCGATCTGCCGCCGCGCGTCATTTGCTAATCGAAATGTAACCACAGCCGAACCCGCTTCGAATGTGGCT
Source organism: uncultured Pirellulaceae bacterium (assembly GCA_964625155.1). GTDB lineage: Bacteria > Planctomycetota > Planctomycetia > Pirellulales > Pirellulaceae > Aureliella. The sequence continues at coordinate 5,248 of CAZVBC010000275.1, forward strand.
GGACTATCTTCCGTACTTGTGTCGATCAGTCCAAATTTGACAGTCAGTTCGTTTAGCTTGAGCCGTACTTGGTCTTCGAGCGTAAAATCATAACTGCTGTACTTGGCCATCAATTTGCGAGCGTTCGACCCCAATAACTTTACGGCCGTTTGATAATCAAGCCGTGACAAACGATCGCATAGAGTTAATTCACTAATCTTTTTCGTCGTCATGACCGAACCTCAAAGCTTCCAAGCTATCAAGATTCAAGAATCCAACGCCGACCGCAAGCGACAAAGCCATGATCGCGCAGGCTCACACACAATTGTCTATTTCAACGTGATTGTGTGTTCGCGCAAGCCGCCAGCTCTTCGCTTGCCAAGAACTCATGCACCAAGGCTGAACTGCGAAGAGCCAATGCGAATTCCAGCTCTCGCATTCCAATCACAAAATAGCTTATCGCCACAACTCGGTGCAGCAAGCGGCAACTAAAGAAATTGCCGCGCCAAATTCCTGGTAACCAACACATCGCGTTGGGAGCTTTTTAGTAACCGTGCCACATCTGCGACGGAAATGACATACTGTGCTTCTTCACAGGAAATCACTCGGTTCAATTCTTGCTCCACGTTCAAGTGAAGGAATTCATTCTCCAGACGATCGCTAAAAGCGCCAGCAACACCTTCATAAATCCAGGAAAGCTTGTCCGTCTCATATAACCTACGCTGGATATCTGGCGGTAGTTGAAATGCATCTGCGATCAATTCACGAGCTCTTTCTAGGTCAACGTCGCTGGTCACTAATTCGTCCCGCGCATTCATAGCAGACAGGAAATCGGCTCGCCGCTTCCTGGCACGACACCATTTACCTAACCATGAAATCCCAAACATGACTAAACTCAAGTGACCAACGACCGAGAATTTCCGATCGTTTTTTTATTCTTGCGTTAACCGAGCTGGGCAAGCGCGGCTTTGGCAACTGCTACACATTCGCGAATTTCAGCAATCGGATCCTTGGGGTTCTCTTCGTATTCTAATGACATCGCTCCGTTAGCTGGAAAGCCGGTTGCGTGGAGGGCTGCAAAAACTCCCTGCACGTCCAAATGTCCTTTGCCCAAAATAACTCCTTTGGTCTTGTTGGTCATTTCAGCAAAATCTTTTAAGTGGACGCCATAGAGCCGGCCCTTAAGTGCTCTTACCACTTCGGTTGGTCGTTCTCCTGATCGAATGAAGTGGCCAAGGTCTGCACAAGCACCAATTCTCACATCATGTTTCTCGATCGCTCGGAGCACATCCACGACTTTGTTGTAACGATGTGTCGGGCCGTGATTGTGGATCGCGACGCGTATGTCAAACTCTTTTACCAATTCATCCAAACTGGCAAATGAATCTGGATCAGGATCTGCGGTGATGCAAGGAATTCCGACAGCCTTGGCAAATTCAAATAACTTCCTATTCGCGGTTTCATCTTTGCTGAATCGATTTACGCCATGCGCAGAAATCGACATTCCCAGAGCGGTTACCTTGTCGCGAATCCGCTTTATCTGCTCAGGCGACGACTCGATCGGGAGCATGCCACTAAAGAATTCGACCTGCTCAAAACCAAGCTCCTTAGCATGTTGTAGTGCGGTATCGACATCAAAGCCGCGCAAGGAATAAATCTGGATTCCCAATTTGAGCTGATGTTTATTTGCCGCTTGTACCCAGGAAACCGGAATGGAGCTTGCTAAGGGGAAAGCCACTCCAGCAAGAACAACAAACTGTCGTCGATCGAATCGGGCTTGAGAAGACATTGGCGGTGAATCTCCAAAGTAGATTGGGGGCAAAACTTGGTATTCTGGAAGCCAACAAACTCGGTTTGTCCGTTCCAGCTCACCAGATTATAAAGTGATTTGCCGCGAAAGTGAGCAGTCTCACCAAATGTAAGCGGCAGGTGGTGCGTCGAGGCTCAGCTATCGGAGCCAACTAAATTCAGATAGTATTTTAGGGTAGCGGTTGCGGGAAAGAATTATCTCTGATCTACCGGTAGAATCTAACGATTTTGCGGGTCGAAACGGGCTGTTGCGTTCCGGTTGCTGGATTAGCGTAATATTGACCGATTAGTGCGAACTTTTTTGAATTGCGGGTAGCTCAGAGCTCGGTTATTCTCCTAAACTAGTTTGAGTGAATCGTTGTGGTCGGTTTTCCTACAACACGCGAAGCGTTTGCTCCGGGCGAAAAGCTTGGCTTTAGAGACAAACATACTTTCGCTAGGACCGCACTCCGATCCCAGAAGAGGGTCGGGAAAACAGTAGCATTATGAGTTTAGATGGATCGAGTTTGCTTAACGTACTTTTTTTGAATTTCGTTCGATCGTCGAGGAGTTGGAAATGCGGAAACTACTGGCAATCACTTGTGCGTGGGTCAGTCTGAGTCTATTCCAAGTCAGTTCGATTCAAGCCTGCCCGTTTTGCGCGGCAGTGCAGCAGACTCTGCGTCAAGAGATGGCGTCGATGGAGGCAGTGGTTTTTGCCAAGATCGTCAAAGGGGGCCAGACAGAAACGGACGCTGAGTTTGAGATCATTGAGGTCATCAAAGGGGACAAACCAACCTCACCCGGAAAAAAGTTACGTGCTGCCTATTTTGGAAGCGCTCCTGCTGAAACCATCTTCCTGATTATGGGCGTCGATCCACCGGATTTACTCTGGTCGTCGCCTCTGCCGGTAACGCCTAAAGCTATCGATTATGTGAAGGCGATTGCCAAACTTCCCGAGTCGCCACAACAGCAGTTGTTGTTTTACATCAAGCACCTTGAGAACGAAGACAATCTGTTAGCTCGGGATGCCTACGATGAATTTGCCCAGGCTCCTTACAACGAAATCAAAGCGTTGAAAGACAAGATGGATCGCCCACAGATTCTCAAATGGATCCAAGACGTAAACCTTCCTCAAGATCGCAAGCGATTGTTTCTCGTGATGCTGGGGGTTTGTGGCCAGCCTGAAGACTCTCAATTGATTGAAAAGCTGCTCAAGAGTGAAGATCCGAATCAACGCGCAGGGTTGGATGCGATGATCGCCTGCTACGTGACCCTGCGTGGTGCCGACGGGCTGCCATTGATCGAGGAGCTATTTCTCAAAAACAAACAAAGCCAGTACGCTGATACTTATTCAGCTATTATGGCTCTGCGGTGGCACGGAACCGAGAGTGACATTGTCGACCGCAAACGCGTGCTCCAGTCGCTGCAGATCATTTTGCAGCGTCCCGAACTTGCCGACTTGGTGATTCCCGATCTTGCAAGGTGGGAAGACTGGACTCAAATCGGTCGATTGGTTGAGCTGTTTAAGACTGCGGACGACAAGACCAGTTGGGTGCGCGTACCGGTAATTAATTACTTGCGGGCATGTCCATTGCCAGAAGCTGTCAAACATTTGGAGGACCTGGAAAAGATTGATCCTGCCGCTTTCAAGCGGGCCAAGTCGTTCTTCCCAATTCCTAAACCAGCATCGGAACCTGACGCCAAACAAACTTCGGCAATTCGTCGCCCGACTAGCGCCTCCGGCATTGCACTGAAGGCAAATGAATTTTCCAGCAACGCAATTGCCAGCCGCAGTGTCGACCTCCCGTTGGAAGCGATAGTCGCTCTCCCGACGAACCGAATTAATGCTGCCTGCGTACTCATCATGGCGGTCAGCAGCGTAGGTATCACAATGTGGTTAGCAATTACCGGTGCGGGTAATCATGGCATCTTAGCCTACGCTTGGGCAAAGGCACGAGCACTATTCCATGGGCGTACGCAGTGAGGTCAAGCCATGAGTGGGAATTTAGGCGCAATCGATCAACCTTATTCTGTACCGCAGACTTGCACGACCTTGACTTCAAGTGACGATCTGGCTTACCAGTCGATCAGTCGCGGAGCGGTGGCGTCAATGATTGTGGCTGTACTAGCGCTAGGCTCGTTTTGGTTCGTGTTTTTATTGTTACTTCCCGTCATTGGTCTGAGCCTGGGTATTGTGGCATTGCGGGCGATTCATAAATACCCTGACGAGTTGTTAGGGAAACCTCTGGCCATCGCTGGGATCGTGCTCAGCCTATTTACACTGGTGGTCGCCCCCACGTTACATGCCTACGAATACGCAACCGAAGTTCCGCCCGGATACGAGCGAGTTTCGTTCAGCGACCTAAAAAGCCCGTCCGGGGCTGTCGACGCTCCAACGGAAATTGGTGTATCGCTGGATGGCAAAAAAGTATTTCTGAAAGGGTACATTCATCCAACTTCAATGGACGCGCCACAAGCCAAAAAATTCGTGCTGGTGCCGGATTTGGGAACATGTTGCTTTGGCGGCCAGCCTCCTTTGACTCATATGATCGAAGTTACCTTGACAGGAAGTCAATTGGCAACCCGCAGTTATCGGCGGCAACGACTTGCCGGAACGTTGCGAGTCAATACGGCGCTCAAGCCCGTTGCAGGGCTGACGGGCGTTTTTTATGAACTAAAAGCAGATATCCTCAAGTAACCTTTTACCAGCCAAACAGCTTGGCCTTTGCTGAGCTAGTAACTCGACTTGCGCACCATCACAGATAAGGAATAGGGTTGCGGATAGGGGAGGACTTGCGCCGACTTATAGCAGTTCGTGGATTGCTTGGCCGTTGCCCGCGATACTGACAGGACGACCACTGGCATCTTCGTAATGGGTGTCCAGCGAGATCCCCATTGAATGATAGATCGTTGCCAGTAAATCGAGAGGCGTGACCAGTCGTTCCTGCACTGCGCCGCCCCATTTTTCGCTCGCGCCAACGTCGCGGCCACCTTGAATGCCACTTCCGGCCAATAAAACCGAGAAACAATCGGCCCA
>CAZVBC010000276.1:0-2511 GCA_964625155.1 uncultured Pirellulaceae bacterium
TATGTGCAATGGGTAGCAGCTCGCGCGCCGGCAGTAAATGCGCGTCGCCGAGTCTTCGATATCTTACGCGATGCAAAAGCGGTCTCAGTATTGTTCGGCGAAATTGCCGGGCGGTTCGCGGATCGACCAGGAGGGTATACTCGTATATTGCGTTTAGCCAAGCCGCGGCTAGGAGATGCTGGGCCTCGTGCTATTCTTGAGTTCGTTGGCAAACACGATCGAGTTATTCGTAAGAGTGAGAAGCCGAGTTTCGGAGGTGGGGAACCATCTCCAAGTTCAGAGATAGCATCAACTGACGAGTCTAGCTCGACTACCAGCTAATTCGGTAGGACAAAGATAGACCGGAATTCTGGGTGCTGTAACGCGTTAAAGAATCGAAGAGAATATTCGGATGGCAAAGAAGAAAAAGAAAGAAGTCGTCTTTCTGGTCTGCGAAGAGACTGGCGACCACAATTACACACTTCGCCGCAAAACTGGCGGTGAAAAATTAAAGCTGAGCAAGTTTTGTCCGCGCTTGCGCAAACATACCGTACACGTGGAAAAGAAGAAGTAAGATTGCGGAGGCTACCTCACAAATTGCAGAGCGAAAGGGATAAGTCGCGGCTGGTTTGGGGTAGGTGATTGCGTGTTTGCGTGACTGGCGGTCGGTTATTTTCTTCAAGTGCCGATCGGACTTCGCCGATGGGAAGCGTGTGATCATGTTGCGAGAGGATGCGCCGTGCAACGAGTGTGGAGGTTTCATCCCTACGATTGCGACAGTGATGCGCGTTTAGCGGACTCTTGTGGCATTTCGCCGGTTGTTGCACGCCTGTTAAGCCTTCGGGGAGTAAAATGCCCCGAGTCTGTGTCACGATTTCTTAACGCCAAGCTAACTGACTTGCGTCCTCCTGAGAATTTACCGGGATTGCCCGACGCAGTAGAACGCATCTGGTCGTCACTGCAAGATGGACATGAAATTGTTGTCCATGGAGACTATGACGCCGATGGTATGACAGCCACAGCGATTGTCTTTTTGTGTCTGAAGAAACTAGGTGGAAGGGTCTCGTATTTTCTGCCGAATCGCATGGACGAAGGGTACGGCCTGCATCCCGATACCGTCACGAGGTTGGCTGAGCGTGGCAAGAAGTTAATCATCACAGTCGACTGTGGGATTGGCAGCCTTGAGGCAGCACGCACCGCCAAGCAACTCGGGATAGGACTGGTTGTCACTGACCACCATCAGTTTGGAGACGAACTGCCTGACGCAGACGAGATCGTTCATCCGGCACTGCCCGGGACTACTTATCCTTTCACGGGGCTATGTGGTGCGGGTGTCGCATTCAAGTTAGCCTGGGCCCTGTGCCAGAAAGCATCTGGAGGCAGCAAGGTCGCTGACGGACTAAGGGAGTTCTTGTTGCAATCGTTGGCTCTCGCGGCGATTGGTACCATTGCGGACGTGGTGCCGCTGATTGATGAGAATCGTGTTATTGTCCGCAATGGCTTGCGGTCGCTTGCCAGTTCGAAGCAGGTAGGATTGCAACGATTGTTAACCGCCACAAAGCTGTCAGAGAAACAGAGCTTGGCCAGCGAAGACGTGGCTTTTATGCTAGCGCCACGTTTGAATGCTGCAGGTAGATTGGGTCAAGCTCAGTTGGGCGTAGAGTTGCTAACGACGGATGATCCCGAGCGAGCGGCTGCGCTGGCGGACTACATTCAACAACTGAACGGAAATCGTGAGACGCTGGAACGGAGTATTCTGTTGGCTGCGTCGAAACAGGCCAAGGAAGTGCATACCAAGGATGATCCTGCACTCGTATTGGCGATGCCAGGCTGGCACCCTGGAGTGATTGGAATTGTCGCTGGCAAGTTAGCCGAGCGGTATCAAAAGCCGGTTGTAATGATCGCTTTGGACCAACTGGGTGAACGTCCAGGAATAGGCTCTGCTCGCTCTCCCAACGGTGTGAACCTGCATGTGGTTTTGCAGAGCTGTAAAGAGTTATTAATTAGTGGTGGAGGACATGCAGCGGCGGCTGGCCTCAAGATCGAAGAGAGACAAGTCGAGTCGTTCCGCGCAGCGTTTTGCGAGTACGTGATTGAGCAATCGGCCAGTGTTGGGACTGCGTGTTTGATGATTGATGCTGAGACACCTTTGGCTCAGTTGGATCTTGCAGCGGTGGAACAAATCGAGTCGCTTGCTCCCTTCGGTAATGGCAATCATCGACCACTATTGTGTGCATCAGGAGTTGAAATCAGCCAGCCTCCAAAAGTCATGGGAGGAACTGGCCGTCACTTGACTGTGCAGTTTTCGCAGCATGGAACCACGATGCGAGCGGTTGCTTTTGGGCAAGCGGACTTGTGGATGGAGCCGCTGACCAAGAATTCTGCTCCGGTTGATATCGTATTTCGACCGGTGATTAATGATTTTCGTGGTTTCCGAAAGGTTGAAATGCACTTGGTCGACTGGCGTCCTAGTTCATCTTCAACGCGTGCGCCTCACTTTTTGCAACCAGCTCAAGTGGTAGCGACGTAATT
>CAZVBC010000276.1:2611-10048 GCA_964625155.1 uncultured Pirellulaceae bacterium
GTAATTTCGAATACGTGGTTGGTCATTTCTAAATGTTGACCTGCGATTTTTAGGTTAGTAGCGCACTATTTGTAGATACTCCATGTATTGCATCAGCCACGGGTTGGTCCATGGATTGGCCCATGGATACATGGCTGAAAAGACGCTGATACTGACCGCCAAGGCAACCAGAAAACGTTGCCATTCGGACTTGATCGCTTGAATTCCTTGCATTGCCAACCACAACCAGAGAGGTGTGAACCAGAACATCCAGCGAAAACCGCTGCTTACGCCACCATAATTGCGATCTTGCAATGGTCTCATTATGTAAAACACCAAGCATACTGTGGTGACGGCGGCAATCGCCAGCATGATCTGCAGTCGGCGGTCGGCCATGAATCCAAGTTTGTCATGTGCTAGTCGGCGCTGGGACCAAACCACCACACAACCCAAGATCGAAAGTATCCAAAAGGGTGTTAAGCTAAAAACACCATGATGACCAAGTAGCGCGTGAAAAGCGTAAGCCAATTGCCATCGCTCGCCTCGATCCACACCTTTGACTTGATCAGGGTACCAATAGGACTTTGGGTAGTCGTACCAATCGTCCCAGTGATGGATATTCAATATGCTCTCATTTTCGACCAACGCAAATTGATATTGCTGCACTTCATCCCACAGCGCAATTACACCTGGGGTGCGGCTGGGGCGAAATTCAAGTTTCGAAGATAGATCGATTCCTGCAGATTTCAGATGAGCGGAAATTGCGTTCGGTTTGTATTGCCCATGTGATCCACTTTGTTCAATTGGCAACGATGTTACTAGTGGCCCAAGTCCTCGGTGCGCATAGGGTGGCCGCAAACTGCCGTGTGCGATATAGGTTGTCACGGCAAAGGCGATGGCGATTGGTAATAAACCGGCCACATAACCACACAAAGTTCGACGCCAATCGTGCAGGCACAGCAGCGCACCAATTGCCGCGACCCAACTTAATGCCGGCAATTCGTTCGCAGCGGTGAATGCGGTGGCCAGCCCTGCGAGTACAAACCACTGTAGCCGTCCATCTCTTTGTAGCAAAATGCGATCTACAGCCCATAACGATACGCCCGCAGCCAATGCGGCTGGCAAGTGATTATTCATGGTATTGGCAAAAGTGGACAGAAACGTTCCCCAGACCAAAAAGCTCATCAGCACGACTTGGGACCACTCATCGCTCACCGTTCGCCGTATCCATCGAGCCCACAACCACCAGAAGCAGACAAGGGGTACGAGATTCACCAAGATCAATATTAACCGTGCTGCATAGAAAGTTCGGTGTGTTAAGTTGGTGCCTGTCAACCAACGCACGACTGCGTAGACGCCCGCATACATGGTCGTCAGCAGTGGCGGTTTACTACTGTAATAATGTTGCTTACCGTCCGAACCCCGATGTCGCACTAGGTCGATGGTATTCCAAGTTGCTCTGCGCGTTTGCGGATCGCGAATGGCTAACCAGGCATCAATTTCGTACGTACCTTTCTCAACCAACGAAGCGACGGTACACCATCGACTGCGATCATTGGCACTATGAAACGGTGTTTCGCCGGTCGAAGATCGCGTGGAGAGAATGCGACTGGCCTGGGCTGCGGTACCGACGATGATAATCATGCCAACCAGCCAAGCGGTCATCGAGTTTGGGGCAGCAAGCGAGACTCGAGTCATGTGGCTCCTTCTGCACTCTGCGTACTTGAGTCGCTGTTTTCGCGAATAGTTGAGCCAGCCAAACTATAGGGACGCGTGGTACTACGGTTTTGAGCCGTGATCATTTCTGCCAAGAACCCAGCAGATACAAGTTGTGTCCCCAACAACAGCGACACGATGCAATAGTAAAAGATTGCTCGTTCATGCAAGTGGATATCATCCCATGCATCACTCATGCGCGTAGCACCCCACATTAATGTTAAGATGCACAGACCTATCGACCCAGCAGTCAAGGCCAACAATCCACAAGTCCCCAAGAGATGCTGCGGTCGATTTCGATATCCGGTAAGAAAATAGACTGTGAACAAATCGAGCAGGCCTTTTACGAAGCGTTCGAATCCGTATTTTGAAACTCCGTGTTTTCGCGGATGATGCTGGACTGGAATCTCGGCAATCCGAAAGCCTTTGGCAGCAGCCAGGACAGGCACAAATCGATGCATTTCACCGTACAACTGCACTTCGTCGATCACCTCACGTCGATACGCTTTGAGGCCACAATTGTGGTCGTGCAAATGAACGCCAGTCAAGCGTCCGATCAGACCATTAAAGACCCGACTGGGCAACACTTTGTGCCATGGATCATGCCTGACTTGTTTCCAACCACTAACCACATCAAAGCCTTCGTCGAGCTTATTCAGCAGGTTGGGAATTTCGCGTGGATCGTCTTGTAAATCGGCGTCCATCGTGATCAATCTCGCACCTCGAGAATGATCAAATCCTGCCGACAACGCTGCTGCCTTACCAAAATTGCGTCGCAGTTTTAAACCCTTTACGACAGCGTATGCCTCGGACAAGCGGATAATTACTTTCCAAGAGTCGTCTGAAGATCCGTCGTCGATCAAGACAATTTCCAACCGCGACTGGAGCTCGGCCGGATCGATTTCCGGTTGGTTGCTGCCAACTTCCGCGATGATTCGTCGAACTAATTCGTCCAAGCTGTCCTGTTCGTTGTAGACGGGAATGATGATCGACAACATGAACAATTCTCAACAGCAGGCGGGTTATGACGAAGGCGAGTGTGGAACGATTGATCAACGGGAAGTTGATTATAGCTACAAATGCGACGAGTAAAACAGACTGCTCGAGTGGCGAGTACCACGGAACAAACGACTACATTAACTTCTTGCGACTTGTCGATTGGCGGATGCCCCACAAAACGGCGGCAACAACCAATTCTGCGCACAACCAACTCAGTCGCAACCAAACCGCACTGGCCAAAGCGGCCGTTGGTCCAACGACGGGAGCCAGCACTTTCGACAGTACAAGTTCACGCACTCCAGCTCCCGCCGGCAACATGGAAACAAAGCCTAACACAACGGCCAAGGCACAAGCCCCAAGCGCGCTCAGCCAGAGCGTGGCGAAAGTGCTGTTGGCAAAATCTGCTGTGGGCAAGCCCTTGAGTATGCAGTACAAACTAAATCCGTTGCAGATCCAAGTGATGCTGAGCAACCACCAACCGCGTAGTAGCAATATCCACGTAATTTTGCTTAACCAATCGTCGAGCGTAACGCTATCGACTCCGCGCTGGAGTTTTCGCAAAGCCAGTCGCATGCATGGTGGGAACGTCGGCACAACTGTGCTGACCAAGAGTCCACCTGCCAGAATTGTCCATTGCCAATCGTGCTTGAGCGCCAACATCGAAATTGCCGCAGCCGCACCTCCCACGGCCATCATCGTCAACGTCTCCATGAAGACCGTCAACGTCGTGGCTAATTTCATGATGCCCAAATGGTGCAAGGCTCCGACCCGCAACACCAATGCCATGGCTTTCCCGGGCACGTATTTGCCGAGATGCCCGAGAAAGTAAGCCCACATCGTGGTCAGCATTGGCGCTGGTTGCCCTAGCGCTCGCAAGCACTCTCGCCAAAACAAACCCGCAGGAATCAAACCGACGATGTAGCTGACCGATGCCAATAACAACCAACTTGGCTGTGCATGCCAAAACGAATAAAACTGTTGTTCCAATCGTTCGGCAGCCGCAATTTTTTCGGCACGCTCCGCAGTTTCGATGGTTTCTAGTGCCTGTTGTCTCAAAGTCTCGGCGTGCACTCGCAACTGCAACCGTTGAGCAATAAGCTGGTCACCAGCGCGGCGCACACTTAAGGCCAGCCCAATGCAGACAGCAGCCACAATTATGGCTTGTAATGTCAGTTTGATTAGCGACTTTTGTTTCTTTGTAAACATGCGATGAAGGTCTGGTCTTGGTTATAATTCTTGCACGCTCATGCCGGCCTCCAAATCAATTTACTTCGCTCACGGAGCAAAGGTTGGCCGCGAAAAAAACGAGGGTGCAAAGTTCTGCACGAGGTGTTGCTGTACAGCACGACAAGGATGTTTTTCATTGGCAGATCCGATCGCACCACCATCACCGGCGAAGCGTCGCTGGTGGCAGAGGGCACACCTACAATTCCTCATTTTCCTACATTCGTCGCCAATAGCGGTGATGACGACCCACTGAAACGTGCGAAACGCTGCCTAAGGACTTGTAGTTCTGGTTAAGTTATCAGTTGTTGTTTGTGGGTAATTCAGCTTGGATATTCAGCGACCACGGTTGATCGTTTGGGATTTGCAGCAGACAATTCTAAGCTGATGGATTTAGGAACTTGCACCAACGGATCGTTTTATGTCGCGATTGATTTCGTTCTTCGTCCTAGTCGCCATAATTGTGGTGATAGGGCTACTGTTCTACAAGGTGATGGTCGGCTTCTTCGTGCCTGTCTTTCTTGCGGCAGTATTAGTAGTCGTATTTCGCCCGCTGCACAAATGGGTACTTTCAAGAACTGGTCAGCGTGAAAAATTATCTGCCGTGCTAACTTCGGCGCTGATCATGACCAGTGTCTTGCTGCCGACATCATTGGTGGTGGTTGCGGCTGCGTTGCAAGGGGCTAGGTTGGTTACTGAAGATACTCCGGCGCGAGTAAGTCGCAGCATCGTGCGGTTACGCAATGCTCTCGACCTAGAAATGGAATACGCCGAGCAGATTCGCAATTGTGAAAAAGAGCTCGACGCCTTGGACGCGACCGATCCGGCAAGCCGGTTTAGGTTGACACATGCAATGCAAATATTGCACGCTGCGGTGAAAAAAGATCTGGGAGCAAACTACTTAGCTGAAGAGTTTAAGAAGTTCTTTGATCTCTCAGATGCTATCACTGATGATTCGGCACAAGAAAACAAAGTTGGGACTGAAGGGGACACTGGAGGAGAGGAAGCGCCGACAATTCAAGAGCAATTCCGAAACTTGGGAGCGGCATTTTGGAGCGTCCGCAACAAGTTATTGGGAGGTGAGTTTTTGGCGACGTTAAAGACTATTGCCAACCCGCGCGAGGAAGAACTGCAACGTATCGCCACGCAAGCTTTCGAATATGTGCGACCTCAATTTGTAACCTTGACTGGTGCCACCGGCGCATTTCTTGTTCAGTTCTTGATCGGTACGGTGATCTTAGTAATTTCGACCTTTTTCTTTCTCTACGACGGGCCGGGGATGGTGAAGAGCATGATGGAATTGAGCCCGCTCGACGATCGTTATGAGCAAGAGTTGCTGTTAGAATTCGATCGTATCAGTCGCGCAATGGTGCTGGCAACAATCCTATCTGCGATGGCACAGGGAGCGATCGCCGGTTTGGGATATTATGTTGCTGGACTACCCAACCTGATGTTCTTGGTAATCCTTACAACAGTGTTTGCCATGATTCCGTTTGTTGGCCCGCCAGTGATATGGATCCCCGCCTGCATTTACTTGGCTTTTAATCAAGGTCAAACCGGAGCGGCGATTGGTCTGGCCCTGTGGGGCATGCTCGTGGTGGGAACGATTGACAATTTTATCAAAGCCTATGTGCTGCACGGACAAGCCCAACTCCATCCATTGCTGGCTTTGTTGAGCGTTTTGGGAGGCGTGCAAGCATTGGGGCCAATTGGCATCGTAGTTGGTCCAATGGTAGTCGCGCTTCTCCAAACGCTGTTGGGAATTTTGCAACGCGAAATGGTCCACTTCGAAGACCATACGCTGGTCGTGGCCGGCCCAGGAGGTGTGGAGACGCCTAAACGTCCTCGCTTCCGACTGAAGCGGAAGAAGCGACCGACGCCACCACCTGCGCCCCATCCGACACCACAGGCTCCTTCGGATAGCAATCCACCCACAGAACCTAAGTAGGTCTTTCCCATATTTGGGAACAGCACTTAGTCCAAGCGCCGGCGTTGATGCATGTGACCTCGGAACTTTCCCACAAAACCGTAAAGAAATATCTAGCGGTTTTGAAGCCCAACATTATTGATCGGCAGGCTCAAGCTTGGCGGAATTGAGGGAACCGACGCTGGTTGGACGTTGGGCTGAGCATTTGAGGTGGCAATCCCTTGGACAGTTTGCAGCACATTTCCTGCCATTTGATAAGCATTCATGGCGGTTTGAACGCCTTGGCTGCCACCCAATTGATTCATCAAGTCGCGAGCTTGTTGAAGGTTGGGGTCGATTTGCAATGCGCTTTGCAGATGTTGCTGAGCGGCGGGAATATTTTGTTTTGTGAAATGTAAATAAGCGACGTTGTAATTCGCGATCGCCGGAGAAAGCACCTGTTCCAACTGCTTAACTGCGTCGGTGGATTGGCCGTTCTCGACCAAGACGGTCGCCAGATTATTGTGGTAACGCACATTCTTGGGATCGATGGCAATTGCGCGTTGTAGATTGTCTTTCGCGGCTGGGAGCTTGCCTTGTTTTTGAAAAGCGAGTGCCAAGTCGTTGTAGAACCCAGCATCGTCACTCTTGGCCTTGACTGCTTTTTGATAGTACTCGATGGCTTTGTCCGTTTGGTTTTGGCGATCGTACAAGCGAGCCGTACTGACCAAAGCGGCGGCGTTATTGGGGTCTTTTTCCAGAGCCTTGGTATAGTTATCGAGAGCTTTACCAAATTGCCCTTGGGCTTCGTAGTATTGGCCGTTCGTAACCCACAACTCAGCTCCGACCGATTGAGGCATATTTGCCAAGCTGGTGGGATCGTCTTTGTCGACCGCTCCTGGTTTACTGAGCGTCGAGGAAACAGCCGTTTTGGCCTTTCCGTACATACTGGAAACCGCAGTTCCCATCGAAGCAAATTGGCCTCGAATCCCCTTTGCGGCACCACCCATCTTGCTCGCTAACGATGATTCGCTGGAAGGCGCCGCAGTCGATGCACTTTTGGATGGCCACCAACTTTTAAGCATCCCGCCATTGGTCGTGCTGCAGCCACTTGACATACATAATGCCATTATGCCTGCAATTATAAATTTTGACGCAACACTCTCGTTATGCCATGTGTGCATGTTCATTTTCCGCAGTCGGTAACATTATCGTTATTGGTGATAAATCGGATTTTTCGGTCGATCAGCTCTACACGAACCTGACAATTAAATTAAACGCTATCAAAACAGGTAGACGACTGCCTTTGACCGTTGGATAGCCATTAGACCCAGCATTAGAGATGCAATAGAAAACAGCGCGAGGATAGAACATGGTGCACACGCTGTCCATATCGAATAGCGGCGGGAGTTAAAGCGATGACGCACCGAATACCACAAATCGCCGAATCGCCGATCGTGCCTAATGCATTGTCACAACTAAGAATTAGGGTTCGCGGAAACGGGAGAGCGAGCTGAGCGAGGTTCCTACCGAGCTGCCGTTCAATTGACTCAGCATGAGCCTTCCTCGCTTCCCCCCCGCCCGCTCCCAAGAATTAAGCACTTTAAAAACAC
>CAZVBC010000277.1:0-10041 GCA_964625155.1 uncultured Pirellulaceae bacterium
CTTGCTCGAACTGTTCTGCTCAACATGAAGTAGTCTAGCAGAAACGCCATCCCACTCCCAATGCTCATGCAGAACGTGCGGTGTAAATGACACTCCCGCCGAGCGGAACGCAGGCTTAACGACCACAACAAGCTCGTACTTGCCGTCAGTCTTTGCCCTCGCTTCTCTAATCACTCCGTACCAACTGGCGATTGCAACGGACGGGCTACCAAGACAGAATTCGAACTCACGAGCCCTGCGCTCTCGCGCATCAAAGGATCGAAAGGCAGCACAGAACCTCTGAACATGAACGTCGTCACGAAACGAGCCTTCGTCCACTTCGATTCTCGAGCTAATTCTCTCACCGAGACCAACTTGGCCGCTATTCTGCAATGCTTTCGGATTCAGACCTGGCGAATCCGGTAATTCACCCATTCGACCCAATCCAGACTCCTTTGGAAAATCACGAAAACTCAGAAACTTGCGATGTGTCACGGCCTGCCCTGGGTTAGGCGTGTCCTTGCCCCATAGCAAGATCGGAACCAATAGAACCACAACTATGAAAACGTGCTTCGCATTAACATTAATACGCGGGCTCATTACGGTTTCTCCCGAATGGTGTGCGTCGTTGCGGAGGTCTTTACGCGTTGGAGTGTCCAAGTCTGATCGAGGTCGTTTCGACGGCTTAGGTAAGTTTATTGGCTTCATGGCACCATAGGTCCTCAGCTCATTACTTCACGAACCACCTGGCCATGGATATCGGTCAAGCGATAGTCACGGCCTTGGTATCGAAATGTGAGTCGCGTGTGATCTAGCCCTAGTAAATGCATTGCGGTCGCGTTCAAGTCATGTATGTGAACGGGGTCACGCACAACGTTGTAAGAAAAGTCGTCAGTTTCACCAAACGTATGTCCAGCTCGAACGCCAGCGCCGGCGATCCAGATACTGTAGCACCGTGGATGATGATCGCGCCCGTAGTTGTCGTTAGTTAGTGTTCCTTGGGAATAGACCGTGCGACCAAATTCGCCGCCCCATATGACCAGCGTATCTTCCAGCAGCCCGCGTTGTTTTAGATCTTCCACCAGTGCGGCAGTCGGTTGATCAGTGTCGTAACATTGGCTAGTTATCCCGCTAGGCAAATTAGCATGTTGATCCCAACCGCGATGGTATAACTGAATAAAGCGAATGCCCCGTTCTGCTAAACGTCGTGCCAACAGACAGTTCGCAGCATAGGTTCCAGGTTTTTTCGATTCAGGGCCGTAAGCTCGAAAAGTTGACTCAGTTTCGTTGGAAAGATCGGCTAAATCTGGAACGGCTGATTGCATGCGGAATGCCATTTCGTACTGGTCGGTGCGCGCGAGCGTTTCTGGGTCTTGATAGTCTGCAAACTTTAATCGATTGAGCGCGGCTAGGTCATCTAACATGCTGCGTCGACGCGCGGTATCGATTCCGCTGGGATTCGACAAAAACAAGACGGGGTCTTTGCCCGAACTGAGTCTTACACCTTGGTACCTGGACGGCAAAAATCCTGCTCCCCACATGCGTTCGTGCAAAGGTTGCGCGTTGGTCGGTCCGCTGGGGCGCGAGATCATCGCCACGAAGGTCGGCAGTTCATCATTCATCGATCCCAAGCCATAGGAGATCCAAGCACCGAAGGATGGTCGTCCAGATATCTGATGACCTGTTTGCAACAAAGTCATGGCTGGATCGTGATTGATTGCTTCAGTGTGCAATGAACGGATTACACAGATATCATCTGCCAAGCGCGCCGTATGCGGCAATAACTGACTAATCCACGTACCCGAATAACCGTGCCGCTGAAAGCGAAATTTCGAAGGGGCCACCGGAAATCGCTTCTGGCCAGAAGTCATCCCGGTCAGTCGCTGGTCACCGCGCACAGAATCGGGCAAGTCCTTATCGAAGTAGTCGGCTAAATGAGGTTTGTAGTCAAACAGTTCTAACTGCGACGGGGCTCCTGCCTGGGTCAGCCAAATAATGCGTTTCGCCTTAGCTGGGAAGTGTGTCGGCACGTCTGCGGTTTGCGTGTCGGCACGCACCAACGTTGCTAAAGCAGTTGCGCCCACGCTGGCCGTCGAAGTCCCCAAGAACAATCGGCGAAGACAATTCGAGCTCGGCTTTTCATGGTTCATGTCGCGCTATTCCTTGGTGATTGTTTCGTCGAGATTAATCAACGTCAGAGCGACTGTAGTCATCGCGGCTAATGAGACGACATCGATTGTAGAATCCGCAGGCCGCTCACCGACTTCAACGAGCGATTTAGCAGCTCGAGTGTCGTTGGCATAGTCTTGTCGAGCGCGAACGTAGGATGATCGGATAATGCTGAATTCCTCAGCCTGTGGTCGTCGAGCCAATAGAAGGCGAAAGCCAAATACGATTTGCGAGTCTGCATCGGAGCCTCCTTCGCGCATCATGCGTTGGGCCAAACATCGAGCTGCCTCGATGTACGTAGGATCGTTCAGCAAGTTAAGAGCCTGCAGAGGTGTATTGGTGCGAGGTCGTCGAAGTACGCATGTCTCGCGAAAGGGTGCATCGAATATCAACATTGCGGGATTCGGAACCGAGCGTTTCCAGTAGGTATACAAGCTGCGTCGATAAAGCTCGTCTCCTTTCCCTACCACGTATACGTTCGTGCCGTTGCCAGCGGTGATTTGTTCGTACAAGCCAGATGGATGATAAGGCTTGACGGACGGACCACCCAATTTGCGCACCAACAGACCACTGGCTGCTAAGGCCTGGTCACGCACGAATTCCGCTTGCAAACGAAAGCGAGGACCGCGAGCTAGTAGACGATTCTCCGGGTCTTGTGCGATCAATTCGGGCGTGGCCCGCGAGTTCTGACGATAGGTAGCACTCGTCAAAATTGTCTTCAGTAAGGACTTCACATTCCAGCCAGATTGCTGAAACTCAATGGCGAGCCAATCGAGCAATTCCGGGTGGCTAGGTGGTTCGCCTTGCACTCCAAAATCTTCACTGGTGCGGACTAGACCCGTGCCAAACACGCTTTGCCACAAGCGATTCACGGTAACTCTGGCTGTCAAAGGATTTTGGGGATCGATCAACCAGCGTGCGAGGCCCAATCGATTTCTGGGAAGTGACGAATCCATAGGTGGTAACACGCTAGGAGTTTGCGCTGTAACCTCAGCGGCTGGTTTGTCGTACGCACCGCGCATCAAAATATAGGTGGAACGGGGTTTCTCCATCTCGCTCATGACCAACGTCGTGGGAATCTGTAGCTGGAGTTCGTTCAGTTTCTCGTGCGCATCTTTAAGCTGTTTAGAAGCCAGGCGATACTCGGCCGATAGCGATTGCACATGCTCACGCAGCGTGGCTTGTTTTTCTTTGTCTAGATTTTCGAATCCTTGCCTGGCCAGTTCAATGATCGCCTTTGATGCAAGTAACTCAGTCGCCGTTGTAGTGAACTCGACCGTTAAGTCAAATGGAGCTACTACGCCATTAAATTGCAGATTGATTGTCAAGTCGGAACTAGAATTGGCTAGCGCAGGATTGCCAATTTCAAATGCAGCGTGTTTGACGATACCTTGGTCCAGATTCAAAACGGTGCCGGAACGCTGATCCTCGTCAAGTACTTTCGCTAATTCCTGTAGCGAAAGAGAATGACCCACTTCACGTGGTTCAAGCAAAACCTTAGAAGGTTCTTGCGTGTTTCGAGTCCCAACCGTTGTGATCGTACAACTCTGAAGCCGCAAAGTATTTTGGGTTTGGGTGGATAAAAAACCCAATCGGAGTGCAGTCACAGGTTGTCTGGCGAGAGCAATTTTCAGCGACAATGAGATTTGGCGTCCGCCGTCGGTGGTTATGCTTATTTTTTTCTGATCAGGACTGAGCGATAGAGTACTTGCTGTTGACTGCGTAGATAAATGGTTCACAGTAGCGCCCTGCCATTCGACTTCGCCTGCAGCCAATCGACCAGCCCATGCTGAACACATTGTGTCAGTTACTTTGGGGAGCAACTCCAGCTCCCTGGTTCGTTTTTCGACATCAGCAGTTAATGCTTCCTTTTTTCTTGACTGTTCCGGTGTGGGCAGCGACAAGAATGGAGGATTACTTTCGCGGATGGGTTTCTCATAATATCCACGTCCCGGCTCAGGCACAGCGTTAAAGAACGCCTTTAGCCCGTAGAAATCATGCTGAGTAAACGGATCGTATTTGTGATCGTGGCAACGAGCACAACTGAACGTTTGACCAAGCCACACGGCTGCTGTGGTCTCCACACGGTCGGCTAAGTACTCAGCCAGAAATTCTTCCGGTAACACTCCCCCTTCTTCATTCATCATATGGTTGCGATGAAAGCCCGTTGCAACTCGTTGTTCAATCGAAGCATTGGGTAAAAGGTCTCCAGCAAGTTGTTCAATCGTGAATACATCAAACGATAGATTGCGGTTAAACGTATTAATCACCCATTCTCGCCAAGCGTAAACTTCGCGATCGCGATCGACCTGATATCCGTTTGTGTCAGCAAACCGAGCAGCGTCCAGCCAATCTACTGCCATGCGTTCGCCATAGTGAGGTGACTCAAGAAAATGATCCACCATCTTCTCATACGCATACTTTGAATCGTCGAATAGATAGGACTCGATTTCTGGGATTGTTGGAGGCAGTCCTGTCAAATCCAGTGCTACTCGTCGTACAAGAGTCTCTTTACTGGCGGGAAGGGAAGGCGAAAGTCCAGCTTGTTCGAGTCTGGACAATACAAAATGATCGATTGGGTTAAGTACCCACTCAAGCCGCTGAACGCGTGGTGGCGACCGAATCATCAAGGGAGTAAAGGACCAATGAGATTCGTAGTGTGCTCCATCAGCGATCCACTGCTTGAAAATTTCTATCTGTGCCCGAGTGAGTCGTTTGTGAGTTTCGGGTGGTGGCATGATCGACGAGGAATCAGTAGCTTCGATTCGCTCGACCAATAAACTCTCGTTGGGGCGCCCCGGCACAATCGAGGCACGTCCTGAGTCGTTCCGGCGAATTGCCTGATCGCGCAAGTCCAGTCGCAATTCACCTTGTCGCTTGGCGGCGTCGGGACCATGACACGCAAAACAATTGTCAGCCAAGAGTCCGCGAATATCTCGGTTAAAACGAATCTCTGCGGAACTCACATCGCAGTAGCACAGCACCAAAGCCAGGCTAAGTATCGTACGAATTCGAAGTAAGTGTCTCATGTTACTATTTGATTCCATCGAGCAGTGCATCGGCCCCTCCAGCCACGCAAAATCACTTTGCTCTCGGCGAAAAAAATCGCAGAAGTATACCAGCAAATTGTATACGTGCTGTTCGATACTAGCCAAAGCGTGCACAATTCAAATAGGTCTGGGGATCGTTTTTGTACTTTGGCGAAACAAAAATACAAAATTAGTTGGCGCCACCAAGCGAACGCTCGTCGACAAGCTTTGGTACGAAGTCGGACGATTTAGATATTGATTTGGGACGCGCGAGACCTCAGGTCATTTGCGCATTCAGCGGGATTGCGTCTTTGGTCATGCTGTTTATGCATGTGGCAAAGTCGACGTGCGCCGGCATGGCTGGAAAACTGGCACGTGCCAGCGTATTGTTCGACCGATAATTGACATCACAATGAATCAATCGTCGCCAAACGCAAAGTGTTCGGCGACTGCTGCATCGCGCGACTTTGCTTGATTTACTTCAGAAGGCTTTTGACATCTTTGGCCAGCGTACGAGCGAGATAGCAAATATTGCCAGCGTATCGCGGTGCCAAACGTTTGGGTTCTAACAGGGTGCGATACAGCCACTCTGCGCCTACCTGTTGTACTAGTTGTGGTGCACGTTCGGCAGTACCCGCTAAGAAATCAAAGGACGCACCGATTTGAATGCTCAACGGTACTCGCAATTGTTGATAATGTTGATGGATCCACAACTCGCCTTTGGGCTGGCCGAAAGCGACCAGCAGAATATCTGTTTTTGCTAGTTGGATGTTGTCTAGCATTGCCTTGTTTTCCGCTTCATTCAAGGGGCGAAAGGGAGGCGAGTAGCATCCAGCGATGTGGATTCCAGGACACAGTCGGCGCAGTTCGGTCGCCGCTGCATCGGCAACACCAGGGGCCGCGCCGAGGAAATAGATTCGATGCCCCTCAGCGGCAGATAATTTTCCAAGTTCGATTACTAAATCGGCTCCCGCGACTCGTTCCGGTAGTGGGTTGATGCCACAACGACTGCGCATCACGATAGGATAGCCATCCGCTAGAACCGCAGCCGCTTCACGATTGACGTTTTTTAGCCGTCGGTCGCGGTCGGTGAGCATCATGTAGTTCAAATTGGCGGTGATAAAGTATTGAGGTTGACGGTGTTTTACGATGCGATCTGCGAAATCGACCGTCTCGCTCATCGTCAGCCGAGCAAAGTCGGTTCCCCAGACTTGCACGCTTTCCGGCGGATTGACTTGAGACAGCTTCTGCTCGACTACAAGCGAGTCGCTGGCAACCGAACTTGGTATTCCAGCTTCCGGCACAAAAACCGGTGCCGGTGCAATTGCCGGTGTTCCACTTCGAGCGACACCGGGTGTAAACACCGCAGGTGGCATGACGTTTGAGTTGGGAATAAAACTGGTGCTCATGCGGACGAAGTCCTTGCTTGCTTGTGGTGCTGCGGTACATTGCTGGACACGCAAATTTAGGATACGTCTATACAGTAGGAGGGACGCATGAAAATGATTTGGGCCCGCGCCGAACTCGCCGCGCGCAATTTTCCGAGGTTGACGGTTATGTCGGTAGAAGCAAGCTGGGGAGCGTCGTGTTGAATGCGATTGTGATTGTTGTTGAAGGAGTTGGAACTCGTTTGATTGGTGCGTACGGCAACTCCAGTGCTGTGACGCCCATGCTTGATCAACTTGCCGCAGGTGGTTTATTGCTAGATAACTGCTTTGTGGATTCGCTGGAAATTCGTTCTCAGTTAGCAAGTTTATGGACTGGTCGCCATGCCGCTCAACATCCTCTGGCTGACTGGACAATTTGGCGCGAGCTGGCATCCAAGCAGATTCCCGGCAAATTAATCACGGACAGTCGCACTGTCGCGGAAATCGCTCAGGAGTTTGGTTGCAGCGATGTGGTCTACGTCGATATCCGCAGTGAAAATCAACTTGCCGACGAAGCCGAACAGTGTGCCGCAAGTGAGGTTTTTTCTGCGGCAATCGACGAGGTAAGCCAACAACCTAGCGGATTAGTTTGGATTCATTCCCGCGGGTTGTACCACGCTTGGGATGCTCCGCTAGAAATGCGCAAGCGAATGACAGATCCTGACGACCCAGATCCACCCAGCGATGTAATGACTCCGGTGTTCGCTGTTGATAGTCAAACCGATCCGGATTTGATAGTTGGTTGGGTACAGGTCGCCACAGCACAAATGGCCGTAATTGACCAGGCAATCGAGGCGCTGCATACATCCGTTCAATTGCGCAGCGACGCAGCATGCTGGAGCTGGCTGATGACGTCGCTGGGTGGCTATCCACTGGGTGAACACGGACAGATTGGTGATCGGCAACAACAATTGTATCACGAGAAAATTGCGGTGCCTTTGATAGCCAGTTCAATGGAAATGCGAGCTCGAGGAATTCGACGGGGCGAATTGTGCCAGCTACCAGATATTTGTGCATTGCTGATCGATTTTTTGGGCTGTGAACCACCACAAACAATTTGGGGGCGCAGCCTGTTGACCAGCGGTGCTCCCAGCGCACCGGTCGATTGGGAACTTGAGCACAAATTGGCTTGGTTGGGTGACAACTCCTGGGGCTGGATTCGTACACCTGCTTGGAGCTCAATCATGGAAAAACATATCAGCTCGAAGCTCTTCGTCAAACCTGACGATCGCTGGGAAGTCAATGACGTCGCTAGCTTGAGACGCGAAATGATCGAGTACTTACAAGAAATAATGGTGGCTGCAAACCAAGCCGCCACCCAGAACGATCGCCGGCAATTACCAGCCATCGAGCGAGATTTGGCCAGTTTCTGCCGCTGAGCCATTTCGAATAGGAAGTTTCTACATTTACTTCAGCGCGATGGTTTGCTGCAGAGGAATCAGCACGTTTTCTACGACGTAGGTATCGACCATATCGACACAGATTTTTGCTAACCGTGTCAGTTCCGATGCGAATTCTTCATCACTTCGTAAACTATCAAAACGACGCACTATCAAATAGACGCTCAGTTGATCTTCAGCAAATTCACCAGTACGCACTTGATACGCGTTGTTGCGAGTTTCAAACTCCAAACGACATTGGGTTCGGCACTCATCGTCCAACGCTAGTTGTATCGACGGTTCGTAGCCCAAAATCGATGCTCCCGGGAACTCGCTCATGCGTTCCAAGGCCGGTACGATACCCAAGGCCTCAGCTAACAATTCGTTCTGGTTGCCTCGGTAATTGTAATGGAATCCCATGGCAAAATTCAGCGACTCACAATCCAAATGACTGATCGTCAAGGCGTACGGCATCAACTCCAAAATAGATTTGTGTTGATCGATGGCGTTTTCGATAGATGGTGGATTAACCCAACCGCTGCTCAATCGCCGTGGTTCGACCGAAACCCAGCGATGCTGCCCACCTTCTTTATCTTCCTCCAAGCAAAATTCGCCACGCTCACGAGCATAAAAATTAGTCATTGAGCCAAACCGTTTCTGAACCTGCTCAAAGAAATGCAGCACCGATTCTCGGCTCTGCGGCAAGTCCATTTCGGTATTCAAATGCAGATTGACATGGATGTCATCGCAGATTGAGCTGTACTTGTTCATCTCGGAACTCCTCACATGCCGCACTCAGATCAAATCAAGGCTGTGGCTCTCGTGTACCGTCGGGTTTCAAACGCAATTGGTTTCAACCCTATGGCATTTATTCCTTCAGAGGCAGAGTATAGTTCTTTAGGGGGCAGAGTGCAGAGTCGTCGAGAATATCTTTGGTAAAATATCGCGGCGAACGCCTCGGTCACCTTCGCAAAAGTCCAAATCCAGCCTGGACATCAGCATGGCTCCCCCCTCTCGGCACCAGAATCAATATCTGATTCTCGCACTCGGGTGGAACAAAGCTGTGGAAAATAAATCGGTTCATTACAAAAGTGTGTAATCTACCAATTGGGCGCCCATGGCCCTGGTGAAGTATAGCGCTAGTGGCAGCAAAGTGTCAAAGAGGTATGCAGGTTCCCCAAAGCAATGTCGAGCTGACAGTTGGATAATTATGATTACAACAAAAATTCAGGTCATAGAATCTCCCATTGGAAAGCTAGTTGCCAATTGGACAAAAATGGGGATTTACTCTTTCTCTTTCGAGCAATCTGCCCCCAAAAATTATTTGCAATCTGACACAGCAGTTTTCGAGCCTAAGGGCGGAGATCGCAACTCTAACACCGGTTTCAGCCCCAAATTGGCAAGAGAACTTGAGAAAACCGTGGCGCGATACTTCAAGACCGGTGGTTTCGATTGGGATCTAAATACGCTGGACTGGACGGACGTTCCTCCGTTTCATCACCTAGTTTTGCAGGCGTGCGCGAAAATCGATAAGGGTGAAACAATGACCTATGGTGAACTGGCTCGTCGATGCGGTAGCCCACATGCCGCTCGGGCAGTCGGACAGGCAATGGCTAAAAACCGTTGGCCATTGATAATTCCTTGTCATCGAGTGGTAGGGAGCTCAGGAAAGCTGACTGGTTACTCAGGTGCGGGCGGGATCGCTACGAAAGCTCAATTGCTCAGCTTTGAATGTGGAGGAATCTTGGACCAACATCCGCAAACTCGCTCGCAAAGCAGCAGTTCAAAGGGTGGTACTTCGCCCCGCAGTACTTCGCCCCGCAATCGCCCGATGTAAACGGAAATCACGCTTCTTGTCGTCGGGGCTTTGGCGGCTGTCGCTTGCAAACCGGAGACGACCTGCACCGCTCGCCGAAAGGCGTCTACACAGCTACTGGTATTGCTGTGGCTAAGCTGGGAAACTAGTCCAAAAGAAGTTCCACAGGTCGCATATCAAGGGCAGAATCTAACATGGGGCACTTCACAGATTCAAGCGTGCATTTCAACGCCGGATCAAAC
>CAZVBC010000278.1:0-9976 GCA_964625155.1 uncultured Pirellulaceae bacterium
TAAAAATCCACTGACGGCGCGTGTGGCAGTCAATCGGATTTGGCAGCAGTTCTTCGGAATTGGCCTAGTAAAGACCAGCGAAAATCTTGGAACACAGGGAGATCGTCCGAGCCATCCTGAGCTGCTTGATTGGTTGGCCCTGGAGTTTATCAATTCTGGTTGGGACGTTAAATCGTTGCAGCGGAAGATTATGACCAGTTCAACTTATTGCCAATCATCGGTTGTTACTAAGGATCTAATCGAACGCGATCCTGAAAATCGATTGCTTGCACGCGGCCCGAGGTTTCGATTACCAGCATTCGTGATTCGCGATTCAGCACTAGCGATCAGCGGTCTGTTGGTTGAACAGATCGGTGGTCCTCCCGTCAAACCATATATGCCCGCTGACATTTGGAGTTCGATTTCAAATAACAAATACGAACAAGGCACGGGGAGCGACTTGTTCCGGCGTAGCCTTTACACTTACTGGCGGCGCACGATTCCGCCACCAACGATGGTCGGCTTTAACTCAGCGACCCGAGAAGTATGTACGGTGCGAACCGACCGGACCAACACTCCTCTACAAGCCCTAACGATGTTGAACAACGTCGTGTTCGTCGAGTCCGCGCGTTCACTGGCCGCACGCTTGTTAAAAGAACTCCCCAGCGCTGCTGAATCGTCCCGATTGCGGCAAGCGTTTTTGATTGTCAACGGGCGACAACCCAGAGAAGTAGAGATGTCGTTGATCGAGCAAGCTTTTCAAAAGTTTCGTACGCGATTCAGTGCAAACTTGTCAGACGCTGTACAGTTCTTAGCCATTGGCGAGCACAAATCCGACCCGAGTTTGGATCCGGTTGAACTCGCATCGCTGGCCATGGTCGCCTCATTACTGATGAACCTCGACGAAGCCATTACCAAGGAGTAACGAAGGAACATGCACCCAAGCTTGAAACACCAGCGGCTCCATGATCAGTGCATGAAACAGTTCTCTCGACGGCAGTTGCTGCTCGGCGGTGCTGGAGGGCTTGGGTCGATCGGTTTAGCCACGTTGTTGAACGCCGACAACAAACCGGTAACGTCAACATCTTCCAGGACTATAACTCATTTACCTGAGCTACCACATTTTGCGCCCAAGGTATCCCGAGTCATTTACCTGTTTCAATCGGGCGGTCCGGCACAAATGGATTTGTTTGACTACAAGCCACGGTTGCTCGAACGCTTCGGCCAGGACGTACCGAAATCGGTCTATCCCGACGAACGCAAGACGACGATGACCTCCGCTCAGAATAAGTTTCCTGTTGCACCTTCGGTATTCAAATTCCATCAGCGTGGGGCCGCAGGGACTTGGATGACCGAATTGCTACCGTACATCGGCGGCATCGCAGATGAAATGTGTGTCATTCGTTCGATGTATACCGAAGCGATCAACCATGATCCAGCAATCACACTGCTGATGACCGGTTCGCAGTTGCCTGGTCGACCCAGCATCGGAGCATGGCTCAGCTATGGACTGGGGTCAGAGAATGCGGACTTGCCCGTCTTTGTGGCGATGAGTTCACGTGGAACCGCTAAACAGGACCAGCCGTTGTATGATCGCTTGTGGGGCAGCGGATTCCTGCCGACTAGGTACCAAGGCGTTAAGTTCCGCAATCAGGGCGCGCCGGTACTCGATTTGTCTGACCCCAATGGTGTCGACCGCAAAACGAGGCGAGAAATGCTTGACTATGTCGCCCAGTTGAACGAAATCAAGTTTCAAGAATTCGCTGATCCTGAAATTCAAACGCGTATTGCGCAATACGAACTGGCGTATCGAATGCAAACGTCGATTCCCGAATTAGTGAACTTGGCTGACGAACCCGCGCATATACTCAGTGCTTACGGTCCCGAGGTCCAACGACAGGGAAGTTACGCGTTTAATTGCCTGATCGCGCGACGTCTTGCGGAACGTGGTGTGCGCTATATTCAACTCTTTCATCAGGGGTGGGATCAACATGGCTCTCTACCCAAACAGATCGCTCAGCAATGTCAAGATACCGACCAGCCAACGGCGGCCTTGGTTCGCGATTTGAAACAGCGCGGCATGCTTGACGATACACTGATCGTTTGGGGTGGTGAGTTCGGGCGCACAATCTACTCGCAGGGCGAGCTGACTAAGAAAAGTTATGGTCGCGATCATCACCCAAGTTGTTTTACAATGTGGATGGCTGGCGGCGGAGTGCGCGGAGGTACGTCGTACGGCCAGACCGATGACTACAGCGTCAATGTTGCGCACGATCCGGTACATGTTCACGACCTGCACGCAACAATGTTGCATTTGCTGGGCATCGATCACGAACGACTGAGCTTCCCTTTCCAAGGTCGCCAGTTCCGACTAACGGACGTGGCTGGAAAAATCGTAAATGGAATACTGTCTTAACCACGGACAATAGTTCCGTTGGTACTTGTGCGAAAGGCCGTTCAGTTAGCCGACTGAATCCCAGTCGAGATGAACAAGTTATTGCATCATCGGCAACAACGCATCCGCAAAGGCTTGCCCCATCATTGCAAATGTCTTGGCGCAACCGAGATAATGATAGCCCGCGTTCGACGCTCCCCGTTTCCATAATGCAACTTCCGCAGGCGAAATGAGCTTGGCCTCAAATTCTCTTAGGTAATCCCGCTTTTCTTGCTCAGTCATTTTACCGTCGGCGTTTGCGTGGTCTTTGTGTTTAGAGTTTAGGTAAAAATTCATCTGACGAACTTGATCGAATTTATCTGCAATTGCGCCGAGTTCTTCTGACCAAAAGGGAGCGGTTTCGACAGCCACAACATTGCCACGAAACTCAGCCAATTTTGCGGGCGCGGCCATCGCTCTACGAAATTCAAGTGTCTGGGGGTTGGCCTTTGCTCCACCCACGCCCAAAACACCAATCACGAATGGCATGTGCGGAGCTTTCAAGTCTCGGCGGACATCGCGAATAAAATGTGTCAGCGTATCGCTGTAGGCATCGTATCCACCAGTTTGAGTTCGATTCGGATAAGTTCCAGAGTCGACAAGGTCGTTCCACCCCTGCAACCAAACAAATCCAGAAAGCTCAAATCCTTGCTTGGCGTCATAGGCTGGACAGACTCGCGCAATGTCGCTCAGCACGTGTTGAACGTGCTCGATCATCAGCCGGTAATAACGACCGGTCTGTTGCACTCTCTCTGCTTTCATCGCTTCGATGTCTCTGCCCCGCTTCTTCAAGTTCGCAAGGAGCGATTCACTGAATAGATACACTCCGGCGCTGGGTGAACGAAAATCAGTATGCAGACTCTTGCCACCCCACGCTGTCTTGATAATCAAAACTGGTTCGTCAATCGCTGCATCCATTGCCAACCCAAAAGTGAACTCCGGACCAATCTTGCCTCCATCTTCCTCAGGTTGCCGCCGCGATCCGTAGCCGGTGGTTAGTTTTCCAAATCCCTCGCCATTCTTGTCGCCACTTCCGGTGTAATAAGAAATCCACGCACCGTCACACACTCGTGGTCGGCCGTCATTTTCACGCATCTGTTTGAGGAGCGGGGCTGTCGCGGGATCATCTCCGATGTAGTCGATTGTTTCGACCTTCGCGTGGCCCTCCATGTTCGATTGCCCCGCCAAGATAAAGACCCGCAGCGGCTTGGCGTGAACCAATGTCGCACTCATTGCCAGCAAGAAAACGGCAAGAAGTGAAGTGGTGTTGAGAGGTGAATTGATTCGCATAATGCTTACCTGATCCGATCGTTTTTGTCGCTAAGAACCCAGCGCGCACTGCCGCTGATGCATGGCCTAAGTCGCGATTCAATTATACGGTACCGCAGCCGACGCCAATCGCAGGCTTTTCAACTTATTTTGGTTGGCAATAACGATCCAACCAGTCGAAGAATACTCGCGACCAAAGGACGCTGTTCTGAGGTGATGTGACCCAATGCCCTTCGTTGGGAAAGTACAGGAATCGGCTGGGGACTCCTTGAACCTGGGCAACAGTAAACGCTTCCATTCCTTGCGTAATGGGAACGCGAAAATCTTTCTCGCCATGAATGACCAATAAAGGTGTCTTCCAATTTCCTGCGAATCGATGGGGAGAAAAATTGTCGTATTCCCCTTGGATTATCCCGTTTTTCCAGTACGGGCCCCCTAGATCCCAATTCACGAAGAACAGTTCTTCAGTCGAACCATACATCGACTCGAGATTATAAACTCCGCAGTGCGAAATCATGGCACAAAATCGATCGGCATGATTTCCCATCAGCCAATAAACAGTGTAGCCACCGAAACTGGCGCCGATGGCCGCGACTTTACGTCGATCGATGGTCGGATCAGCAATCATCGCGTCTGTGGACGCCAAGATATCGCGCATGGCCTGTCCACCCCAATCGCCGCTGATCTGATCATTCCATTGTTGACCAAATCCAGGCATCCCGCGTCGATTTACCGCCAACACCACATATCCTTTTGCAGCCATCAAATGGAAATTCCACCGATAGGAAAACCATTGCCCAATCTGTCCCTGCGGCCCACCTTGGCAATACGTGAGCATAGGCCACTGCTTATCCGATTTGGCGTCGTAACCTGGCGGCAGAATCACCCAATTGTGGATCTGTTTACCATCGCTGGCTTGAAACCACCGTTGTTCGACTCGTGGAAGATCTAGCTTTTCAAATATCGCCCCATTTTCGTCGGTGAGCGTTTGCAGGTGCCCAGTACGAGTGTCTACCAATAGCAACTCGACTGGCCTCAGCATGTTTTGCTGTGTGGCGACTAACAACGATGTACCTGGAATGGGCCCGACTACACCAAAATCAAATTGGCCGCTGGTCAGCGTTCGGACACGACCGGTATGAGCGTCGATTTCGCTTAATTGAGTCGTACCCAACATCTCGCTTTGAAAAAACAGCTTTTGTGAATCGTTTGCCCAAGATACATGTTGAGCGTTTTGGTCCAGATCTCGAGTAATTTCTTTTAAGCTCTTGGCGGCTCGATCATATAACATGATCCGGCTGCGGTCGGCTTCGAAACCAGCCCGGGCCATTGAATGGAACGCAATTGTGCGTCCATCAGCGGCGTAACGGGGTTCTCGATCATAGCCGCTCATTCCCGGCGTAATGCATTCCAGCGGTCCGCCATCCGTATCGACCAGGTAGATGCCACTGTCGGTGCTTTCAGCAGGATTATTGACTAGTTTAAGTGTCAGCGCTATCTGCCTGCCGTCGGGCGCAAAATCGAATTGCTCTGCACCGCCAAAGGGAGGCAAGGGACAATCAGCTTTCAACGATCGCATCAAATCGACTGCGGGGAGTAATTTGCCGTCTGCACCAAACTTGGCAACATGGACGTGACTATAGGCAAAATCGTGCCAGGCATTCCAGTGTCGGTACATTAGTCCATCAATGATGCGCGCGTCCGCTTTGGGGAGATCGGCATAAAGATCATTGACCGTTTGGTCCATCTTTACATCAACGGTAAATGCAATTCGATCCCCACTTGGCGATGCCTTTAGATTTGCGATCCCTTCGGTAACATGCGTCAATTGAGTTGGCATAGCGACATCAGGGTCCAAAATCCAGGCTTGCGCCGTCGGCTTGTCTCCCGCCGTGGGACCAACGTACAGTAGGCGAATACCTTCAGGTCGCTTGATCCAGTTCAGCGAATTGAGCCCCTTGACGCCATTCACCACAACTTTGGATTCTAACTGGAACTTCGGTGTTCCGAAGGCTGCACTCGCGGATGAAGAAGTAGTCTGGTTGCCGTCGAGATCCTGTGGCAATTTCGCGATGACCAAGTCCGACTTTCCTGAGTTGGCCGCCAGATCGTAACGCGTCACTGCATAGGCGATCAGCTTTCCATCAGGCGAAATCGCTGCCTCTCCAATTCGTGCCAGTTTCCACAGCAATTCAGGGGTCATGCGCCGAGCCTCTACGCTATAAGCATCACCGCCGCTGTACAAAACGAGACATGCTGCCACAATCGCAATCGCAAGTTTCTTCATAACTTGTTCCAACAGTTTTCAGGAATGTCCATCCATACGATCAACATGCGTTAAATAATATTTCAAGCTGCCAGAGAGTGGGAGTTGTACATGGTCTCGCAGTTACCATCGCCCAAATGGATCGTCACTGCGAATTCAACAACAAACCCTTTGGCAATCGGATGCAGTATAATCGCTGACCAAGAAAACTACTGGGGGGCAAAGCCGTGCACTGGGGTTTTGCTCCGCTGGGGTTTTCAGGTGGCCTCGCAAGGATTAACTTGTGACTCCACATTGAGCGCATTTGCTGTGACCTACCTGAAGTTTGACTGCCCGCTTGTAAAGAATTGCAAGACTCTAACATTGCGAGAGTGCAGACAAGCTGAAGAATTGAAATGATTGTTGCTTTGCTGCCAACCAGCGCTGAGTCTGCTCGATGCAAACGAAATCTTCCAATTGAAAGCCGTTATACGATGATCCACACGACCAATCAGGCTAAACATCCCTCTGGATTGTATGTGTTGTTTTTCACGGAAATGTGGGAGCGATTCGGCTTTTATTTGATGCTGGGAATTCTATTCCTGTACATGACTGGAAATGATGGCGGATTGGGTTTCGACAAAGCAAAGGCAAATGATATCTATGGCACGTACATAGCGCTCGTTTACTTGACGCCCTTTATCGGCGGGCTCTTAGCCGACCGGATCTTTGGTTATCGAAAAACGATCGTCTTCGGTGGCGCGTTAATGGGAGTAGGTTACCTCACTCTGGCTGTGCCTGGCCCGACTCCATTTTACGTTGCATTGGCCTTGATCATCATCGGTAATGGTTTTTTCAAACCTAATATCTCGACCCTGTTGGGCAATCTTTATAACAAAGATGAACTCAAGGACCTCAAGGACAGTGCATATAATTTTTTCTACATGGGAATTAATATCGGTGCATTTGTTTGTAATTTCGTCGCTGCTTATATGCGCAACAACTACGGCTGGGGTTGGGCTTTTGGTGCGGCTGGAATCGGCATGTTCATTGGCTTGGCGATATTCTTGCTCAATACCCGGCATGTACGAGAGGCGGATTTGATCAAGCCCAGAAACGCCGAAGACATGCCACTGGGCATGATCTTCGCAATCATTTTCATTCCAGCGATCGTATTTGCGATTGTGGGTATATACTTACCTTCATTTTTTGGACAAGCCAATTTCCTGGGCTCGAAATCGAACGATGCGTTCATTTTCGCCTGCATTCCTATCGCTTGTTACTACCTCAGTCTCTTCGTACAAGCGTCCGCTGAAGATCGCAAGCCTATCGGAGCGCTGCTCTATATCTTTACCGTGGTCGTTATTTTCTGGGCGATTTTCCACCAAAACGGCAACGTTCTGACCGATTGGGCTGAGGCCAATACGACTCGCGAAGCGCCTACGTCGATGCAGTCAATGCTACAAACATTTGGCTTTGCAGAAGTGATCGATGCCAAACCTACCGTGACGGCAGATGGCAAACAAGAGTTCAATAAGTACCTAGGGAATTTGCCTAAAGACCAATGGCCGGTCGAAGGTGCAACACTAAGCCTAATCAACACGGAACTATTCCAATCACTCAATCCGCTGTTTGTTGTCGCCTTCACTCCGTTGTTGGTTTCATTTTTATTGCAGCTTAAGGCGAAAGGAAAAGAACCATCGACTCCGGCTAAGATCGCACTGGGCCTACTGATCACGGGGTTGTCGACCCTGGTGATGATTGCCGCCGTAGCGGTCAGCGGGAATGGGCAGGAAAAAGTATCTGCGCTATGGCTGGTGAGCACCTATGCCATTATCACGGTAGGCGAATTATTGCT
Source organism: uncultured Pirellulaceae bacterium (assembly GCA_964625155.1). Taxonomy (GTDB): domain Bacteria; phylum Planctomycetota; class Planctomycetia; order Pirellulales; family Pirellulaceae; genus Aureliella. The sequence continues at coordinate 7,786 of CAZVBC010000278.1, forward strand.
CAGCCCGATGGGACTGTCGTTGGTTTCCAAGCTCAGTCCGCCTCGCCTAACAGCGTTGATGATGGGTGGGTGGTTCTTGTCGACATCCATTGGCAACAAACTGTCGGGAATCTTGGGACATATTGGAGCAGCAAGTGACAATAAGAGCCAAGTTTTTTGGATTAATTTTGGCGGAGCTATGGTTTCCGCGCTGCTTCTATTTATTTTCGTCCAGCGGATCAAGAAAGTAGTACGTGAAAAAACAGGTCACGACTAATTCGCTGGTTTCCCGGCCACTACCGCGCAGATTAGCCATATAAAATAAAGAGCTGGATTGTGGGAACACACATTCAATATACCGAACAGCAGGTTGCGGAACTCAATCAGATTCAATCGTTTCAGGGCAAGTACCCACGCCAACTGTGGCATTTGTTCATGATCGAAATGTGGGAACGGTTCTGTTTTTACGGAATGCGCGGCATGCTGGCGGTGTTCATGGTCGAACAACTGAAATTGTCCGAGCCTGACGCGAACCGACAATACGGCGCAATCCAAGCTTTTATCTATGCGTTTACGTTTATTGGAGGACTGTTTGCCGACAAAATCCTTGGCTTGCGCAAATCGCTGGTGTGGGGAGCAATCATGATGATCGTCGGCGGGTTTGTAATTGCCCTGTCGCCTGAAACCATGTTCTATTGGGGCATTTGTTTTTCGATAGTTGGCACTGGCTTTTTTAAGCCCAACATATCGTCGATGGTTGGCCAACTTTATCAAGAAGGTGACAATCGACGCGATGCTGGCTTCAGCCTGTTTTACGCAGGCATCAACTTAGGCGCCACGCTGGGTGGAATCTTGATGGTCCTTGTGGGCATCTATTATTCTTGGAGCCTGGCGTTTGCACTTGTTGGCATCGTCATGACGATCAGCTTGCTGACGTACCTAGCGACAAAGCACTCGCTTGGCCCAATCGGAATTTCCCCCTTCGCAAATTCAGACTTACATGGACAACAACGCAAATTTGAACTGGCCACGTATGCCGGCTCGCTAGTGATCCTGCCGCTAATATTGCTGTTGGTCAAAAACACGCTGTATACCGATTGGGTCATGTACACAGTCGGTCCACTGGCACTTTTGTACGTGGTCTATGAAATGACCAAGTACGATATCGAAGCAGTAAAGAAGTTGTGCGCTGCACTTGTCTTCATCGTTTTTTCGGTGTTCTTTTGGGCGTTCTTCGAACAAAGTGGCGGATCGCTGGCGTTGTTCGCTAGGAACAACTTACATTCATCCCTATTAGGCTCTTCAGCTTTGGGCTTGTCTGTCGATCCCAATGTTGTTAACAACAGCGCAAATTCCATCTTTGTCATTCTCTTTGCCGCGCCTTTGGGAATGTTCTGGCTGTGGCTTTCCGGTCGCAAACTGGAGCCGGATTCGGTAGTAAAATTTGGAATCGGTTTTTTGCTCCTAGGAGCCGCGTTTTACTTGTTTTATGCGACAATTTGGTTCGCTGGCGCCGATGGACGCACATCGCTAAACGTCTTCACATTAGCGTACTTGGTAATCACATTTGCAGAACTTTGTTTGTCCCCCATTGGCTTGGCGCTGATGACCAAACTTTCTCCGCAAGCGATGCAAGGCTTGATGATGGGCATGTGGTTTTTGGCCAGCGCTTACGGACAGTATGTTGCCGGGCTATTGGGAGCTGGAATGAGCATTGCCGGTGATGATGCGAGTGCTTTAGAAAAACTCAAGTCGTATACGAACGGCTATCACTCTCTGTCGATTTATGCACTGATTTTTGGAGCGGTATTAATTGTTGCTTCCCCCTTGGTCCGTATGCTGATGGGACGAGTACGCTAGACAAAACTGGCACCAATACTCGCCAGTCTTTCTAGATGGCCCTAACGGTAAATCCAAGAGCATGCTAGACACTTCCGCCTGAGTCAGTTCTACCGGCAATGTAAGCGGTTTGTAACTACTCAATAGACAAATGCATCGGATTTTGCCCATTAGTCATTTGTCTTGCACGATCATAGAATGAACTTGGCGCGTCAAGACGACGTGGCAATCGTTTAACAGTTAGCCGCAGGCGTACTCGGATGTAATGAGATTGCAGTTGCAGCAAAGCTTGCACGCGCACGCCTACTACGGCTGACGGTTTAACAGTTAGCCGCAGGCGTACTCGGATGTAATGAGATTGCAGTTGCAGCAA
>CAZVBC010000279.1:0-9947 GCA_964625155.1 uncultured Pirellulaceae bacterium
TCATAGGGTCTGAATCCTGCTTGCGACAATGCCTGACTGAGGCTGATTGGCTGACCAACTCGTTCGGCCTGGACAACCAAATGTGAGGCAACTCCGAAGCGACGCAAACTCCAAGATAGTTGAGGTACGACCGCCGCAGGTGATTCGCCGGTCAGAAAAACTTTCTGCAGCTCATTCAAGGCAAGTGCCGTCTTACCTTCCGCAATGGCTTCGACAATCTTCCATACGGTTTGCGTACGCCAGCTTCCAACGTTTGTCTTCAGCGTTTCGTCGGTTACTTGACCTCTTTCGTCCGCAAATAGTGCCAGTTTTGACAATTCCTGATGCAGCAATCCAAACTCGTCTCCACCGACCAAATCGACGATGGTGGTAACCTGCTTGCTCGTTAGATGGAGGCCATGTACACGCCCGGACCAGCCAGCGACCCATTTCTCCACAGCCTTACTATCTGGCCCTGAATCAAAACCTCGTCCCTTGGGCGCGGAACAATCGATGCACCAGCCGTTCTCTGCGGCAACTTTAAAGAGTTTGGTGTTTGCAGGGAACGAACTTAGCTCCAAGAACAACAGTGATTCCGGAGCCGGTGCGGCACACCATTTCTCAAGTTGGGCTCGCGCGTTCTTTACTAGGTGGTCGCCGTTGGCCACAAAAGCGATGCGGCGAGCCAGTGGATCGAACAGCGACAAAGTGGCCAGTTCATCGTGGACATCACGCCATGCGCATTCATCGCCGTCAAAGGTGCGAACCTCTTCTTCTTCACGGCAAACGTGCTTGAGCAATCGATGATAGGTCGCTCTTCTCAAGAACGAATCATCGCCATACGCAACGACAACTTCCGGCAATTTCCCCGTGATCTTGTCTTCGAGAAGAATGTCAAAGCAGTGCGATTTCTGGGGCATCGTCGCGTTTTCCTTCCCGCTTGGTCTGGTGAGGACATGGTCCTACTATTGTCCGATACGATACAGCGCATCGGCTGTTCTCAACAGCAAATCGTTCTCGACCATGGCTAGCGATGCCAGAGTTCGCTCCGACATTTTGTTCTTGCTGAGCTCACGGAATTCGCGTGCGGCGGCTATGACAGTGCATTCGCCTTCCTCAGAAAGCAAATAAATTCGATCACCAACTAGCAATGGTGATGATGAAAAATTTCCTCCAATGCGAGCCTTCCAGATTTCTTTACCAGTCTTGGCTTCTAAGCTAACCGCAATCCCTTTGTCACTGACCATCGTCACTTGACCGTCATGTGCGACCAACGACGGAGTATTGGGCACGCTGAGGTTTGTTTTCCAAACCAGATGGGACTGGGTAACATCGCCTGAACCATCTGGTCGAATCGCCAACAAACTGGGGGTGCTGTAACCAGTACACACAAAGACCAGACCTTCGGAAAATATTGGCCGTGGAACCACCGAGAATCCATCGTAGCGTACTCGCCAATGCTCTTTGCCCGTTGCTGGATCGAGACTTTGAACGACATTCGAACCAGGGATGATCAATTGTCGTCGACCGTCGGGATTGATCAGCAGGGGCGTGCTAAAGGAGAACTTCTTTGTCGCTTCGACATCTCGGGGAGTGCGCCAGCGGACGTTGCCGGTATAAGTATCAAGGGCAATGACTTCTCCTGCCTCGCCACCATCGCAAGAGAAAATTAAAAGGTCATCAACCACAATTGGTGAACCGCCGTTCCCATGTACCGGCGGGTAGTCGAGTCCATCGTTTTTCCAAATAATATCGCCGGCAGTAGATACGCAGGCCGTCCCTTGATGGCCAAAGTGAACATAGATACGTTCGTCTCGACAAATCGGCGTTGGGCTCGCATGGCTATTCTTTTTATGAATACCGGGGGCGTTCGCACCAGATTGCCGAAATAATTTGACATCCTTGATCATTTCGCCTGTGCGCACATCAACGATCAACAGACTGAGATCTAAATCGGATTTAGGGTCGTTGGAGTCTAATGCAGCCGCAGTTGTCAGGTAAATCCGCTCTCCTACGACGATTGGACTTGACCAACCGTTACCAGCCAGAGGCGTCCTCCAGCGCACATTTTCGGTTGCGGACCACTTTAAAGGAACATGTGCGATTTGTTTTGAGGTGGCGCTACCTTGACCAAGCGGGCCGCGAAATTCTGGCCAATCGGCAAAGGCGGGCGTCAACCCAACAATAACAACCCAAAGCCCAACAATGTAACTGCGCAGCATGCTTAATACCTTTGATGACTGTTTCTGCCAACGTCCAATTCTAAAGATTTTAGGTTCCAGGTCGTCCACATTATTGTCCACCGATCCACTCTTTACCAATCCACGCTTGCAGAGCCGCTGGAACTCGAATTCGTCCATCCGCTTGCTGATAATTTTCAAGAATGGCGATAATCGCTCGGCTGACGGCGATCGCTGTACCATTGAGCGTATGCACCAAATGTGTTCCTTTTTCACCTTTAATGCGGTAGCGGATATTCAACCGTCGAGCCTGAAAGTCGGTGCAATTCGAAGTACTGGTAACTTCGCCCCATTCGCCTGATTCGCCGCGACCAGGCATCCAAGCCTCAAGATCGTATTTTCGGTACGCGGGACCACCGAGATCTCCCGTGGCTGTATCGACAACTCGATAGGGGATTTCTAAGCCGTCAAATAACTCACACTCAATTGTTCGCAACTCTTCATGTACTGCGTCGCTCTGGTCAGGCAACGTAAAGGCAAACATTTCAATTTTTGTAAATTGATGGACTCGGTACAAACCGCGCGATGCGCGACCGGCGGCACCAGCTTCGGTACGAAAGCAGTGGCTGATACCGACCAACTTTACCGGCAATTGCTCGGCCTCCACAACCTGATCAGCCAACATACCTCCCAGCGTAATCTCTGCCGTAGCCACTAAATTCAACTCGGTATTCTCAATTGAGTAAATTTGAGTCTCCGGGCCACGTGGAATATAACCAGTTCCATTGAGAATGCTCGTCAGCGCCAAATCGGGAGTAGTTATTGGAGTAAAACCATGTTCGACTAGTTTCTGAACCGCGTACTGCTGAAGCGCAAGTTCTAGCAGCACAGCCTCTTTCTTGAGAAAGTAAAATCCAGCCCCAGCGACTCGTGCGCCCGACTCAAAGTCGATCAGATCGTGCATCTCGCCGAGTTCCACATGGTCCCTAGGTTTAAAGTCGAAGTGAGGGATTGGCGTCTTGCCACGGGCTACTTCAGTATTTGCTGTATCGTCGCTGCCTATTGGGGCTGACGGATGTGTCAAATTCGGAATCTGCGACTGCAATTGGGCAATCTCACAATCTAACCCATCGTGTTCCACTTGAGCGGCATCTTTTTGTTCGCGCAGAGATCGCCCCTGTTCCTTGAGCTGCTCTCGCTCTTCATTCGATTTTGCCTTGCCAATTTGCTTGCTGACCTCGTTGGCTTGACGGTTCAGCTCTTGCGCCTGTTGTAATTTAGCGCGTCGCTGGTGTTCCAAGGATATTAATTGATCGACGTCGCATTTCGCCCCTCGTCGACGGCAGTTCTCCTTAACCAATTCCGCATTCTCAACGATTGTCTTACGATCGAGCATGATTTTCCTAAACAGGGAGAGGCGTTTGTTTTATCAATACGATTGGGCGATCAAGAATACAACGAGTTGCATTCGAAGTTACTTGTTAAGTTTTACCTGCGACAAATGATGCCAAAGGTGGCTGCTGGCGTGAATCCCACGGTAGTAGTCGGCTAAATGAAATTTTTCGTTTGGGCTATGTGCTCCGTCGTCATCCAGCCCCCAGCCGAGCAATAAAACGTCGGCTTTTAAATGCTCAACCATTTTGGCCACAATGGGTATCGACCCTCCTTCGCGAATCAACACCGCAGGTTTTCCAAATGCAGCTTCGATAGCTCGTTGAGCGGCCGCAACAAACGGACTTTGCGGGTCCACGACCACTCCTGACCCACCGTGTAATTCGATCAGCTCGACGCGCACACCTGAGGGTTGATGAAGTGCAATAAACTCCCTCAACTGCCGCGCAACTGTCGCAGGATCTTGATTGGGGACTAGCCGAAAACTAATTTTTGCTCCCGCCCAAGCAGGAATGATCGTCTTCCCACCTTCGCCTTGATAGCCACCCAACAATCCATGCACGTCAAACGTGGGGCGAGCCCATCGGCGTTCCAAAGTTGTGTAATCTCGCTCACCTAAAAGTTGTGAAACTCCAATTTGTGCAGCAAAAGCCGCGTCATCAAAATTCAATCCACGCCACATCGCTCGTTCCGCATCGCTGAGCGATTGAACGGAATCGTAAAATCCGGGCAGTTGAATACGGCCGTCGCCATCAACGATCGCAGCAAGCAACTTGGCCAGCGCAATCGCCGGGTTATTGACGGCTCCACCGAAACTGCCCGAATGAAGATCCTGTTTGGGGCCGTGCAAACGTAGTTCAAAGTAAGCAATCCCTCGCAATCCATAGGTAATGGCTGGTTGCCCCTTGGCATATTGCGATGAGTCGCTGATCACGACCACGTCGGCAGCCAACTTTTCCGCAAGAGACGGCAAGTACTTATCCAACTGCTCGCTACCAACTTCTTCTTCACCTTCAATAAGAAATTTGACTTGCAGCGGCAATGACTGTCCCGTTGCTTTCCAGGCTCCAGCTCCAAAAATGTGTGTTAACGCTTGCCCTTTGTCATCAGTCGCACCTCGAGCATAGATGTTTCCATCGCGCACCGTTGGTTCGAAAGGGGGCGAAATCCACTTGTCGAGTGGGTCTGGCGGCTGGACGTCGTAATGACCGTAGACCAAGGCAATTGGCTTTCCAGGTACGGGTGGGCTTTCCGCATAGACCAACGGAGGACCTTGCGTTGGGATCAATTCACTCCGTAATCCTGCGACTTCCAAGGTCTTTTTCACACATTCAGCCGCTCGCTGGACTGCGTCTTTAGATTTCGGATCAGCACTAACGCTGGGGATGCGCAGCAGGTCTTCTAATTGACTTAGATGCTTAGGCTGACTTTCACGAAGGTGACGATTGATTGATTCCAAATCAGACATGTTCGTTTTTTTCCATTTCCCATCAGCGAATTTGTACTTGTCATGCCGACCCGTATGAGTGTTACAATATATCTTGAAATTCCGTCTGTGAGGATGGCGTCAATTCGATCGATCATCAGGACCAGCAACAGTCGCTGTACGAACACCAATACCTGCGTACGTAGGTTGTCGCCAAACCCATCAAGAGACGGTGCATGTCGAAATGACCCAACGAATATGTCTTGAAAATAAGTGATTGGAATTCGCGATTCATGAGCGGTATTGATTTTTAGCAGGATGGCGGACGGAACAAACGATGAAGGTCGAAACCCCAACCGTTGCCGCGCGAAACGTAAAGTCAGCTCACGACATATCCAAATTGATGGCCGAGCAGTGCAGGTCGATAGTGTAGTAGTTTGTGGAAAAGTAAAATGGCCGATACCAATTCAGTGGTTCTCGAGCAACCCGCCGCTGAGCCAGTCTATCAGCGCGAACAACGCCGGCAGAATAAACGTCAGCCCCGCTATCATGTCATTCTTTGGGATGACTCGGATCACACTTACGAATACGTGATCTTGATGCTGAAAGAGCTTTTCGGATTTCCGATCGAGAAAGGTTTCCAACTAGCCGAACAGGTAAACGGACGTGGACGAGCGATTTGTTTGACCACCACGAAAGAACATGCAGAACTCAAACGTGATCAGATTCACGGCTATGGTCGCGATCATCGTTTACCACGCTCTGCCGGTAGCATGTCCGCCACGATCGAACCTGACGAAAGTAGTTCGTGACTTTGGTCATGCTGATAATGCCAAGCAGAGAATAGTGGCAATTTTCTCGCGATACTTTACTCGTCGGTAACCATTCCCAGGCTTCGCATTTTGCGGTACAGGTTGGAACGGTGTAACCCTAAACGTTCTGCCGCTTGTGCGACGTTTCCCCCTACTGCTTGAACTTGGCGTTGGATGTAATCAATCTGAAATTGATCAGTGGCATCGTTCAGCGTCAAATTAGCCGGGACGCTCGCATCGTCTTGGGTCGAACTTGGGGACAGAACGAATGAAAGATCACTTTCTTCAATCGTCGGCCCTGCGGTCAAATAGGTTAGTCGCTCCATCAAATTGCGCAGCTCACGGACATTGCCGGGCCACCTGTGCTGGAGCAACGAAGCCTTAGCGCTGGAGCTCAATTGCGGTGGACGACGACCAATTTGGTGACCGAATTCGTCTAAGAAATGTTCTGCTAGGACGATCACATCATCGCTGCGGTCTCGCAAAGCAGGCAGATATAAGGTGACGACATTCAAACGATAATATAGATCTTCGCGAAACTTTTTTTGCCGCACCAATTCAGCCAGATCTCGATTGGTCGCAGCGATAACTCGCACGTCAGTACGGATCGGAGATGAGCCACCAACACGCACAACGATTTTTTCTTCGAGGACGCGCAACAACTTCGCTTGGCCGCCCAGCGTCATTTCTCCAATTTCATCCAACAGCAAGGTTCCACCGGCTGCTAATTCAAATTTGCCCGCTCTCGAGGCAATAGCGTCGGTGAAAGCCCCTTTTTCGTGACCAAACAACTCACTCTCGAGCAACGATTCGGCGATCGCCGCACAGTTGACGGCCACGAACTGTTGCGCGCAGCGTTTGCTTTGCAAGTGCAAACTACGGCTGACAACTTCTTTTCCTGTTCCATTTTCACCCAACATCAGAACTGCCAAATCCGTAGGCGCAACTCGGCGAATCGTATCTCGCAGAAGTTCGATTTGATGACAATTGCCAATCAACTGGGAAGTTGCGGTTGCCGACTGAACCAACCGATCACGAGTGCGAATTAGTTCGTCCATGCGCTGAGTATTCTCAACCGCAGCCGAGGCATGCTTTGCCAATTCGCACAAAAAACGCTCATCATCCGCCGTGAACCGACCGTCTTGATGGTTGAGTACTTCGAACACACCCATCGTCCGCCCGCGTTTATCGGTCAAGGGTACCGCCACCAGGGAGCGAGTGGTGTATCCCAATTGTTCGCCTATGCGTTTATTGATAGCTTGCGGATCGTCCGATTGATCCCAGCGTTCTGCGATTCCCGAGCGCAATACTCGACCAGCAATACCCAAATGGTCCGGAATGCGCAGTGGTTCTCCCTCAACGCCTAATGCCGGATGCCCAACTAGTTCACTGCGATTGCGGTCCCACAAAAAAATACTGGCACGATCGGCCCGCAAGATTCGTGCTGCGGCACGTGCCATGTTCTCCAGCAATTGCGTCGAGTCTTGGCTGCGATGCCAATTTGAGGTCAAATCGAGCAGTGTTTGCAACTGCTCAACGCGTTGCCCAAGCGTAATTTGTTTGCCTAAGACCATCACGCACAATCGCAGCATGCCAGCCAAAATTTCCAAATCGGCTTGATCGAGCGCGTTTGCAGGACTGATCAGCAAGGCTTCGGCAGCCTCCCCGCCGGTTGAGATCGCCGCCGCCACCCAAGGACCGCTGCGTACTACAGTCCCTTTATCGCAAGCTGATGCTGCCAGTTCGATTGGAATCTGAGCCAACGCGGCGGTCGTACCAGACAATTCCCAGGACTGGAGATGCTGGCTCAACCAAGCCACACGAGACTGCGGCAAGTTCTGCATTATCGATTGCACTGCCGTGGTGCGTAGAGACGCCACTGACGAAGCATCCAATAAACTCGACAGCAGGTCCAGCGTCAGGCGATAGCCGTTGCCCCCAACTAATCCCGCTTCAAACCGATTCATAGGGTTGCTCGGTTCCTCAGTCTTGAATCTCCGCTTTTGGTTCGGGCAACAACGTACCAACAATCAAGGCGATAAATGCGATAGTTGTACCAACGATGCCTGCCGCTTGAGCAACAATTGCTGGTGAGACCTTGTCTGGAGCTCCTGCCAACCATGGAGCAACAAATGCAGTAGTCACTACCGCCATGCTGGTACCTACCATTCGACCACCTACATTGGTCGCAAAACTGCCTCCCGTACCTCGCAAGTGCAAGGGAAATACTTTGGGCAAGTATTCTCCGAAGTAACTGAACTGAGCCACCGTCAATAGGCCACACAAACCATAAGCCCAAAGGAAGGTGTTGCCCCCTTCAGTGAACAGATAGAAATAGGTCAGTGGCAACATGATCAGTAACGGCACTTGGAAGATTTTCAACAAAGCGACACGGCTCATGCCCCAAATCACAAACACTGCTAACAAAATTCGCCCAAACAAACCTCCCATTTCTTGATGGAATTGCACCTTGTCCGAGTACTCTTTGATTTCATCATTAAATGGTTTCTGCTTAACCGCATTGGCTTTGATTTGCTGTATTAGTCCCGCTCGCGCTGGGTCGTCGGATGCCATCGAGTTGAGTTGGCTGTTCAACGACCGTGCCTCGACGCTCAGTGGACGCAACTCTGCAGCTTGGGATTTCAGTTCCGGCAGTCCAGGCGTAACTCGTGCGACGGTGATCTGCAAGGCTCCAAATGCGATTCCGTAAGCACACGCTGATAAGATGGCGGTAACAATCGTTACCCGTCGCAGCTCAGGGGCAAACAGTGCGGAAAAACTCGGTCGCTTGAGCGCGCCGGATGCGCGGCGTTCCTTCCATACCTGGCTTTCTGGAACAAAAGGTAACAATAATGCGATTGGGAGAGCCGGAAAAATTCCAGTCATCAACAGATAACGCCAAGATGCCGCTTTCTCGGATCCCAGACCTGCTGGCAGCCCGAATTCGTACAGCCATCCAATATTCTGACTGATCCAAATACTGACTGCGGTTACCAATACACCACCCAGCGATGCAAATGACTGAGTTATTCCCAGCCATTTCTCTTTATCCTTTTTGTCAGGAAACACTTCAGCTAGCCACGTAATTGCAGCCACAAACTCAACGCATACACCGATAAATGTCGTGCTGCGAAAAAATATAAAAGTCGGGAGGTTCGTGGCATAAGCGGCGCAGAAGGGTGACAGCGAGTAGACGAAAATACTGGCCCCCATAATTGTCTTGCGACCAAACCGATCCACTAACCAACCTCCCCACAGACCAAAGATCCCGCCTGCAAGCGCAGCGATCCACAACAAACGTCCGACCCAATCGGTTACCTGCGGATTATTGAGGGGTAACTTCAGAAGTTCTGCAATCGCCGGTCCAGCGACCAGTGGCGTCATTAGAAGTTCATAGGTATCAAATAGAAAGCCAATGCTGGCGATGATCACGATCAACCAAGTCGTGACCGAAAACTTAGATGATGCTGACATAGGAAACTGGTCGGTGGGAAAGGGAGCGAGAGTAAACTAGCACGCCCTAAGATGGTAACCAGTTTCGATCCAAAAGTGTATGCACCGCCAACCTACGACTTGCTTTTGAGAGCAAGAAATCCCAGAAAAACAAAAACTGCTGCAACAATTCCCCACTGAGTCAGGTCCATGTTCTCAACAACCCAGCTTATTCGATCAGCCAGTTTCCAAAAAGTCTTACCCAAGTAACGGAATAGGTCGTGTGGAATACGTTCAATATCCATGCCAGCCCTTTCGAGAGGATTTCAGTTTTTGTAAAACCGAGATCAGAAATTGTGCATCCCAGACCTGGACGGCAGCCTAGGTCGCAGAACTCAACTTTACATACTTGAACGTAGATCACAGCCCATCGCTGGTGCGTCGCAGTCTCTGCAACATTCAGCACAAAACAGAATGATTTTTCGGTCTGTGCCGAATATGCCAGTTCCCCGAGGGGAGATTCCTGTTGTCGCGTAAGTAGATCGTGGTTGGCCCTTGCAGCAATCAATGTCGATCGTATAATCCCGACAGTGTCACAGGGATTGGCTGGAGCTCCAGCCGGTCAATGATTGTCACACACCCTTCTAAAGGGGCCGTAGCTCAATTGGTTAGAGCACCGGACTGTCGATCCGGAGGTTGCGGGTTCGAGCCCCGTCGGCCTCGCTT
>CAZVBC010000280.1:0-9941 GCA_964625155.1 uncultured Pirellulaceae bacterium
TTATCGTTCAAGGGGCTGGAAAATCGCGTGTACTATATCCTGAACAGTGGCGGTAGTCGCTACAGCAACTATTCCGGATGTGGTAACACGTTTAATGGAAACCATCCCATCTCGCGGGAATTGATATTCCATTGCCTTAGGCACTGGGTACACAACTACCATGTGGATGGTTTTCGGTTTGACTTGGCCAGCATACTCTCGCGTGATCGACACGGCAACTTGATGCCTAATCCGCCCATGGTGGAGCAGATTGCCGAGGACCCGATGTTGGCTGATACGAAGATCATCGCCGAGGCTTGGGATGCGGCTGGTGCGTACCAAGTCGGTTCGTTCGGTGATCTACGTTGGGCGGAATGGAACGGGCGTTATCGCGATGACGTTCGTCGGTACTGGCGCGGCGATGGTGGTATGACTGGAGCGCTGGCAACTCGGTTGTCCGGGTCGTCAGACCTCTACGAGCACGCTGGACGAGCGCCGTACTGTAGTATCAATTTCATCACCAGCCACGATGGTTTTACTCTGAATGACCTGGTCAGTTATAAGGAGAAGCACAACGAAGCAAATGGCGAACACAATCGAGATGGAGACAACCATAGCTGTAGTGACAACTACGGCGTGGAAGGCCCGACGCGGCGCAAGCCCATCGATCGCTTGCGCTTGCGTCAAATCAAAAACATGTTGGCTACTCTACTACTCAGTCAAGGAGTCCCGATGATCGTGATGGGAGATGAGTGCCGTCGAACGCAGCGAGGCAACAACAACGCTTACTGCCAAGACAACGAAATCTCCTGGTTCAATTGGTCGTTGGTCAAGCGGAACGAAGGGTTATTGCACTTTGTTCGCGGCCTGATCACCGTTCGCAGGAACCAACCGACGCTACGTCGCACGCGGTTTCTGACTGGACGTTCATTCGATTCGCGAGGTGTGTCGGATGTGAATTGGTTCAATTCGCTCGGCATGCACGTTAACTGGGAACATCCCGACGGAGCCCTGGTCTGTTGGTTGCCCGCACCGGCCGCCAATGATGATCCTGAAGGGCTCGGACGTGATCTGCTGTTGATGTTCAATGGCACTCATCAAACGTGTAACTTTGCGATCCCCGAACAGACGCGAGGCATTGAATGGAGCTTGCTCATTAACACGGCCGCCGACTGCCCGGACGATATTTATCCCGAGCTGAACGGTCCCGCCGCGCCGTCAAACCGGCAAGTGGAGCTTGAATACCGCAGCCTCCAAGTCTTCGTTGATCGCAGTTAACAATCGTTTCACACACTCAACGCGATCAATTCCACAATTAAACCAATCGCCCGAGCAAGACCTTCATCGGACAACTTGCTCGGGCTTTTTTTTATCGCATGCCGCTCATTGATTCACGCAAAGGCGCCAAGAATTTGCGACAGCACATGTGCCGGTACGGACTTGTTCGACTACGCTGCTATGCGGTATTAAGCCACCTCTGTTTGTCGCTGACTCTAACTTTTGCGTCTTGGCGACTTTGCGTGATCCAATGGTCCGCGTCTCAGATTTGAAGGTGTGCGTGCTCTTCAGCTTGGGATAAAAAATCGTTCAGACAAACAGGCTCGGTGAATCGAACCGCCGAGTCAGTTCTTGATTGGCTACGCATTTACAACAACAGGCTCAGTTGAAACCCAGTTCGCTCAGGATCTTTTCTAACGAAGCTTTGGCGTAGGAAATGGCTTTTGTGGGTTGGTCGGGGGTGGGACAGATAAAACCACTGACCCAATTGCCAAGAAAATTCGACAAGTTGTCTTGAGTCATGTGGGCACACATGGGGACGAATTGTGATGGCCAACACCAACCAAGAAAGCCGCCGGCATCAGAGTACTTGGGTACGCCAACATATGTTAATTCTTGAATTGCCTGTACTTCGTTGGAGACCGAGGGATCCAGCAAGACAACCATGAGACCATCGGTGTTGGCCAAACGCTGCGTTGTCTTGGAGTCGATTCGATCAAGCCAGTCGCTGGCGCTGACTATTACCGGCAGGTACTGCCTACTATCGTTGATCTGCGAAAAAAGTGGCTCAGCTCGCAAACGGTCCGGCAACCCGCTGCCAATCTTACGAAAATGGGCGACAACGTGAGCATGGGCGTAGCGATTGACGTTGAGTTTTTGGATAAGTTCGTGGATCTCGACGTTCACCGCCAATGCCAGTCTTTGGATCTTGGCAACGCTACTAGAAGAAATTCGGGACGACTCGGAAATCGGAGAATTCTGATAAGACAAGGGTTGAATCGCAGGCCGTACAAATTCTCCTGGAGGAGCATCACTGGATTCAAATGGATTGATCGGACGGTGCGCTTCGGCCGGAGTCGAAACGGGAACGACTTGCGGTCTCGGTGGGGGCACATACCGACTGCTGTCTGAGATCGGCGAAAGATTTGGTTGGTCGAATCCGCCAATTACTGCTGGAGGCTGATCGGGGGTAGGGTGTGGTGAGGCGTATCGCGGTTCTTCTTCGGCTGCTTTCCAAGACGAATCGGTCGTGAGGGGCAATGCCTCTTCCCAATTGACCAAAAATTCGGTTTTGCCAGCTCGAATCAGATCACCTGCATTCAAACGCGATTGGTCAACAGGCTGCTTATTTACCAGCGTTTTGTTCTTACTGCCAAAATCCTGAACTTCGGCACAGTCCCCCAAGTGCTGAATGCCAAAGTGCTTACCGGACATGAAATTGTCTTCAATGACCGTGTCCGATTTGCTCGTGCGGCCAAACGATAGACTGCGGTTGGGCTCGATTGTAAATCGTCGCCCCACTCCAGCTCCTTCCGTTATCGTAATGATCAAATTTCTGCGGCTCATTACAATCGCAAAATCACCAGAGGTCAGTAAAGTCAATTATCTATAAAGTTACGCAGCTCACCGGTCGCTTGCTCAGCGGCATCCCATACAAGCTGTAGACTTGGAATTGCTGGCAAAATTGGAATTCCCAACCGTCCAAGCATGCCAAGTCATACCGCTCAACCAGAGTTGCGCAGCAAACACAAATGCCGAACGGGCGACCCGGAACACTAGTATAGCTGCGCGATAATGATGAGTCGGACGAATCAGGGTTGATGGCGAGTGAATTATCCTAGGCAAATTGCCCTATTTGAGTGTGAAAACCAATTGTCGGGATGGGTGGGTGGGCTTTTGCACGCATCTTTTCCCGAATTGAAAGCACAATTGACGATTAGCATTTTGGATTTGCGACGGAATTTCCGATAAGCAACAGAGAAAATCTCGATCGTCCTCGCGATAGGGCAAATGCCATGGATCGGCTTGCAAAAACTCCTTTTGTTCTGCTTGCATTGCTTTTCTTGTTTCAGTCACCGTTGCCGGGACAAGGAACGCTGGTGTTAGAACAACTTCAGCCCGCTACGTCACCTGGGGCACCAAGCGGTCTGAACGCGCCGGTAGTACCATTACCGAACAGCATTGAGTTGCAGACCCTTGTTAAACAGCAACAGAATTTGACGCAAAATTCGAATGGTGGACCAATGACGATCGTGCCGATAACGCAAGCGGTACGGCCTGGTGAAACTCTGCGCCGTGGAAAGTTGTCTGTCGACGATATGATTCGTCGGCCTATGGACGCTTCTGGTTTGTTTGTAAGGGTAAATGCCGATCATTCATTGGATGGCGCGGCCCCTTTGGCGCCGGACTCACGCGGCCACACATTTACTGACCAAAGTTCCGATTACTGGGAGAACCTTGGATATTGGTGGCAAAGTCCAGCTTTCTGCCATAAGCCACTGTATTTCGAGCAGCCGTGTTTAGAACGCTACGGTAAGTTGCCTACTTGCACGTTACTTACTCCAGCCGCGTCCGCCACAAAATTCTTTGCTGATTTT
The DNA here is from genome assembly GCA_964625155.1 of uncultured Pirellulaceae bacterium. Lineage (GTDB taxonomy): Bacteria > Planctomycetota > Planctomycetia > Pirellulales > Pirellulaceae > Aureliella. Next base: position 3,855 of record CAZVBC010000280.1, read on the forward strand.
GCAGTTCTACCTGCCAAGGCGATACATCAATTGCCTCATTCGAAAGTGAGTACTCTCGGGAACGGGCGGCCTGGCGATCGCTGCGCAGCAAATCGCTAAATTTAATACAGCGCAAGCGATAATTTGCGTCGGTATTCGCTAGTCAGTTCAGAATCCTCTGGTAACGCACGAAAGACTTCGACCATCAATGCGCGAGCTTTTTCGCCTGTATGCTTGCGGTCGTTGGCGATGAGAGACAAACAGATTTCGAAGGCATCGACGTACTGCTGGCGTCCGGCAAGCGCTTCGGCCAGTGTAAGCTGTTTGGTGTAATCGTGTGGAGCTGCAGTGGCGGCGGCGCGAATTGCGTCAATGTCCGAATTCGATTTGCTTTGCAGTTCCAGAGCTGCCTTCAATTTTTGTGATCGTGACTCTAGAAATCCACGTCGCTCCAGATTCTCTACGATCTGGCGACAGCGGTCGAAATCGCCTTGTCGAAAGTATAAATCGGCTTGTAGGTTCAAAGCTTCGGCCTCATCAGGTCCTTGAGCCAGAATTTTATTAAGCTTCTCCTCCGCTTTGTCCGTCGAACTTTCTAACAGTTGTTCAACCTCTTTTAGTCCAATGCGACGGAGTAAGTGTTGCATCCACGATCGAATCGAATCCTCGGGAACCAATCCTTGGAATCCGTCGATGACTTGCCCGTCCGATACTGCAAGAACGGCTGGAATTCCAGAAACTCCGAACTGTGAAGCCGCAGTAGGCGTTTCGTCAGTATTTGCCTTGACCAACGTGAACTCACCTTGAAACTCTTCAGTAAGTTTTTCCAAAATGGGTCCCAAGGTACGACAAGGTCCACACCACTGAGCCCAAAAGTCGACCAATACCAATCCTAACTGCGAACGTACGATTACGTCGTTCTCGAAATTCGCGTCGGTAGTATCGATGATCCAAAATCGTTCCCTAGCAGTTTCCGACATCAAACTCTCCAATCGGCTAAACAACCATGGTCTTGATCAGACTTGCATCTCTTGAACATTATATTTCTCATGCCGCTTATCGGTACCCGGGTTGAAACTAGAAGATCTCATAGAAAACTCCCAGCGATATATTTGACCGTACAACTCAATTTGTATCATGCGTTCGTTATTGCAGCGCAGAGAGTTTGGCACTTTTGTGTACACTGCACACTATCGCACTTGACAGGTTACTGCCCACTTGCCCGGTAAGTAGTTCGGTTACAATAGATTTTTCGAAATCTGGCTGTTACTTCTCTGGCTGCACTTCTCTGGCGACTACCGTGTGGATAGGTGTTGTAACGTCCGCTGACGCGACTCAAAGGTGAGTGATGTGAAATGGGTGATGATAGCACGCGACAAACTGATTTAGCATTGTTATTTTCCCCGCCAGGTCCATTGTCTTGCTTTCGCCAAGCCCACATTTGGGCTTGTCTACTAATCAGTTGTCTTCAGTATACCTGTGCGGCGCAAGGTACAGCAAAAATCGAGTTCCAACGTGACGTCGTGCCAATACTAGGCCAGCGTTGCACCAGTTGTCACAGTGGAGACCACCCCAAAGGCCAGCTCGATCTGTCAGACAAAAACAAGTTGCAGAACGGAGGTGAAAGTGGAGCTGTGGTTGCTCCAGGGCAACCAGCCAAGAGTCTATTGATGCAGTTTGTCGATGATAACACGATGCCTCCCAAGAAGCCCTTGACCGATGTCGAGAAGAATATCCTGCGTGAGTGGATTCGCCTGGGCGCTCAATGGGACGGCCCGCCACAAATTGATGCACTGGCGTTTTCAGGTGATGAACGCGCTGGCAAAGACTGGTGGTCTTGGCAGCCCCTGAAGCGGCCCGAACCGCCAACTGTGCGCGACCAACAGTGGAGCCGATCGGCCATTGATCGATTTGTACAATCGAAACTGGACTCTCATGAACTGATGCCTGCACCGGAGGCTGCGCGACGGCTGGTGGCCCGGAGATTATGGTATGACTTGCTGGGACTGCCGCCTCAGCCAGAGGAGGTTGAGAGCTTTGTGCTCGATCAACGTCCCGATGCCTACGAACGATTGGTAGATCGGTTGTTGGCTTCACCACTTCACGGTGAACATTGGGCTCGACATTGGTTAGATGTTGCCCATTTTGGCGAAAGCGACGGTTTTGAATACGATCGCTTGCGTCCCAATGCGTGGCCATATCGCGACTGGGTAATTCGAGCGTTTAATCAAGACATGCCCTTTGATGAATTCGCTCGTCAACAAATCGCCGGAGATCTGCTACAGCATTCAGGTGAACGTGATTCCAGTGACGCAATTTCAGCCACAGGCTTTATTGTCGGTGGAGCACATGATGGGCTGAAGCCCCAAGTTGAGTCGATGCGGTTGTTAATGCGTCAAGATGAATTGGAAGACTTGTCGGCTTTGGTCGGCCAGACTTTCCTTGGCTTAACGGTCCAGTGCGCTCGCTGTCACGATCACAAGTTCGACCCGATTCGGCAAACAGATTACTATCGTTTCGTTGCGTCGCTTAGTGGTGTTCACCGTGGTGAGCGTTCAATCGCAGTCTCGGAACTCGTCCAGCGATCGGAATCTAAGCTGGCTCGATTACTTGATGAACTAAAACAAATTGAAGGTCCTGCCAGAGCTTCCGCGCTACGTGACAGAACCGCGAGTCGGAACAACGCGAGACCAGTGGATATTGCGTATCAATGGGATTTTCGGCAACCGGCTTCGTTGTTCGAACGCGAGATTAAATTGCACGGGGGAGCCTCGCTCGAAAATGAAGGCTTGGTCCTGGACGGGACCAGTGGATACGCAGCCACTGGTCCCTTGGAAATTGAGTTGGCGGACAAGACACTGGAGGTTTGGTTGACGCTAGCTAACCTGCAAATGCGCGGTGGTGCAGCGATCAGTGTGCAGGGTCCTGACGGTGGACAATTCGATGCAATTGTCTATGGCGAACGCCAACCTAGGCATTGGATGGCAGGCAGCAACAATTTCCAGCGCACGCAAGACGTCGGTGGCATTGTCGAAGATTCTCAGGGGCAAGAGATCCATGTGGCCATCACTTACTCACTCGACGGAACGATCACGATTTTCCGGAATGGCCAAGCCTACGGTAAGTCGTATGCGGCGAGCTTGGCAAAATTTACGGCTGGTAAATCACAAATCTTGTTCGGTTTGCGCCACGGTACACCCGGACCTGGCAGAATGTTCAGCGGGACCATCCACCGCGCACGCGTACATGCTCGATGCTTATCGAGCGAGGAAGTTCGTGAGTCTTTCGAGCAAGCTGGCAATTTTCTCCGCGACGAAGAAATTACAAGCCAACTGACCGATGTTCAGATCCGACGTAGAGAGAGTCTTAAGGCTGATATTATTCATTCTCGCGACGCGCTGCGCGAGCAGCGAGATAAACGCGTCTTTGCTGTCACACCCCAGTCAGCACCAACTGTCAACGTTTTGTTGCGAGGCAATCCGCTGGCTCGTGGAGATGTCGTACAACCAGGTGGCTTAACGCTGTTAGAATCCGCTTCAGATAAATTCGAGCTTGCGTCAACTGCGGACGAGGCCGAACGCCGACTGGGGTTCGCCAAGTGGATCACTTCGACACAAAATCCACTATTTGCTCGAACGATCGTAAACCGAGTATGGCAATACCATTTTGGGATTGGATTGGTCCGAACACCAAACGACTTGGGGTTCAATGGCGGCCAACCCTCTCACCTGGAATTGCTAGACTGGCTGTCTACGTCGCTGATCGATTCTCATTTCAGTCTAAAGAACTTGCATCGCCAGATCGTGAATTCGGCAGCATATCGACAATCCGCAGCACTCAATCCACAAGCATTAAGCATCGACGCAGACAATCGTTTGTTATGGCGTAGAGCGCCATTTCGTTTGTCTTCAGAAATGTTACGCGATTCGATGTTGGTAGTTGCTGGTGCAATGAATTGTGTGGGAGGTGGCCCGGGATACCAGGACTTTCGACCATTTCTTAGGGGCGGGACACAGTTTTACGAGCGCACCGATCCAACCACGCCTAATTCTCATCGTCGCACAGTGTATCGCACGTGGGCACGAGGAGGAACCAATCCGCTGCTCGATGTTTTTGATTGTCCCGACCCTTCCACGTTGACTCCAACGAGATCGTACACGAACACACCTCTACAGTCGCTGGCGTTGCTCAACAACTCGTTTTCCATGCGCATGGCCGAGCAGTTTGCTGAGCGTCTGCAGCGAGCCGTGGGTGACGATCAACAACAAGCGATCCGCCTTGGATATGCGATTGTATATTATCGCTCTCCCGACCCAGCAGAACTAAAACTGGGTTGGTCATTTATTCAGCAACATGGATTGGTTGCATGGTGTCGAGTCTTGTTGAATTCAAATGAGTTCTTGTATGTACGGTAATTCAGAACGTGCTTGTGCACTAACTCGTCGTCAAGTTTTTGACTGGACCACTCATGGTTTAGCTGGAGCCGCGCTAATTGGGCTGTTTCAGAGTGACCAAGCACGGGCTCGCGATCAGCATGTCTCTGACACTCCTTTAGGAATACATCATGTTCCCAAAGCCAAACGAGCAATTCATTTTTGCCTGTGTGGCGGACTTTCGCATATCGACTCGTTCGATTACAAACCTGCGCTAGCGGCAATGCATGGAAAGTCGCTCAGTAGCCAGGAGAGCCCTGAGGTATTCTTTGGCAAGGTTGGACTGCTGCGCCAGAATGACTGGCTTTTCAAACAGCGAGGTAAAAGCGGAAAATGGGTCTCTGAGCTGTTTCCACACATCGCTACCGTGGTCGACGAATTGACTTTTATTCATTCGATGGTGGCGGACTCGTCGAGCCACACGCCGGCCACTCTAAACGAAAATTCTGGTTTTCGGCTGAACGGCTTCCCCACTTTGGGATCGTGGTTGTCGTATGGCCTGGGAAGCGAATCGGAGGAACTGCCAGCTTACATCGTACTGCCCGACGGGCGCGGCTTACCCGCCAGTGGCACCAACAACTGGACGAGTGGTTTCCTGCCAGCTCGACATCAAGGCGTTGCTTTGCAGACGGGTGATCGGCCAGTCGCAGATCTCTTCCCAGCTCGCGCTACAACCGCGGCGGCTGAAGTGGCATCACAAAGCCTATTGCGCGAGCTGAATGAGCGTGATGCTGCGCGATGGCTGGGTGAAGAAGAGTTGCTGACCCGCATGCGAAGTTACGAATTGGCGGCAAAGATGCAATCCGCAATTCCTCGCGTTTCGAACTTTGCAGACGAGTCCGCGCACACGCTCGGCAGTTACGGAATTGAACATGCTGATACCAACGATTTTGGCACACGCCTACTACTTGCGCGACGATTATTGGAAAGTGGGGTCCGGTTTGTTCAAGTCTTCTCCGGTGGCGACTTTAGTTCACCGCGGATCAATTGGGATGCGCATGAAAACGTTATTCAGAACCACTCTCAAGAGGCAGTGCGCATCGACCAGCCCATTGCAGCCTTTATTCGAGATCTCAAGCAGCGCGGTATGTTAGCAGATACTTTGCTGCTATTTACCTCTGAATTTGGCCGCACTCCATTTACTCAGTCCGCCTCCGATGTGGTCGGGACGGGACGTGACCATAACCAAACCGGATTTACAGTCTGGCTAGCCGGGGCCGGGCTGAGACCGGGTATGGCTTTTGGAGCCACCGACGAAATCGGCTGGAAGAGCGTTGAAAATCCGGTTTCTTGGCCCGATTTTCATGCTACCGTCTTGCATTTGTTGGGCATCGATCACGAGCGCCTGACCTATTATCACAACGGCATCCAGCGTCGCCTAACCAACGTGCATGGAAGAGTGTTGCGAGAGATTCTTGCATAAATCGGACCGATATCCAGTAGCGATAAATCAGTGCTATCTCTTAACCACACCGTGGGTGGCATAAATCCAGCGATTCGATTACACTTTCCACTCACCTGAACGCAATTTGGGATACAGCTACCTTGATGTTGCAATATCCCTAAAGTCGGGAGTACATATTCACTGTATACCTGGACGATTACAGGTCTGCAGCGAGGTTGAGGGCGTAGCTCAGTCGGTAGAGCAACGGACTTTTAATCCGTTGGCCGTGGG
>CAZVBC010000281.1:0-9866 GCA_964625155.1 uncultured Pirellulaceae bacterium
TTCGTTCGAGTTGCGCGAGGCGCGACGCGAGGGCGGCTTCGATTTGGATGATTTGTAGCTGCTTGCGGCGGCATATATGTGCCTGAAATATCACACCAGACTGGTGCTGTAAACGAAGGCGTGGAGAACTAAGATACGAAAAATTTACAGCATGTCGCGAAAGTGACATCAAGGGAATTTCGGCTCGGCCGCAACCTGTTCTCGTACCCACAATTCGTATGCTGGTGACGAAACCACAACCGACAACACCAATACTTCAGGCGTTTCATAAGGGTGGTACTGACGTATACAAGCTTGCACGGATTCGACTAAGTTGAATAGAGATTTGATAGTGCAGCGCCACTCGTGTTCTTCACAGATTTCACCTTTCCAGCGGTAGACACTGTGAATAGGTCCAGTAATCTGAACGCAAGCAGCCAGTTTGCTCTCAACGAGCTTTCTGGCCAAGTTGTTTGCGTCCGTTTCGTTACCGACCGTCGTACTTATTTCCACAATTTCCGAATTCTGAGGAATCCTTGCGTTCATGTGCGGTAGATTCACTTTGAAGACAGCTCCAGATCAATGGGGGCAGTTGCTACTTCCTTTGATTGACAATTCGGTCGTAGCCACCAACTGGAGCGCGCGATACAACATTGCCCCAACGCAGTCGATTATCGCGCTGGTGCAAGATGCTGCAACGGGAGCAATCGTCGCGGATTACTTTCGTTGGGGGCTGGTCCCTTCCTGGTCTAAGGACCTCGCGATTGGTAGTCGCATGATTAACGCTCGGGCAGAAACAGTTGCAGAAAAACCGTCGTTTAAGCAGCCATTGGTGAAGCGCCGTTGTGCTATCGTTGCTGATGGCTATTACGAATGGCGGCCAGAAGCTAACCGGAAGCAGCCCTACTGGATCCGTCGCCCGAATCATGCTGTATTTGCCATGGCGGGAATCTGGGAAGCGAATACCAAGGCCACGGAACACGCCATTCGTACGTGCACGATAATCACTACTGGTGCATCGCCCGCAATCAGCGCGGTTCATGATCGCATGCCTGTCGCGATCCTAGGCCAAGCGCTACAGAGCTGGCTTGACCCGCAACTTTTGCCAGAGCAGATTCAGAGCTTGCTACAACCTGCACCGAACGATTTCTTTGAGGCGATTCCTGTAACTTCAAGAGTCAATAACGCTCGATTCGATGGCCCAGAGTGCCTTGAACCGCATGCTCAAAATTCACCTAGTGAACAAGACAGGTGATTGAGCCCCATGGTCCGCGATTTAGAACAATCAATCCGGTCGATCGACGGAATCGCCTCCGATAGCTTGTCTTGCGGATTGCTTGATTGCAAATGACAGCAAAGTTGTAATCGCACACGATACCAACATACCAATGGTCGCCAGAGCGGTGAGATCAAACCAGTTCGGATCACTAAGATCTTCGGTCACATACCAACCGACGAGACAAGCAGATGGTCCGAAGGAGAGAGGAAGGTATAGTACGAATTGACGTCTTCCGTTGATTCGCGCGGCAAGCAGTAAGGATACTGTAATCATTACCATCAACAATGGAATTGCTTTGTTCAGCCCATTAAAAGCATCAGGCTTGGGATTGCCAGGAAAGTACAGTTTCGAATACTGCTCGATGTCCGGTCGTTGGGTGTACAGGTAAACTGAGAAGAGTGCAGCAACAGCCGTGAGTACTTGTATCAATCGCAATCGCATTAAGAACACCGGCCAGTTGAAAATATGGGTACTGCAATCCTTCTGGTGTCGGAAGTGCTAACTTCCCGGGATTGAACATTTGCCAATAAAGTGCAAACGATCAAGCGATGATTTCACAGACGCAATTCGACAGTCTCCACGGCGTTCATTTGCTGTAGTTTGACGACTGCTGCAGGGGCATCAATGCCTGGCGCGAGCACAACGGAGTAAGACACTTTCAAAGCGGCTCCTTTGCGCGCTGTTTCGATCCCTCGAAGACTATACGTTTGACAAACTTGGCTGATCGCTTGTTCGATTTGGGTTGCTGCGGAGAGCCCTACTGTCATCATCAGTTCCATGGAAGTCGTTGACGGCAGATTACATTTGTTACTGGCAGCTTTTGATTGCCCAAGACATGGCACCAGATGGGCTTGACGCACGACACAGCCAACGATGGCTAATCCAAGGGCTGCGATGGCAAATTGTCCAGCACCAATAGCCATGCCAACGACTACGCTGGACAACACAAACGCCACGTCTTGAGTTTGGGGTACAGCCGTGCGAAAGCGAACGATCGACAGAGCACCAACCAAACTGAATGCTCGTGCAATATTATCTCCGATGATCTGGGTTGCCATGGCAATCAGGACACTCATCAGCACGAGCGTAATTGGCAGAGTGCCATCAGATTGGTCGTTTTGTCGTCCTTTAGCAAGCCAAGCGACGGCGCAACCAGCCACCAGTGCGAGTATCAATCGCAAAGCAATCCAACCCAAGTTGGCCGGAGCGGTCGCATCGCTCACGGATGCTGCAAAATTCTCAAGCATGTGCGGTACTTTGAAAAGCCTGTGGCGAGCAACGGAAAACTAGCGAGCAACTCTTTAAACTCCGCTGGCATGACGGAACAGAATTTCAACTCGAGGATTTCTTGGTCAACTGAGTTCCTTAGGGAATCAGGCACTGTCGCGGGAACGTCCCAAGCATGATAACGTTCGCCTTTCAATCCACGATCGATCGTAAACCTCAGCGAATCACCCGGCAATCCACCAATGCGCGCAAACCTTTCGTAATAGACCATAGCCGACGGAAGTAATTTGCGGTCGTGAACCTTTTGTCGAAACCACTGGCCCGCCCAATCCAAAGAATCACAAGCTAGGTCCGGTCTGGTTTGGGACGCCTGATCATTCGCATTTTCAAGTGACACGACACGAGGGAAACAACGCAGATAGCTTAATTCATCTTCGTCGATACAAGTACGACGTTTGACTACCACAGACTTGATTTTCTTTTTGGATTCAAGCCACAAACGGCGTTCCGTACCATATCGGCGCAAGCGATGTTTGGTTCGACCCGCGTCGCGAGTACGATGATACAAATCCAATTCGGGAGTATCCAAATACAGCGTACTGATCGGATACGAATCACTCCCAGGTACCGCAGCAGCCGCCAACGGATCGGGTTGCAAATGCGAACGTGCCCAGTCGCGCAATTCGCCTGCGAGCGACGAATTGATGACAAATTTCAGCTCGATGCGTTTATCAGGTCGAGCATCTGTTGCTCGTCGTTGTTTGACACAGTCAACGGAATTCAATTGTGGCTGTTCGCAGTTCATGGCTGTCGCCTGGGAGTGGTAAAGTTTGAAAACAAAGATCAACGCTGAACACAAAAAGGGTTCATGGTTGCTCGCCAGTCTTTTTGTCAGCTTTTTGCTTTAACGCGGCTGTCGCCGTTTTCTGCAAATATTGACCGCGGACCTCGAAGAACTGACGTAGATTACTTTGACCACGACGTGGGCCTGGCCCAAATTGCTCTGGTGAATTTTTAGTCACGTTGTCTGGTGCTTTAGGGATTTCGTCCGCTGTCGCTCGCAGGAAACCTTCATAGGTCCCCAGTTTGCGAGTTTCACTTTCGATCTCCGCACTGACCAGTTCGCGATATTGTTGGACAATGGGACCGATAGCTTGCCAAGAGAATTCTTTTTCAGCCAACGTTTTCACATTGCGCAAGTATTGTTCACGGAATTCTGGGATTGCCAGTATCTTGCTACGAAGAGGTTTGCGAGCGTCGTCGAGCCCAACGAGTGGATCCAGTTCAAGTCCACCGCCAGGACCACCGGGTCCTCTGCCTGGCCCAAACCCTCCCGGTCCGTTCGGTCCGAATCCACCCTCGTCACCACGTGGTGGCCTTGTGTCGTTTGATCGACGATCCTGTGGAGCTTGATCCGGCGTGCGACGGGTTTGTGGATCGTCCAGTTCGGGGCGCGCCGGGCGATCACCAAAACCTCTGCCTCGTCCTTCGGGTCCACCGAACCCACCAGGCCCACCGAACCCAGGGCCACGAAATCCACCCGGACCGCCAAATCCACCCGGGCCTCCAAAGCCGCCGGGACCGCGAGGCCCTCCTGGCCCCATCGAAGCTCGAAAGGCTTCGTTCATATCATAAGGATAGAAATGGAATTTCCCGGTGTCGTCCAACCAAATGCTATAGTCGCTGGCGCGAGTCCAATAACCGTCACTGTTAAGCAACGAAATATCGATAGCCAAGAACCACAGCAGTTCATTGATATCTACCAAATCACGCAATTTGTTTGCAAGTTGATCGGTGGGTGTTTCATTGAGTGTTTTGCAGAATGTGATTAGTTTCTTCCAAGACTTATCGCTGTCCCCTTTCATTTCGAAAGTACTGCGGTACGCCTCAATCTCATCACCCATGTATTCCAAACCACCACGTGCTCCTGGCGAGCCAGGAACCTTCCAGCGCGTGCCACTAGATTTGTCATAATGCTCGTCGAGAAACTCCTTGTTAAATTGCTGGACATTCGCGTAGATACCCCAATTCTCGCCATTGATGACTACACGTACCAAATTGGCTTTGGGAGTAGGCAGGTACTTTGACGCGATATGCGAATAGAGAACAGAACTCAACATGGACTCGTCTTCAGCGCCGTTGAGCAGATTCAATGTCTTGTAACCGTAAAGCCGTTGGTCAGCGTCCACCAAGTCCATGGCTAAGTTGAGAGAGCGTTTGTATCCCTCGGGAACCATTTGATAAGAGGAATTGCCACGGAAATGGATACCTACTTGCGAGTACTGTTTCCCATCCACCGTCAGCGTCGCGGGAACTTCGACATCGGTATCGCGAAACGCGGCCAGTTCAGCTTCCCAATCTTGGTTCTCGAACTGAACAAAAATCGTGCGTAAGACTTTTGGATCGTACAATCCACCCGTTACAGGCTGTACATCTTCGGGTGCGATTTGTTTACCAGGCTTAGCCGGCTCACGATTTCCGCCTCGGGGACCTCCCGGCCCACGGCGAAAGCCGTCACCACCAGGTCCAAACCCTGGCGGTCCAAATCCTGGCGGTCCAAAGTCTGGTGGACCAAAACCTGGCGGACCTTGGCGATTTGGACCCGGCCCACCTCCCGGCGGTCCGAAACCTCCTCGTGGCGCAGGATTTTCTTGCACAAATTCTCGTGCCTTTGCTCGTTCGGCTTGATTAAGCCAACCATCTTTATTGTCATCGAACTTGTCGAGCAGTTTACGTTCTTCGCGTCTTGGAGGACCACCGGGTCCGCCAGGTCCTCTTGGTGCACCAAAACCAGAGGGTTCGCGAGGCCGTTGATTCGGACGCTCGGATTGTTCATCCGGGTTATTTTGTGGTTCGGGTTGCTGAGCCAACGCCGCCATCCACACTCCGGCTGTTAGGGTAGCAGCACCTAAAAGCAACAAGTATTTCATAATCCAGCACTCCTCAAATTGGGGCGGTCAATTTCAAAAGAAACGTGTGTTCAAACAACTAGTTGTGGCTCAAGTTCAAATCCGCCGCACTGATTTGCAATTTTTTTCAGAATTTCCGATTATCATGTCCTGCCAATAATTACTTAGCGGAACGTGGGCACCGGATCGGTGAACAAGGTTGGTTGAATTCGACTTTCCCGTAATGGAATGCGTCGATTAAGATCGTTTGCACACTATGTAAATCAACGAACCCTTGAAGAGTTCCGCGACTAGTGCGTGCAAACCAGCTAAATGCGCGGTTGTTTTGTTTGTTGAGATGCGAATTCGCTGAGCGGTCTGTTTGGACGGGTATGGACAGCACTCGGTAAACTCAACGCACATCCACCAAAAAATTCGTCGCTGAGGCTAAACGCGACACCGCAGTCGCGTGTCGACAAACTGTGTGGGCGAGCGGCCGCTATTGCTTTGTCACATCTAAGAATCACAGCTAAGAATCAGGGTTTGTGGGGACCGGGAGAGTGAGGTTCCTACCGAGCCGCCGCTCAATTGATTGTTCAGCACCCCTCCCGATCCTTAAAATTGAGCTGTGAACATGCGCTGGCTAGGTCGCCACTAATCCTAAGTTCGGCATGGGAGCGGCTTCTTGTTGGACACCATAACAACTGTCGTCCAAAAATTCGATTTGGCCTGAGGATACATTGTACATCGCACCCGCCAGGCCAACTTTTCGACTAGCAACTAATTCTTTGATCGTGCGGCTCTCTTCGAGCAATTGCTGAACCACGCGGCGCACATTTTTGCGAGCCACATCTTCGGCGTAGGCCTCAATTGCCTCGGTAGGTTTGTTTCGGAGGAATTGACACTTATCCAAATCGATGGATTTACGGATGTCTTGAACGATAGGTTCGAGATGTTCGCAGCCCGTTTTTTCTAGTGCATTGGTCTCTGAACATGTAAAGTTAACTGCCGCATTGACGGCACCACACCGCGTGTGGCCTACCACGAGGATCAGTTTTGCGCCAGCGACTGCTGTTCCATATTCGATACTTCCCAGGACTTTCGGGCTGGAGATATTCCCGGCGATGCGGATACTAAAAATGTCTCCCAAACCAAGATCGAATATCAGTTCGGCAGGCGTACGAGAATCGATGCAACTCAAGACAACTGCCAGAGGATGTTGCCCTGCGGCAGTTGCTTGAAGCTGCCTGCCCACGTCCCTGGAAACTTGTCTTCCAGTCCTAAAGCGTTCGTTCCCATCGCGCAGGACTTGCAATACACCGGCTGGTGAAAGCATGCCTTGTACTTCGCGTGTCGAGAAATCGACGAACTGAATTTCGTCTTGCAAATCATACTTCTGCCTAAAACCCTTCAGGCTCAGTTTGATTCCATGAATCAGGGCCGTGTTTTCCTTAAAGTCGCGTATTAGTCCGAGAATATCTGGATCGATGTAATCGGTACGAGATGCATCCAGCAAGACGTGACCATTACGAGGCACCTCGCGTAACGTTTTTTCTATCACTGCACGATTTAGAAAACTAACTTGGTTCGCCAGTTCGATATGCAACACTTCACCGCCGATGTGCTTTTGCAGAACTCTGCGCAAAGGGCGTCTGAAATTGCTATTGAGAATAAAGGAAATACTTACTGCCAGCCCGATTAAAATCCCAATCAATAGGTCCGTCAGCACGATGGCGACAAGCGTCACAATAAAGGGGATAAACTGATAACGTCCTTCGGTCCACAATTGCTTGAAGAGCTTTGGGCTGGCTAGCTTAATTCCCGTGGTCAACAAGATCGCCGCCAAGCAGGAAACGGGGATCAAATTCAAGTAGCTTGGTAGGAGCATCACGCAGAACAAAAGCAAGATGCCATGTATGATCGCCGACAGTTTTGATTGACCTCCAGCATTGATGTTCACGGAGCTGCGCACGATAACCGAAGTCATTGGCAGACCACCAATCGAGCCGGACAAGACATTGCCAATGCCCTGAGCTATCAATTCACGACTGCCGGGCGAAACTCGCTGTTTGGGGTCAATCTTGTCGACGGCTTCCAGGTTCAACAACGTTTCTAATGAAGCCACCAGCGCGATCGTCACACCAGCCACATAGATGTCGGAATCCCATAGCTTGGAAAGGTCGGGCATCTGCAACCCTTGCCAAAACATATCCAAACTGTCGATTACCGGTACTTGCACCAGATGACTCGATCCAACGGCCAAACGTTCACCAAGAGTGCTGAATAGTTGGCTCAGTACTAACCCGAGGACGACCACAACCAACGGTGCGGGCATTTTTGATTTCTTCATCCATGGAACCGTGTCCCAAAACACCAGGATGCCTACTGACAGCAGTCCGATGATTGCCGCGCCCATATGCATGTCACCGAAGAACAGCGTACCGATTTCGGTAAACGTGTTGTGGTGGTCGGGTTGTTCGAATGCCATATCACCTTCGGGATCTGTGTCATGACCGAGGACGTGTGGAATTTGCTTTAGGATTAAGATGACTCCGATAGCTGCCAGCAGCCCTTTGATTACGCTGTTCGGAAAAAATGCGGCGATGATACCCAGCCTAGCTGCTCCCATTGCAATCTGAATTAATCCGCCAATAACCACGGCTGTCAGAAAGGCTTCGAACGATCCCAGCAAAGCGATTTGTGCCGCGATGATTGCCGTCAAGCCTGCCGCAGGACCACTGACGCTGGTATGCGAGCCTGAAATCACACCCACAACGATCCCTCCAATAATTCCAGCCAATAGACCGGAAAAAGGAGGAGCGCCAGACGCTAATGCAATTCCCATACATAGCGGCAGTGCAACCAAAAAAACGACGACACCAGCCGACATGTCTCGGCCAAGCGTACTGAACTTAGATGCTGGTTCATTAACAATACTGTTCATGCAAATATCTGCTTTGTTACTCATATGCTTGTGATCAATGTTCATGTCGTTGCACGGTGACACAAATACCGGCTACGTAGGTGTGCCACGTCCGCTTCGCTTCAGCTTTTCAATATCGCCGACCTCGTAGATAGTGATCGACCCTCGAACTGGCGAGCCGACCCACCCTGCGGTTCTCTTGGCCGCCATGATTGGTCGTAAACTCACAGTGCTAGAAGCATCCCTGTTGACGCCAGTTGAAGTGGATCTGCGATACGCCAATCACGGGTCAGAAACGCGGCGCTGAGCATCTGGAACGAGAGTGCTGCGAGATGCAGCGATTGAAGTCAACAGCGCAGCGGCGCGCACAATTCGTGGGAGATTCGATGTCCGGCAATCGTACGGCTAAACCGTCGTGCCAGAACTCGTTGGGCAGCAGCCAAAAGGGACAATCGCTTGGTGGTCGAAACGAGTTGCCGATGGTTCCGCCAAGCCACCCGCCGACCCGCAAGTGGTAACGACTCCAGAGAGTCGGTAAGATCGACCCGTTCTTCAATTGGGTCACAAACCTCTTTGGCTGGCTCAATTACTCTTAGATAGCCACTGGTAGGCGAGACGAACGACAACACTAGCAAAAGAATATGGCAATAGCGCCAAAATCGTGTTTTGATAGGTGTAGATTGCATGATGAGGACCGGAATTGCCTCGAATTCGTCTCAACACTCGGAGCCCACGATACTCACTAAATTGTAATATCAAAACGCTCAAAGTGTTAGTCGTCCATTCCGATTAGCAAACTAAAGCCATTGCGTTAGAGAAGTTCGACTTCAGTTCGCTCCGATCACACAGTCTCCGTCAGGGAATTACCCAAAGTCCTATGACGGAACATGAACACATAGCGTTTCCACGGCTGGCACACCGTTGTTTGGTCTTCGACGTCACTGGCCAACTAGGCGACGCTTCATCCATCGCCGGTCAGGACGGCTATGCGCGGGATAGAAACTCGCCAGTGCGCGTATCGACTTTTACTTTCTCACCTTCCTTGATGTACTCTGGTACCTGAACCACTAATCCGGTTTCCAGGGTGGCTGGCTTGGTGCGCGCAGTGGCAGAATTACCACGCGTGGTTGGATCGCACTGTGTAATGGTCAATTCAACCGCAGCGGGCATCTGCAGTCCGACGCATTCACCGTCGTAAATGAGTGCGTACATGCCTTCAGATTCCTCGGTGATGTAGGGAATCTGATCCGCCGCATCATCGACGCTGAGCGAGAATTGGTTAAAATCTTCTTGATCGAGTAGGTGTACAGCTTCAGCGTCTTTGTACATCAACTTGACTAGTCGTTTGTGAAAGTCGGCTTCGGCCAGCGTATCCGTACCCTTGAGCACCAGATCCAGTTTCTGTCTGGTGATCAAGTTGCGGGCTCGAAACTTGTACAAAGTTGCCGCACCGCGAGCACTCGGGGACTGAACCGTAACCGATTCGATCATAATCGGAGCTCCTTCGTTGACCACGACGGCTCCGGGCTTGATTTCCTTAGCTAACATAATTCTCTATTATTCTCCGTTC
>CAZVBC010000282.1:0-9817 GCA_964625155.1 uncultured Pirellulaceae bacterium
TGCTGACGCCCTCATTCCCGTTGAAAATCTTCAAGATCACATCAAATTGAGTGGCTATGCTACGGACCCGAGCGTCAGCCGCAGCAATAATCGATTGCAGTATCTGTTCCTAAACGGTCGCCATATCCGCGATCGCTCGCTGCAACACGCGCTCAGCGAAGCCTACCGCGGTCTGATGATGGTAGGACGCTTTCCAGTCTGTTTTTTGCGACTTGAGATGCCCGCTCAATTGGTTGACGTTAACGTCCATCCCACTAAACTCGAAGTCCGCTTTCAAGAAGGTGGACGCATCTACAGTCAACTCTTGCAGACATTGCGCCATCGATTTTTATCGACCGACTTAACTTCGCGCGTTCGCCTTCCAACTCCAGCTAATTCTACAAACTCTCAGGATTCTCACGCATTTCCGCTCAGTCGGTCCGATCAACGTTGGCAAGATCACGCTAATCAGATTTCGCAGCCCATCTCTACCACATTGCCCAGCAATACGCTAACTCCTGTCCAAGGGACATTGAACCTGTCGAGCTCCCCCGCGCCCTTTCGGCCGTTCCCTGATTTTTCTAGAAGTCCAGGTCTCGCCAGTAACCTAACCACCTCTGCAGTAAGACCGGCCGCTCCAGGCGGGATGCTCTCAGCACCAGGGTTGGAAACAACAGTAGATCGATCGGGGTTCGACACTCCCTATGACGGAGAAAATGAAGCTCAGCGTCGCGATGCTCAGATGCCTGACAGTGCTTCTGACGAACAGACTGGACCGCGAGGATCCGGCGGGGAGATTTTGCGAGTCGATGCTCCTCACCAGCATCCAGCCATGACTCACTTAGGAATGCAAATTCACAATCGTTATCTTGTTACGCAAGATGAACGAGGCATGATCGTGGTCGATCAACATGCATTGCACGAACGGATTTTGTATGAACAGCTCCGCGAAAAGCTTGCGGGTGGGCAATTGGAAAGCCAGCAGTTACTGGTTCCCGAACCTATCAAATTGCCTCCTGCCGAGTTGGCAGTAGCGGTTGAGAGTCGCGAATTGCTGGCGCAGATCGGCATAGGTATCGAGCCTTTTGGAGGCGATACGATTTTGATGACATCCTATCCGGCGATGCTGGCCAACCTGCGCCCGGCAGAATTGCTTAGACAGGTGATTGAACCGCTGTTGTCGGGTGGAAAAGAACCCAGCGCGCGAGATTTGCTGGACGAATTGTTGCATATGATCGCTTGTAAAGCGGCTATCAAAGCGGGCGATAAATTAGCACCCGAAGAGATTACTGCGTTACTCGAACAGCGGTACCATTATCAAGATACACATCACTGCCCACACGGACGCCCAACGGCACTTTTTTTTAGCCGCGAACAACTCGACAAGATGTTCAAGCGGACGTAACGCGAGCGGAAGAAAAGACCGTTTCATCACATACGAGGGCTTGCCAAAGACACCCCAAGGGCTGCAGCACTTCCGCTAGTTGATTTACGGCGCGGTGCACGTTGTTCGGTGTTCTTTTAAATACCGGTCGCCTAAAGTTACCGCCCATTTTCTCTTAGCCAGACGACGAAATCGACTGGTGGAACGGCCACGCCCGCTCGTCGCAACATATTCAGAAGTTGAGCACGATGATGAGTGCCGTGTCCACCAAGCTGAATCAGCGATTCCACAATTGGAAATCTCAGTAGCGGTCCGCCAAACTTCACGGTCACAACGCGTTGAGCGGATTCAGATGTGAGCGACTTGAGAAATTGATTTCTGGGTGGAATGAACTCTCGCCAACAAGATTCGAGTTGTGTCACTGACGTACTTTCAGCGCTCCGTTCATACATCGTCGTTCCGACGGCCCAATTCTGGAACCACCAGCGTTCTGCGTCGAAAATATGCAAAGCGGTTTTGCGGATTGTCCCTAACCCCATTCCATAATCACGATCCAAAACGTTATCTGCGAGCGAGGCAAGCAACATCAACAGTCGATTATTGGCCCAATCGCCGTACGCAAAATACTTGCGAGTGAATTCGGGGCACCAATTGACCGCAGTGCTCTGTCCAGATTCAATTTCCAGACCAAACGCGCGCAGCCCCGTAACCGCCTCTGGCTCTTGTTTCACGAAAGGCATGGCCAAGCGGAAAAAAAGATAATCTAAACCTCCTGGAACGATTTGGCCATGTTGTTTTAGGAGGTACAAAGCTTGGGCACGGTGGTGAATCCCATGATTGGCAACATGGATTGCCAAATCTCCAAGTTGATTTTGGAATTCTTCTCCCTTGGCGTTTTTATAAACTACCATGCGTGCCCAATTGGACGATCGATGTTCGTCGAGCAAATGACAGCGCCGGGATTCAACCTGACTCAACCGATCCGCGATCGCCGCTACAGTAATTCCTTTGGCGTCGGTTTCAAACGGACGCCATGGTTGAGCCTCCCAACGCTCCAACCAAATCTCTTCGGCAGCAAGAATGTGAAACAGAGTATTCCTCAGTGAACCGAACCCTATCTCTCGCGGCTCGTCCAGTTGCATGTCGGTAAGCGTTTCACACATGGCCAGAATGCGCTGCATTGCCCATCGATTATATCGATACAAGTCTTCCAGCATTGTCACGTGCGTCATGATCGACTCACCACCTAATTGCGCGTTGTTGGACAGCACCACTTGCGATTATCGTTGGAAAAACTAAGTCGTTGCAGCGAAAGCGTTGAACTGAGTGCCCATCGAGCCGCAAATGGATCTGTCTCGTGAGCTAGCCGTCACCTAAACCAGCATCAACCTTACTCATGAGCCAAACTAGAAAGCGTCGGCTGGCAGAGTAATAACAACAACATAGACCGGGCTTAGGACCATAATTGGAGATCATAGTGGCGCGCTGTGCAATCAGACTTTGACCTTCATTGCAATATCGGGGCGACTAAAAGGCTGTATTTACGCCCCGGCATAGCTTGAGCAACATCGGTCTGCAAAAGTGCCAGACGCTTTATTGTGCTTCCACGGCCAACTTGCATGTTTGCTCGTCAGCTTGCCTTACGTCCGCAGTTTAATATGCAGAACTTGTTTCAGCAAACATCTCTGGGCGGCGAGTTTGGCAAGGAACTCCTGCCTCTTCACAAACCTTGTCGAGAGCCGCTTGGGCTGCGGCAACGATCGCATCGCGCGTCATATTTGGACCGGCTGCGGGATTCTGTCCCATTGGAGTCACAGGGCCGCTGTAACCAATACCGACAAAGTGCGCAAGAATGCGGACATTATCGATCACTTTGGATGTTCCTGGCAAGAAACGGTTCTTCAGTGTCGCCTTGGCTCGCGGCGTTTCTTCGTCGATGTCCGCAACCCTAACAGAAACTACACGGTCGATTGGCAAAGACACGATGTTGTCTAGGTTGCCACCTCCGACGTGCCACTGCCAAGTGTCCACTGTGATGCCGACGTTTTTTGAAGTGCATGAGCGGAACAGTGCAAGAAAACTCTCGACGTCGGACACAAACTTAAATTGCTTGCCAACGCCTTGATCTGCCGCAGCAGAAAAATGCAAGCCTACCTTTACGTCTTCCTTCGCCATGATCGTCGCAACTTCATCAATACGCTTGCGAATGACGTTAAAGAATTCGTGATAAGGTAAGCGATCTGTCGCCGGAGGAATTCGCAACATGCCTTGAGGAGCACCAACTCGTTTGGCAATTTGTGCAGCACCAGGCAGCTCTGCCAGCCGAGTTCCATAGGCGGTGTCGTCGTCGTCCAAATCGATGGGCACTTCGAAACCTCCCACCCTGATTCCAGAACTGGTCAAATATCGAGCGGCTTGGTCAAACGAACCCCGCTGCGATCGCTTGACCAAATCGGCAAGGTCGATTTCAACACCTTTGAAACCGTAAGTCATTGCCAGCTCAATAACCTCGCTCTGACGACCAGAGATTCCGATGGAAGAGGGATTCAAATTCTTGTACATCAAATTCTCCTGACACACAGCAATAGCAAAAACTGAGCTTTTTACCTACTACTGGCGATTAATAAAAATCGTATTATTAGCTTCCCAATTCAATCCTGGTTTACTCGAAACCAGCAGCGCCGCTCAGCCTGTAAAAAGGCCTGTTGATTTTTCGTAACTTGTTTGCTGAATTGAGTTTAAGTATACCCTAAGCCTGCCAGCAATGTCCAAATCAGGTAACTCAATACCGTTTATCAACGAAGCTAAACCTACCTTCAGGGTAGTTCGCAGATTATGCCATAGCTTCGGTAATGTCACCAGGGGCCAGTGGAGCAAGCGAATTGGCGGCTATCATCGGTGTTGGGCTCTCGGTCGTGTGGGAGGGAAATCTGACAACTTGTTATACCACTAGGCCAGGCGGGTTGAAGAAACGTACATCAAGCCGTTGTAGGGCGCCGGCCAGTCAGGCACTAAATCTGTGGAGCGGTTCTTGATTCTGGCTCGATTGCGATAAGATATCGAAGCACTCTCGACGACAGGAAGGAACAAGGATGACGACGAAGGAAAAGCGAAAACGCCCTGCTGACTTGCCCAAGGCTGAGGAGATACTTGATCGAGCGCCACCGTGCGACATTTCGTCAGAGATGGGCGTTCTGGGCAGTATCTTGATTATGCCCGACGTTTGCGACGACCTCACCATGATCTTGCGGGCCGACGATTTCTACGATGATGCTAATCGGAAATTGTATGGCCACATCATGCAAATGATCGACGCGGGCCAAAAAATTGACCCGACTTTGTTGGTCAATCGACTTAAGTCTGCTGGCGATTACGAATTGGTGGGTGGCAGCGCGTATTTGGCGAAACTAGCCAACAACGTAGCCAATGCAGCGCATGCAATCTACTACGCAGAAATTGTGCGCAGCAAAGCTACCTATCGGCGGTTGATCGAGGCAAGCACCAGTATTCTGCGCGATGCCTACGAGGAGTCTCTGGATGCAAAGGAGTTGGTCTCGCAGGCTGAACAGCGGGTCTTTCAAATCCAGGATGAACGGAGCAGCAATTCCGCTGATACGATCGGCGATTTGCTCACTCAAGCCATGGAGAGGATTGATGCTCGCTTAAAGGGTGTGCACACTGACGGTGGTGTGGATACACACTTTACCGACTACGATTCGATGAGCGGTGGGCTGCATAACGGCGAATTAGTAATCCTGGCGGCTCGTCCCAGCATGGGCAAGACGGCGTTCGCCATGAACATCGCTGAGAATGTCGTCCTCAAAAGCCATGTTCCAGTGTTGTTTGTTAGTTTGGAAATGTCAGGCATCGAACTCGCTGACAGATTGTTGTGTTCGGTTGCGCGAGTCAACGGCCATCGCCTGCGCAATGGAACGATCAGCCAAGAGGATCGGCAAAGGCTGGTTAAGAAGGCCATCGAGATCAGCAACGCGCCGTTGTTTGTGGACGATTCTCCCAGTCGTACGGTCAGCGAGATCGCTGCCGTTGCGCGGCGCATCAAGCAACGCGAAAAACGCCTTGGTTTGATTGTCATTGACTACTTGCAGTTAATTGAGCCCGACAACTCTAAAGATCCACGGCAGGAACAGGTCGCCAAGATCGCGAGGCGTTTAAAAACTCTCGCCAGAGAGCAAGAAGTACCCGTACTGTGTTTGGCGCAGCTCAATCGGCAAGCCGAGGACAGTAAAGATCATCGACCTCGCCTGAGTCATCTGCGCGAATCCGGCGCAATTGAGCAAGACGCCGACGTCGTCATGTTTGTGCATCGCGAAGAGTATTATCATCGCGCAGAAGAAGCTTCACAGTACGCTGGCCAAGCTGAAATTATCATTGCCAAACAGCGCAATGGTCCCGTCGGGGAAGTGGAATTAATCTGGGAAAAAGAGTTTACTCGCTTTCAAGACAAAGCTCCTGAACGCTTGAGCGAATTCGATCAGTTCTCGAACTTCCAAGCGCCCGGCGGATTTTAGCTGGCCAGTGACGATTGGATGAATACACAGCTTTCCAGCGGACTTGAACCACTGCGATGAAAACGCATTACGTTGCGCATTTCCACTGTGACAAAGTGGCAAACGAACACTGCGACGAGAAAGCTTCATGAAATTGCGGCTGGCGGATACCGTGAATTCAGCGTGCTGTCGTACTTGGGTTGGTCAAGTAACCGCTTGCTTTTAACCATTGAGCCGCTTGCTCTGTCCAGCCCGTGACTGCTTGTTCGGTTTTACGCAGGCCGTACCCATGTCCACCTGTGGCAAACACGTGCACTTCAGCGGACACTCCAGCTCGCTTGAACTCGGCGGCCAAAAGCAGAGAATTAAGTGGCGAGACGCGATCATCAAACGCGTGCACAAAGAAAGTTGGCGGCGTCTGGCGAGTGACATTGACGTAGTCGCGCAGCTTCGAGTTGTCATCCACCACAAAACCCGCCGGGTATATCAGCATGGCAAAATCGGGTCGGTAGGGATGTTGGTCGACTTCATCAATCGCAGCGTATTGACGTTGATCGAGAAGGCAAGTGAGCCCGGCCGTTTCACCTCCGGCAGAAAAGCCACATATTCCGATCCGACGAACGTCGATTTGCAATTCTCCAGCGCGAGCACGTAATAGACTCATGGCTCTTTGTGCATCTTGCACCGCTGCGCTCCAGCGTCGCTGGGGATCGCGAGCCGGAACGCGATACTTCAAAACAACACCGGTCACACCAATGGAATTAAGCCACTGTGCCACCTCGGTGCCTTCTAAATCATAAGCCAAAATGTTATGCCCACCACCTGGGCAGATTAAGACCGTTGTGCCCGTGGATGTACCGGCAGGTGGAGGAAAAATCTCAATCTGTGGCGTACTGACATTTCCAAGCTTGATGATTTTCCGACCTGCGATCAAGCGATCGCTCGCCTTCGTCTGGTCTGCTTCAGGTGGAAGCGCTTTGGTTTCCCCGGGAACTGCCGCAGGCCACAAATTCACCTTGCGTGGTTCGCCAGCGTGCAATGAATTGAACAGCAGCAATCCGCCAAGTGCGCCACAATAAGCCAACCAACGGAAACTCTCAATCACGATCGTCATCAGTTATGCTCCGACAATCTTACCCAGCAGTAAATCTCTACACGCCTTCGCTCGCGAGCCAGAGAAACCGGATATTGTACAGCGACTCGAATAAGCGGTTGCTTCCACGAAGCATTCGGCGTAAGTTAATTGCTTCAATCTGTTATCTACAAAGCCCTAAACGAGGTATTTCCATGGCTCGTGTATTGATTCCCGATGAAAATCGAACCTTGACCGATGTGCAAGAAATCCGCGATTTCCTTCAGCCATTTGGTATTTGGTACGAACATTGGCCCGTCGAAAATCGGCTTGCGGCGGATGCCACCAATGAACAGATCTTGACTGAATTCTCTAAGGAAATCGAATCGCTCAAGCAACGTGGAGGCTTTGTGACTGCTGACGTCATCAACGTGAATAACAGCACCCCCAACTTGGATGCAATGCTGCAGAAATTTAGCAAAGAACATACACATTCGGAAGACGAAGTCCGTTTCACGGTGGCTGGCCGCGGTCTATTCCATATTCATCCGGAGAACGGGCCGGTATTTGGGGTTGAAGTCGAGTCGGGTGATTTGATCAACGTGCCTCACGGGACAAAGCATTGGTTTAACCTCTGTGAAGATCGGGCTATCCGGTGCATTCGCTTGTTCGAAGATCCGACGGGCTGGACTCCCCACTATATCGAACAAGGAATTCACGAACGGTACCAACCTTTGTGTTTTGGTCCCAGCTATGTGCGTAATGAGACGGTCGTTCAGACGGCGGTCAAGCTGTGATCAAATTTGGAGGTGAGGGAATCTTACTGGACATCGAGGGAACGACATCGAGCATCTCGTTTGTACACGACGTGATGTTCCCCTACGTACGTCGGCAACTGATGTCGTTTCTTTCACTCCATTTTCAAGACCTCGCGGTCCAATCGGCCTGCGATCAGATCGCACGCGATGCTGGTTATCAATCGCTACAGCATTGGCAGTCGGTTTGTCCTGCCAATTCAAGTCTGGAAATGGTCCAGCAAGAAGTTCTTCGCTTGATGGACGGCGACGTGAAAGCCACAGGGCTCAAAGCCCTGCAAGGTCTGATCTGGGAGTCGGGATTCAGCAGCGGTGAATTACGATCACACGTCTATCCCGACGTGGTTCCTGCCATTCGCCGGTGGCGCAGTGCCAAACGAGATATTCGAATCTACTCTTCGGGCAGCATCGCTGCTCAAAAGCTGTTCTTTGCACACGTCGATGGCTTAGGAAATTGCTTGGAGCTGTTCTCAGGCAACTACGACACGACGATTGGCTCAAAAAAAGAATCGTCCAGCTATACTCAGATTGCGCGAGATTGGTCACTGGCTCCCAGCCAGATACTTTTTATCAGTGACGTTGGTGCCGAGTTGGCTGCGGCGGCAAGTGCCGGTTTACAAATTGCCGCGAGCGTCCGGCCCGGAAATGCTCCGCTGAGCCAAGAATTCGAAAAGCATGCGATTTACAGTTTCGACGAAATCGAGCTCAGCCCCATTTTCGATGTCCTACGACCGTAACTACTCAATAACCAAGTGCACGAGCCACGCTTATCGAATATCGGAAACCGGAGGCCAGCGCGGGCGTTAGCGAGCCAGCGCCCCTGGTCACCAAAACTTGACTTCTTTCAGCGGCGTGGTACAAATTACCTCCACATGTTCATATCAGGAGGTGTTTTGTACCGTGCTTCAGCCTGCTCCAATTACTGCATCGACGCGAGCTGCCGATCTATTTCGGCGCCATGGCGGGATTATGCGAATGGCCGATATCCTGCGTGGCGGAATCACTAGAAACACTCTCTATTCGATGCGAGATTCTGGGCTCGTAGTACAAATGGCCCGAGGTCTCTATCGCCTAGCTGAAATGGCTCCGCTAAGCCAATCCGATCTGGTGACGGTGGCGGCAAAGGTTCCACACGCGGTGATCTATCTTGTGTCGGCACTTTCCTTCCATGAAATGACCTCCCAAATTCCACATGAAGTTTGGATCGCGATCCCACGAAACAGCGAACCGCCCAGACTGGATTTTCCACCCATTCGTGTCTCGCGTCTGACCGATCTGGCATTCAAGACGGGAATTGAGAAACACGCGGTCGATGGCAAAACAGTATCCGTGTACTCTCGCGAGAAGACTCTCGTAGATTGCTTTAGCCGGCGCAATGAAGTGGGGCTCGATGTCGCGATCGAAGCTCTCAAGTCCTACATGGCGCAGGACAACGTGAAAGTCGATCTGAGCATGGAGTATGCGACAAAGCTCAGAGTTGCCAAAACGATGCGCCCGTATCTAGAGGCGCTTCAATGACTCGCGACATTCCGGCTTCGGTGCGTGGGCAACTAGAGAATCTCGCGAAAAAGTCTGGTCGACCGCTGCAAGAGTTGATGCAGTATTTCGTCATCGAGCGATTTCTTTTTCGGCTTTCGCAGTCTGAATATGCAGATCGGTTTGTGCTCAAAGGTGCCTTGATGTTCATGGTCTGGGGATCGCCTCAGTCGAGAGCGACTCGCGACATCGACCTGCTGGCTCGCGCCGAAAATTCCGTTGATGCTATGTCGGACATGATCAAAGATGTTTGCAGGCAACCCGTCGAATCCGATGGCGTGGAGTTTCTCAGCGACTCGGTGCACGGAGCGATTATCAAAGAGAACGCCGAGTACTCAGGAGTCCGAGTAACTTTTGTGGCGATGATCCAGAATGCAAGATTGCCCATGCAAATCGATATTGGTTTTGGCGATGTAATCTACCCGACCGCGACCATCATCGATTATCCAACCATGCTCGATTTTGATACGCCGCGTCTGAAAGGCTATCCCAAA
The DNA here is from genome assembly GCA_964625155.1 of uncultured Pirellulaceae bacterium. GTDB lineage: Bacteria > Planctomycetota > Planctomycetia > Pirellulales > Pirellulaceae > Aureliella. The sequence goes on from CAZVBC010000282.1 coordinate 9,789, forward strand.
GAGACGGTCATCGCGGAAAAGTTTGAGGC
>CAZVBC010000283.1:0-9713 GCA_964625155.1 uncultured Pirellulaceae bacterium
CGGTGCCGCCATCCATGGTCTGCTGAGCCGCCAGCATTTCGACAAACCCTCCACTAAAATTATCGAAACGATATGTTTGGCGAATGTGGCGATGTAACGATACAGATAGAAACTGCGTCAGCACAAAAATCTGGTTGATATTGCTGTTGATGCAGTTCGAAATTGGAATGTCGATTAAGCGGTACTTGCCCGCCAGCGGTACGGCCGGTTTCGCTCGTATGCGAGTCAATGGAAATAACCGCGTGCCTCGCCCACCACCTAGAATCAAGGCAATTACCGACCGCGTGTCAAAATTCAGCATGCAATAGCACCTTGCGCGATGAAAACCCAAATCCCTGTATCCACTTTCGATCAGAAAATGATAACCGAACAAGTCGCGACGGTGGACTATCCAGAGTCAAATGTTGCGGCGACAATCTTAAAATCTTCACATCTCGACTCCAACTGTCGGTTCGGTTGGTGTGGTTGCGTTCGGCGACACGCTCGATGAGCCGTCCAACTGTCACTTGTAGATTTTGAAAGAAATTTGGATGACTTTACCGGCTACAACAATCGCACAAAGCTTAATCTCTTTTGATTCAGTTAGCTCGAATTCTAATGCGGCGGTGGCTGACTGGATGGCAAACCGGTTGCAATCATCGGGATTTGAAGTGGAACGATTGTCCTACCAAGATACAGCCAATATCGAGAAGGTCTGTATCGTCGCTAAACGCGGGCCTGGCGTTGGGGGCATTGCGTACTTTTGTCACAACGATGTCGTACCAGTCGATGGCTGGAAGGGGCCGTATGGTGGTCCCTTTCAAGGAATTGTGGCCGACGATCGGCTGTGGGGTAGAGGTTCATGTGACATGAAGGGGTCTGCGGCAGCCGCTTTGGCTGCGATCGAACAGATCAACGTCCGCGATCAGCATCGGCCAATTTATTACGTGGCAACGTCCGATGAAGAAATCGGCATGGCTGGAGCGCGCTGCGTCGACAGTTCATCGCGTCTGTTTGCAGAAATGGTGGAACATCAAACGGTCGGCTTGGTTGGCGAGCCAACATCACTGGAAGTGGTCCATGCGCACAAGGGAGGTTACTATTTAACGGTTACCAGTCACGGTCGAGCCGCACATAGCAGCACTCGCGAGGGTTGCAATGCGAACTGGGCTTTGATCCCATTCTTGCAAGACCTCCGACAACTTCATTTGCAAAGCGAGGCAGATACTCATTTGCAAAATTCTATGTACTCACCACCAACGCTGTCGATGAACGTAATCCTGCAAAACGAGCCATTGGCAACCAATGTGACGGTGGCTAAATCAACGTGTACCATTTTTTTGCGGCCCATGCAGGATGTTCCTTGGCAACCGTTTGTGCAAGCGATCATCGATTCTGCAAATCAGCATGGTTTATCTGTTGCGCCACCCACAACACTCAATTCGTTGTACACCTCTCCGGACCGCCCATTTGTACGTGACGTATTGCGCATCGCTGAAAAATCCCATACGCGCACAGTTTGCTACGCCACAGACGGCGGTTACTTCCAACGGCTGAAGGATCTGGTCGTGATCGGACCCGGCAATATCGATCAAGCTCACTGCGCCGACGAATGGATATCGTTAACTCAACTAAAGCAAGGAACGGAGACGTTCGAGAAGTTATTGCGAACCTTTGCTTGTTAGGCTCAAGTCGGTATCTCACTTGGATTCAAGTGTGAAATCGTGTGTCGACTTGCCCGCGTCGAGCTGTACTCGGAGTTTACTTTTTTCGTTGTATTCGACGGGTACATATAACACTTCATCCACCATGGTCCCCGGCGGTGATGGCGGACCGGCTTCGATCTTGCGACCCGTCGAACGCGAGGCATTGATACGGACGATTTTCTGACCCGGCTGGGCCGCGCTGCTACCCTCCAACTGATATTTACCGTTGACAATCGTCCCGCCTGTTACAGGACCATCCCCGTTCTCAGGTTCAAATACGATCGAACCTTGCTCCAAGGGTGTACCATCAAGCGTAACATTTCCCTGCACGCTGGCCAGATTCCCATTACCGCCGCACCCGGCCAAGCAACACAAGGACAGAATCGAAGCCAGATACATTAAGTGGCACAATTGTTGTCGGTTAACTTGCACGACTAGCTCACATCTCCAATAAAAGCAGCTACTAAATTCCATTGCCCAACTACGAACATGGCACATCAAGCATTAAGCTCAAATCACTTTCGGCTTGCAGCAAGATTTCATGCGAAATAAAGCTATAACTCTACCTGATTGATTTCACCCAAGCCTGGCGAAGAAAAAGCTTGCCAAGCGTTAAGATCGATCGTCTGGCCGACAAACCTTACTCCGCCGTCACCCATTGCCACGTTTACGCCGCCAGTATGAGCACTGCGAGCTGAAACGATGTAGCGAATTTGGTTAAACGCCGGGAAGACGCCGATGCATGGCGCTTGCGGTGTGCTACTGCACCAAGCAGTACGAACCTCGTCCGGCACAGGACTGTTGGGCGTTCGGTTGTGTTGGTACAGAGGTCCTTCGGGATAGTGCAGTATGCCTCGCCCGTCTTTGGTGTTGTCAGGGCATCTGATTTCCGAGATCAAGACTGTATGGCTCGTACCATCAACAAAATCACGCATGCCCAACCAACTGTTCATAAAGAACGCTCCACCGGGTCGAGCCATACTGGCAGGGCTGGTGTGGCCAGGCCCAGTGCGAAACTCTCGTGCGGGTCCAATTCCATTGTTAGCGACATAATTGCCTCGCGCGAATGTTAGCGCCGCTCCGTAGCTGTCGTTCGGTTTAGGATTTGTGTCCGAAGGACAATAAAATAGCGAAACCGGAAGAGCTCGAATGCTCTTTCCGCCATTATCGTAGAAATTTCGATTCACTGGTGACCAATCGATCAAGGCGAATTGCGCGGATTGCTCAATAAATGGATAGGTGAACGCAAGCCAGGTACATTCCATAGGTGTACGTGGCTTGCCAATCGCAGAGCCCGTATTCATTCCCGAAGCGATGCCAGGAGGAAACTTATTGTGTGCATCGTGATGCAAATGTAATGAAAGCCCGATTTGCTTAAGGTTGTTTTGGCACGACATGCGTCTGGCAGCTTCGCGTGCTGACTGCACGGCGGGTAGCAACAATCCCACCAGTACGCCGATAATTGCGATTACCACCAATAACTCGACAAGCGTAAATCCACGCTTGTCGACTCTGGTCGAACACTGAGGCAAAGATCCCATGAAAATGGCTCCAGAAAAAAGGAACAATCAAAAGTGCCTAGCTCACCCATTGCAATTGGCCCGTCCCTTCCAACCCCAGGAATCTACGGCTCGCGAAAGAGGATGTCAATCAATTAATGGACAGTGGGTTGTATTTCTGGGGATTTATATTGACCGGTCCGTCCATCAAAAAAAACATTCACAGACCTTTCATTAGAGCCAACCTTACTGCGACGAGGATGATCCTCGGTGATCCGCTCTCACGCCAATGGCAGTTATGGCGCAAGACCCGGCAAGCGAAGGAGACTTGAGTCAGTATGATTTCCAGGGAAAGAGCCTTTATTTTTCGGATTACGCACATCAACAACATTGCGTGGATTCTGCGCAAAGGAATTCACTGTCGAAATTCCAAAATTCGTGATTCGAGCTTTTATGAGATTGGCAATCCCGACTTGATAAGTAAACGCGATCGTCGTCGAGTTCCAATCGCTCCAGGTGGCACGTTAAGCGATTATGTTCCGTTCTACTTCACGCACTATTTACCTATGCTTTACAACATAAAGACGGGCTACCATGGAATGCGTCAAACGCCGATGGAAGAGATTATAATTTTCGTTTCAAGTTTGCATCGCATGCGAAAACTCGGCCACACCTTCTTGTTCACGGATCAACACGCATACCCTGTCAGTGCACGTTATTTTCATGATCTAAACGATTTGGACGCAATCGAGTGGCAAAGTATTGTCGCTCGTGACTTCAGTCGTGATCCCGACGATCTCGGAAAATCGAACGCTACATGGCGGAAGCCCTGATTTACCAGTATGTTCCGCTCTCGGCATTAAATAGGAGTGGTTTGCTATAGTTCTGCAGTAGAAGCCGATTTACTGGCCATGCAAAGCCAAGCTGGTGTACAGTTAAAGATAGCAATAAGACCCCATTGGTATTTCTAATGATTCAATACACTCAAGGCAATTTGCTCGAAGCGAATACTGAAGCCCTCGTCAACACAGTCAACGAGATCGGTGTGATGGGCAAAGGAATTGCCCTTATGTTTCGCGACACATATCCCGAAAACAATCGTTTTTACGAAGCCGCCTGCAAAGCCAAGGAAGTTCAGGTCGGCAGAATGTTCGTCGTTGCGGAGGCTGAGCTTTTTGGCAATCGCTGGATTATCAACTTCCCAACCAAAAAGCACTGGCGACACCCATCCAAGATTGAGTGGATAACCGAAGGCCTAAAAGATCTTGTGCGGGTGATTCGCGACAAAGGAGTCAAGTCGATCGCAATACCACCTTTGGGATGCGGCAATGGTGGGCTGGAATGGTCACAGGTTCGTCGGGAAATTGAAACGGCTCTTCGCGACCTCACAGATGTAGAAGTTTTCGTGTACGCTCCGACGTCTGAGTATCACAACGCGCCAAAACGCAGCGGAGTCGAAGAACTGACGCCAGCACGAGCCTTAATAGCAGAAATGGTCCGTAGGTATTCCGTCCTCGGATTGGATTGCACGAATCTAGAAGTTCAGAAGCTCGGTTGGTTTCTATCGCGCGTCGTTAAGAAGTTGGGGATCGACGATCCTCTAAAACTGAACTATGTCGCGAATAAATATGGTCCTTATGCAGATAACTTGCGCCATTTGTTAGACGAACTGGATGGTAGCTATCTGCGTTGCGAAAAACGGCTAAGTGATGCAGGACCAAGTGATTTAGTCAGGTTCGAAGATTCAAGAAAAACTCAAGTGCATAGTTACCTAACTGCACACGAACAGAGGCGATTTTCTGTCGTGCTAGAGCGAACTACAGAACTGATTGATGGATTTGAATCGCCGCTGGGAATGGAATTGCTGGCAACTGTCGACTGGCTGTTGGCTGAATCAGGTTCTGGAAACTCGATTGAAGCAGTAATAGGCAAGCTGGCTAGTTGGCCGGGTGGCAAAGCAGCGGTAGCTCGCAAGCTGAGATTGTTTGATGAACGCCGCATTCGATTAGCCGTTGATCGACTTAGTCACTCGATCCTATTTCACGGCACCAGCGTGACCCCATAATCTCTCGCTTTCCACAGGACATTGCTCCCCGACATATCTTGGCAAAGTCGATGCCGACGTGGACTGGCCGAATGAACTCTGTGGGAATCTAATACGATGTTTCAACAGTGCCATCTTTCAACTTGGACCAAGCAAGCTCACGCCGTATCGGTAAGAAAATGTCAAAGCTGCCAAAAGTAATCTTGTTCACAGTAAGTTTTATCAGTTCACTTACATTAAGTGGCCGTGAATCCATCTGTGGTGAAGTCCACCCTCGTCCAAACATCGTGCTGGTGATGGCGGACGATATCGGATACTCAGATATCGGTTGTTATGGCGGAGTTATCAAGACTCCGCAACTCGATGCCTTAGCGGCTGACGGTGTGCGCTTTACGCAGTTTTATAATACCGCTCGTTGTTGCCCAACTCGCGCCGCACTCCTCACGGGTCTGTATCCTCATCAAGCGGGAATCGGCCACATGATGGAGGATAAGGGCCAAGATGGCTATCGAGGTGATCTGAACCGCCAATGTGTCTCGATCGCCGAAGCGCTAAAGTCCTCGGGCTATCGCAGTTACATGGTGGGCAAATGGCATGTTACGAAAAAGGTCAAGCCAAACGGACTGCAGGATCAGCATAATTGGCCGTTACAAAGAGGATTCGATCGCTTCTATGGCACCATCCACGGAGCTGGTAGTTTTTTTGACCCCAATTCGTTGGTGCGTGACAATACGCTGATCTCACCTTTCGCCGATCCAGAATACCAGCCTCAAGAATTCTACTATACCGATGCGATTAGCGATCAAGCGGCTCGTTTCATTGCCGACCACCGACAACACCACGCGGAACGACCGTTTTTTATGTACGTGGCATATACCGCACCACATTGGCCAATGCATGCCAAGACGGCTGATATTCAAAAATATCACGGTGTTTTTGATGTCGGCTACGATGCTATTCGAGCACGCAAGTTCGAACGCATGCACCAATTGGGCTTAATCGATCCTCGATGGAAGATGTCACCCCAGCGCGGTGGCGATTGGAGCAACGTCGCGAATCGTGAATTCGAAATTCGATGTATGGAGGTGTTCGCGGCTATGGTCGATTGTATGGACCAAGGTATCGGCAGAATCGTCGATCAACTTAAACAAGCCGGGGTATACGAGAATACTCTGTTCATGTACTGCCAAGACAATGGTGGTTGTGCGGAACTCATGGGACGAGGCAATCGATTTCAACCGCGAGCGGACCGGCCCACTCTCCAGCCGCTCGCTGACGACTATTTGCAACCAGACATGATACCCAAACAAACTCGCGATGGATTTCCTGTTCGACAAGGCTATGGCGTACTTCCCGGCGGACCAGATACTTATATCGGTTATGGGGAAGCTTGGGCGAATGTCAGCAACACGCCCTTCCGTGAGTACAAACATTGGGTTCATGAAGGTGGTATCTCATCACCTTTGATTGCACATTGGCCCAGCGGAATACCGCGCGACCGAAATAAGGCTCTCGAAGCTGCACCCTGTCACCTGATCGATTTGATGGCCACTTGTGTGGATGTGGCACAAGCCGATTATCCACAGACCTTGGCCGGGCAGAGTATCCTGCCGATGGAAGGCATCAGCCTCAAACCAGCCATGCTTGGAAATAAACTCGACCGGAAACAACCTATCTACTGGGAACACGAAGGAAATCGCGCTGTGCGAGATGGCAAATGGAAACTGGTTGCCAAAGGACCTGCCGGAAAGTGGGAACTGTATGACATCGAAGCAGATCGCATGGAATCCAACGATCTAGTCCTGCAGTATCCCGATAGGACAGCCAAAATGATTCAGCAATGGGAATCCTGGGCTCAACGTTCCCACGTACTCCCTTGGATCTGGCAGCCACAATATGCACACCGTGCGCTGCCATGATGAATACCCGCGTGCCTCGTTAGACCGTGACGGTTTTCCTACTATACTATCGACCAACTAACTATCGAGCAGCGGACTGCACGATGCTTTTCGCTGCGATTTTCTGCAACTACGCGCGAGTTACTACGAAAAATGTCTGAACGAAAATGCCGTTGGGGAATCTTGGGAACTGCTGGCATCGGACGGAAGAATTGGAAGGCAATAGCGCTGGCAAAAAACGCTCAGTTGATGGCCGTCGCGAGCCGTAGCCAGCAAGTTGCCCAGCAGTTTGTTGATGAATGTTCACGCGAAGTCCCGCACCACGCTCGGCCAAGTGCTCTCGGATCGTATGAGAGTTTGTTGAAACGTGAAGATATTGATGTGGTCTATATACCCCTGCCAACCGCGATGCGGCATGAGTGGGTGATCCGCGCCGCACGTGCTGGCAAGCATGTCTTGGGTGAAAAACCGGCGGCCAATAATGCCGACCAGCTCATCGAAATGCTAGACGCGTGCCGCCACCATGGCGTGCAATTTATGGACGGCGTTATGTTCATGCATAGCCAGCGGCTGGAGTTAGTACGATCATTATTGAACGATCCGGCAAACGTTGGCCAGATCACTCGCCTGGCAAGTCAGTTTTCGTTTTGTGGCGATGCTCAATTTCAGTCGCACAATATCCGCGCGATGAGCCAGATGGAACCCTATGGTTGCTTGGGAGATTTGGGATGGTACTGCGCGAGAATCTTTTTGTGGGTTATGCAGGGGCAGATGCCCCTCGAAGCCCGAGCCCGTACGCTCATGCCGCTGCAAGGAATCGGCAGCCCCACTTCGGTACCCGGTCAGTTCTCGGCTGAACTACTTTTCCCAAATGGAGTTTCGGCCAGTTTCTACAATTCGTTTGTAACTGAGCATCAGCAATGGGTGCATATTAGTGGTTCGCGGGGTTACTTGGAACTGCGAGATTTTGTATTGCCATACCGCAGTGCTGAGTTAAGTGTATTCGTAGCCAATCACCACTTTCGAATCGACAATTGCACGTTTCATATGGAGAAACATGTTCGTGAGCACTCAGTAACGGAATATGATGCTGGTGCACCTGGAGCACAAGAAGTGCGCATGATCGAGCGTATGTCCGAAATCGTTCTCAGCGGTCGACCGGAACCACAGTGGTCGGAATGGTCATTGAAGACACAGCAAATCCTGGATGCATGTTACCAATCGTCGCTCGAAGATGGTCGGCCAATTCCCATTAGGACCTAAAAATTGGCGCGCAAGTCTCGCTCTCAACAGAGAATGCACAACTCACTGCAACGACCTGCACCCAATGCGGCTCGATCAGACTTAATGTCGACCAGGTTGTTCAAAGGCGGCACTGCAGATATTGCTCTCTTGGTATTTGCCAGCCTGTTGTGGACTTTGGCGGCGGCGGCGATCGCGACACGAACACATTTTGTATTAACCTACAATACTGCCCCTTCTCTGACGCCGAGCTTAGAGTTTGTTGGTGCTCCTCTCGAATCGCTGATCACTATCCTGATCTTTGTCCTAATTTGGATTGGATTGGCATTTCGAAGTATACACGTTGATGGACACAGGGTCCGCAAGAGCGCAATCGTTCTTTCAATTGCTGGTTTGCCCGCGCTGTTGGTCGCGTTGCGGATCTGTGCGTTCCCAGTGTTGGAACCGACGATCTTTGAACCCCTTTGGCTAGCCTGCGGTTCAGGTTGGTCGACACGTGAGTTGTTGATTGCAAGTGGTTCCGCAAAAATGACTTTCTGGAATTCATCTGGCCGTTTGCTGGGTACTTGGATAATCGTCAGTGCTGCCTTGTTAACGGGAGGTTGGTGGTATAGCCAGTCTCGCGATTACTACGACAATTTTCTTTTGGGTTTCAACGACTTTGGCCACTTTACCCAGCGGATTGCCTCAACAGCGCAGGGGGCTGGTTTTCTCAAGGAATCACCGGTCTTACCTTCGTTCTGGGATCACTTTAATCCCGGGATCTTAATTTTGGTTCCGCTTTGGAAGGTGTTTCCCATAGTGGAAATGATCTTTTTTGTCCAAGCATTTTGCTTAGCCATCGGAGCGGTTCTGATTCGCCATCTAGCTCTGGTGCTCAACGGCTCCAGTCGAGCTGCAACGCTCTGGGGCCTAGCTTGGCTGGCACACCCGTCGCTCGGGCAAATGAATTTAGCTTACACGTATGGCTGGCACCCCGTTTCGCTTTCCATGCCCGCGTTGATCGCCAGCTTGCTTTGCCTGTGCCAACAGCGCCGCTGGATGGCAGCCACGTGTGTTGTTGTAGCTTGTTCCATGGAAGAAAACGTCATCGTGATCACGGGAATGTATGCTGCCGCCAGAGCAGTGCGCAGGCTATTTTTGCAATGGCGCGGAACCGATGAGTCTAGTCGCATTGACGGTGGCTTGACTGCAATCCATTGGTTGTTAGTGAATATCATCTGTGTCGTAGTCTTTTTGTTAGCGTATCGCTATAGTGGCTTCGCGGAGTTTCAATCAGGACGTTTCTTGGCGCTCGGCGGCACACCGTTGCAGACCATTCCCTCGCCGCTATTGCGACCCGAAG
>CAZVBC010000284.1:0-9712 GCA_964625155.1 uncultured Pirellulaceae bacterium
GGATTAAAGACTTTTGAACTGCGCATGCAGCGCCACAATGAAAATGGTCAAGCTGTGGCAGAGTTTCTCGAATCCCATCCGCGTATTTCAAAAGTTTTTTATCCTGGCCTGCCGAGCCATCCGACACATGCAGTTGCTGCCGGCAAGATGCGTGGTTACGGCGGTTTGGTTACATTCCTGGTCCGAGATGCAGATTGGCGACAAACCGCAGACATAGTTGATCGTGTAACCATCCCGCGGATCGCGCCCAGTTTGGGAGGAGTGGAGTCGTTGATTGAGCAGCCTTTGGTGATGAGCTATTTTTCACAAACAGTTCAAGACCGCCAGCGTTTTGGCATTCCTGACAATATGATTCGCATGTCTTGTGGTATCGAAGATACTCACGATTTGGTCGAAGACTTGCGACAAGCCCTCGAACAGTGAGCGGTTGAGAATGAGGTTTCGTACGCGCGCAATACACGTAGGCAATTCACCGGATCCGCATACTGGAGCCGTAATCCCGCCGATTCATGCGGCGACCACGTACGTCCAAGAAAAGGCGGGTGAATGGGGTACGTTTGATTATTCACGCAGTGGCAATCCTACACGTTCCGCAGTTCAAGAAACTCTTGCGTCGCTTGAAGGTGGTTGTGGGGCATTGGCGTTTTCTTCGGGCATGGCCGCGACCCATTGCGCCACGATGTTGCTTGCCAGCGGAGACCAGATAATCGCTGGTACGGACATCTATGGAGGTACCTACCGGTTATTGCACAAGGTTTGTAATCGTAGTGGCATTCAAGTCAAATTGGTCGATCTTCAATCTCCAGAGAGATTGCAAGCCGAACTTGAGCCTCGGACAAAAATGATTTGGTTGGAGGGGATTGGCAACCCTCGTTTAACTATACCCGACTTACCGGCCATTATCGCGCTGGCCAAACGCAGCCAAGTCCTTGTTGCTGTCGACAATACTTTTGCCACACCCGTCCTCATGCGTCCGTTGGAAATGGGTGCCGACATGGTGATGCATTCTGCCACCAAATACTTGGCTGGCCATAGCGATTGTCTGGCAGGTGTGCTGGTTACCAGCTCTCCGGAACTGATGCGTCAGCTTTATTTTGTTCAAAACGCCACCGGTGCGGTCTTGTCCCCATTTGAGTGTTTCTTGCTGGCACGCGGTTTGAAGACTTTGGAATTGCGAGTCCGAGAGCAATCTCGATCTGCAATGCAAATCGCCGAGTACTTGCAAGCTCATGCGCTCGTTAAATCCGTGCTCTATCCAGGGCTGGTTTCCCACTCCGATCATGCGCGAGCCGGCCGATTGCTTGATGGTGATTATGGAGCCATGATCACCTTCGAAGTGAACGGCGATTACGAAATGACGCGGCGAGTGGTGCAAGCCACCAAGCTTTTTCACTTGGCCGTCAGTTTGGGTTCAGTCGAATCGCTAATTGAGCAACCTGCCTCGATGTCCCACGCCAGCTACGACCCGCAAGCTCGTGCGGCGGCAGGAATCACCGATGGTCTTATTCGATTGTCGGTGGGGCTGGAAGATCCACTTGATTTAATAGACGATCTCGATCAGGCGTTGCGAGGATCTGCCAGGTAAGCGATTGCGCACGATGACGGTCTAGGTGACTCGACGCCTCGCAGCACAATCTCTAGCTGAAAACTACCGCTGAGCGCAAGCGAACGAGAGGATTTGAATGGTGACGGAAACACAGCCAAAAGAATTGCGAGAGGTCTTGTTGTTTACGGACGGGGCATGTAGTGGAAATCCAGGCCCAGGTGGTTGGGCCTTTATTCTTCGCGATCCGGTTACCAAAAAGGAATTTACCGACTCGGGAGGTCAGTCGGAAACAACCAATAACCAGATGGAAATGACAGCGGTGATTAAGGGATTGACCGCGCTGAAACGAAGTTGTCATGTGCATCTATATTCGGACAGCAACTACGTTCTACAGGGTTTACAAACTTGGATGCACGGATGGAAGAAGAAAGGTTGGGTCCGTATCGAAGGTGGCAAAAAGAAACCCGTCAAGAACGAGGATCTCTGGCGTGAATTGGATGTGTTAATAGCTCGCCATAAAATGTCTTATCACCATGTGCGCGGTCACTCGGGTCACCCCGAAAACGAACGCTGTGATCAAATGGCTGTCGCCGCTGCCGAAAAATATCGCTGAACATCGCAGTCGCTTGGCCTCCCTTCTTTCCGTCGGGCTTCGCTCGAAGCCGCAGAATTGCTGCTGCGGTAGGAGGTCAAACAATTGCCGATGCTGAAATCACTTGCTATTCTGCGAGCTTGACGACTTGCCGTATTAAACAGCACGGGCTGATTAGCTCTGTTGCCCAATTTCAAACACCTTGGGGCTAAAAGCATTTTATGGGGACAGCCGCACGACCATTCATGCTGGCGACGATATGCGTAGCAATGTGTTTGCAGTCGGGAGCAGTTTGTGAGGATCGTCCCAACGTGATCTTCATCGTAGTTGATGATTTGGGCTACGGTGAACTAAGTTGTTATGGTGGCCGGGATGTCGCCACACCCCATATTGATTCACTCGCCAAGCATGGCATACGCTTTACCAGCGGATATGTCACTGCTCCTTTTTGTGCTGCTTCGCGAGCGGCATTGCTGACCGGCCGCTATCAAACGCGTTTTGGTTTTGAGTTTAATCCCATCGGTGCCATGAATAGTGATCCGACGATAGGCTTGCCGGTCGACCAACGCACGCTTGCAGACTTGTTGCGCGAGGCAGGTTATGCAACAGCATTGATTGGCAAATGGCACTTGGGTGGCACAGCCAGATTTCATCCACAGCGTCGAGGATTTGATGAGTTCTTTGGCTTCTTGCACGAAGGGCATTACTATGTGCCGCCGCCATGGAATGGACACGTTACATGGTTGCGGCGCAAAACGCTCCCAAATGGACTAAGTGGGCGCTGGATCTCCCCAGATCAACGTTCAATCTGGAGCACACACATGGGTAACTCTGAACCTGCCTACGATACAGATAACCCATTACTGCGCAGCAGTCAGCCGATCGACGAACAGTCCAATTTGACAGATGCCTTTACGCGCGAGGCCGAACAATTCGTTGCTCGCCATCGCGCTCAACCATTTTTCCTCTTGCTGTCTTTCAACGCTGTGCATAGTCCGTTACAAGGCATGGACACTTATCTAGAAAAGTTTGTGCATATCGAAAATATCCACCGCAGGATTTTTGTGTCGATGCTTGCTCATTTAGATGCCAGCGTAGGACGCCTACTTGCGCGAGTCCGAGACGAAGGATTGGAAGATCGTACGTTGATCGTCTTGCTCAGCGACAATGGTGGGCCGACTCGAGAATTAACTTCCAGCAACGCTCCGCTTCGTGGCGAGAAGGGGCAGTTGCTGGAAGGGGGAATAAGAGTTCCTCTCCTGGCGCAGTGGAAAGGTCGCCTGACTGCTGGGCATGTCGAATCGCGCATGGTCAGTGCGCTCGATTTATTTCCTACCGCGCTAGCGGCTGCCGACATACGCATTCCCGAGCTGCTGGATGGTAGTAACTTACTTACCAAGCTCTCATCTTCACAGAAAGAACCACTTCGTCATCGGCATTATTGGCGATTGGGCGGACAAGCAGCACTGCGCGAGGGAGCTTGGAAGATCTATCGCAGTCGAAGCGATCAAGCTTGGCAATTGGTGAACGTCGACGAAGATCCTTCGGAACAAATCAATTTGGCTGCCAGCCATCCAGAGCGAGTCGCTGCGCTGGTATCTACCTGGCAGAAGTTTAATTCAGAGATGGTCGCGCCACTATGGCCGGCACAGGGCCGCACCGCAAAATAACGACATACCGAAAAGGTGACTAACTTCATGATCGTTTCCCGTAATACGCACGACAGATTGTTCGCGAACAGCCTTAATTTTATGGGTTGCATCATAGTACTGTTGATGCCTGTCGCGTCGGCTGCCGGAGGTCCGAAGCCAAACGTGGTTTTCTTTCTCGTCGATGATCTAGGGCAGCGTGATCTTGGGTGTTATGGAAGTACATTCCACGAGACACCGTATATTGATCGCCTGGCACGCGAAGGAATGAGGTTCACTGACGCCTATGCGGCGTGTCCCGTATGTTCACCGACGCGGGCCAGCATCATGACCGGTATGTGGCCACAGCGGACCGGTATCACCGATTATATCGGTGCACCATTGAAACCTGAGGGATGGAACAGAAACACCAAACTCCTGCCGGCACCTTATAGTGACCGATTGTCACTAGACTCACCGACGTTGGCCAAAGCCATGAAGCAGGCAGGGTATGCAACTTTTTTTGCTGGTAAGTGGCATCTAGGGCCAGCAGGTTGGTGGCCAGAAAATCAAGGATTCGATTTCAATTTTGGAGGTATCGAACGAGGTGGTCCCTATGGAGGCAACAAGTACTTTTCACCCTACGGCAATCCGCGTTTGACGGATGGCCCGCCTGGCGAACATCTACCCGACCGTTTGGCCTCGGAAGCCGTCAAGTTCATCGAAGCTCATCGAGATCGCCCGTTCTTTGTCTACTTTTCCTTTTATTCGGTCCATACTCCACTGATGGCACGGGACGATTTGAAACGCAAGTACGAAGACAAACGAAAGAAATTGGGATTGCAGGCACAGTGGGGCCAAGAGCACGAACGCGATGTACGGCTGGTTCAGGAGCATGCAGTGTACGCAGCAATGGTCGAAGCCATGGACCTTGCCGTGGGTAAAGTACTGTCACAATTGGATACACTTGGTTTGACCGAGAATACGCTCGTCATTTTCACCAGCGACAATGGTGGGCTGTCGACGAGCGAAGGGTGGCCGACTTCGAATTTTCCACTTCGTGCAGGCAAAGGCTGGATGTACGAAGGAGGCATTCGCGAACCGTTGTTGGTACGCTGGCCAGCAGTCGTCAAGCCACAATCAGTTAACAAAACACCGATCTGCAGTCCCGATTTTTTCCCGACTCTGCTAGACGTAACCGCTAACAAACCTATGCCGGGACAGCAGCTCGACGGCCTCAGTATGGTGCCACTTTTTCATGGTGGTACATTTCCCGAACGGCCACTTTTTTGGCATTATCCGCATTACGGTAATCAAGGCGGTGCTCCTGCCGCCGCAGTCCGGCGCGGCGATTGGAAGTTGGTCGAGTGGTTTGAGGATAGCCGTTTGGAACTATTCGATTTGGCTAACGATATGGGGGAACAAAGAGACTTAGCCACCGTCGAACGCGCACGAGTAAAGAGTCTGCGCGACGAACTGCATGCCTGGCAAAAGGAAGTTGGTG
The DNA here is from genome assembly GCA_964625155.1 of uncultured Pirellulaceae bacterium. Taxonomy (GTDB): domain Bacteria; phylum Planctomycetota; class Planctomycetia; order Pirellulales; family Pirellulaceae; genus Aureliella. The sequence goes on from CAZVBC010000284.1 coordinate 5,271, forward strand.
CGAAATCCCCCACTGTGAACCCGCAGTTCAAATCAGACGCACCCAGCGGCCGAGCAGCAAAACGAACAGCTACTTGAGCATAGCGACTTGGTGTTGACTTGGTATCATTTGGATCGCTTTACATGACCACCACACATACTGCCACGCATGGAGCACTATCGCTAGGACGTCTAGAACGATGGTAACCCATTTGTCCATCCCACGTGGCGAGCGTTCGCAATCACGTGAGCTCAACTGTTGTATCATTAGGAGACAAAAATCGCGGAGATGTTTGCGATAACATATCCAGGCGAGAGGAGCTTTCCATGTCGCGTCAGTATAGAAAATTCAGTGTCAAGCAGAAGGCGAATGTTGCTCGCCTACCTCTTCGGGACAATGTTCCTGTCGGTGAACTAGCTGAAGTACTCCGACTCCAACCCACTGCACAACTGTGAGCGCGAACTTCGCTGCGTAAATCGCGTTCGGTAAGAACCAATTCCATCCGCCTCCAAGGTCTGTCCGATTTGATTTCGAATCGCTTGCGATATGCAACGGATAGTGCCTACTGAGTTGATAGCGATTGGAGCATTTCATCAACGGTGCGTTTCCAATTGGGAAATGGGTCAGGAAAAGATAACCAAGACGCGGGTCCGAGTACCAATTCGTCGTCAGTCAATAAGCAAGTCTGCAAGGAATCGTAGATAGCGACTTCATCCATCTCGACTCCGATGAATACCAATTCCTGGCGGCAATCGCCCACCTGGGGACTCCAAGTTCGATCGATGTGCTGTCGAAATTGGGGAGTATCGGGCCATAGGTCTTGCGGGATTGCCGCCCACCAAAAGCCTCCGAAGTCGAGCCGCGCAGCCCTACCCGCCTGAGACCAAACTCCGATCTTGTCCAGTCGGCTTGCTAGCCAAAAGAATCCCTTGGAACGCAAAATGCCGTACCAGTCCTGACTCAAGCGATTATAGAACCTCTCAGGATGAAACGGGCGTCGCGATCGATAAACAAAACTGCTGACACCAAACTCTTTAGTCTCGCTGGCTCCGTCGCCTCGGAGCGTCAACTGCCAGCCTTTCGATTGCTTGGCAATCTCAAAATCGAAACGCCCAGTTGCGAGGATCTTCGAAGGTTCGATCTTACCAAACTTACTACGAATCGTAAGGGCATAGGGATTGAGCCTCTCAACGATGGTTTCAATTTTCTCGATCGTGGATTCATCCACCTGGTCAGTTTTGTTCAAGACAATGACGTTGGCAAACTCGACCTGATCGATCAGCAGATCGGCAACTGTTCGTGTGTCCTTTTCGCTAACCGCTTGATCCTGGCTCTGCAGATCGTGGCTGAGTCGAATGTCATTGAGGAAGTTCGCGCAATCGACCACGGTGACCATCGTGTCGAGTTGTGAAAGATCGGACAAGGCTTGCCCATCTCCAACCGCAAACGTGAACGTATCTGCAACTGGTGCAGGTTCCGAAACGCCCGTTGACTCGATGAGTAAGTAATCAAAACGACCCTCCCTGGCCAAGTTAGCCACCTCCACGAGCAAGTCCTCGCGAAGAGTGCAGCAGATGCATCCGTTCGTCATTTCGATTAGCTTCTCGTCGGTCCGGCTGAGCCTCGCTTCGCTTCCTGCAATCAACTGGACGTCAATGTTGACTTCGCTCATGTCATTGACAATCACTGCAACGCGAAGTCCGTCGCGATTGCAAAGAATGTGATTGAGGAGAGTCGTTTTGCCGGCTCCAAGAAAACCGGAAAGAACAGTAACGGGCAACTTCTTCATGGCAGTCATTTCTCACATCAGATTTGTAGTTTCGCTACGAGGAACTCATCAAAGTCGAATATATTAAGAAGACAAGGCAGCGTCATCGCAAGCATATCAAGAGTTGGCTCCGTTCGATGCGGCACGCATATGCAACATACCGTGATATGCAATGTCTTCGCGAAGAGGCTCTCGCAAGGCAGATTCGAACTACAGCAACCATCTGCCACCCCATGCGAGTACGATCGAAAATAGAATCGCGAAACCCGCTTGCCGAACTAGGATCAGTCCCGTTTTCCGAAAGGAGGACTCGCGGGCCATCGTGAGTGCTGTTACCAAACAAGGCAAAATGACACCAGCCAAATAGACAGCGGTGAGCGATTGGGCCGCCGTCATCGGGAATGCCAATCCATCGTCGGCCGCAAACAAAAAAATTCCGTCTTTGCGTATCGATGCGAGTACGACTGCCAATGCCGACTCCGATGGCAAATTGAAAAGCGTCATGATCGGACCGAGAATCGACGAGAGCCAATCCAGCACGCCTAAAGTGGCTAGCGACGAAGCCGTCAAGCAGATCAGCACAAAGATAGGCATCGCTTGGTAAAAGAATTGAATGATCGTGGAGGACATCTCACGCCAAAGTGCTGACCAACTAGGCCATTGCATAAAGGAACGACTCGGCGTCATCAAAACATTTAGTGAACTTCGAGACTCCTTCGATGCCGTCAGTCGCAAATATAAGACTGTTGTGCCTAACAAGTACGCAAGAAAAACAAACGTCAACCAACTTGCGTTCGCATCTGTAGAGGTCGCTGTAGCCGAAAAAACTGCTAATGTTGCTGGAAGTTGATAACTGCATGCAGCACCAAAGGCAATTGCCGACATAGCCTGCCCGCGCGAGCATCCACTACAAGCACGAGTACTTATCACGGCGGGAACGTTGCAACCAAAACCCATCATGACTCTCACCGCATCACGACCACTCAGCCCGAGCGGGCGCATGAGCGGATGAAGGATCCAGTTCATACGATCGACTAAACCTGACGCTTTATAGACTGACAGAATGAGCGAAAACATGAGTACAGTCGGCAACGCCCAGACGAAAAGAAACGGTCCCATGTTGAGTAGTCCATAGCCAAAGTTTCCTTGTTTCGCTGTAAGTACGATCTGCAACCAAGGGTGAAAATACGTGTTCACATAGGCGATCCAAACATCGAGGTAAGATGATATAATCGGACTAAGTAAGTCCGCAGTCCGATTGGCTCCAAAAATGGTTGCCAGTGCGGGCAGTAACAACAAGACAGCCGCCAACACGGGACCTAAAATCCGATGGTCCAGTAATCCAGGTTTCGGCTCGATGCGCCAGCCAGCCCACTTAGTCAATCCTCCTTTCACAAACGGTCTAGCGACCGATACGGCTGTATCAATGCGGTTGCGACACGTTTCCGTCAGTCGGCGAGCATCGACCGTAATGAAGGGAACACCTGCGTCTTTGGACATTCTCTCCACTGCTTTTTGGGCCGCTTCGCCCGTTGCAACTTTATCCCAATAGGTAACAACTACGACGCCGCGCTTGCCTACGACCAACGGAAGCATCTCTCGCAAGTCGTCGTCGAGAGATGTAGCTTGAACCACCAATAAAACGGTATGGGAATCGTCGAGTGCCTCTAACGCCAAGGCCGTCGTTTGGGTGTCGGACTTTCTTAAGATGCCAGGAGTATCGACATACGTTCGTTCACGGCCTCGGTAACGCTGGACTATCACAGTCGAACCGCGAAAATTGGATTCGCCCGCTGAAGTCTGAGTCAAATTGGTTACCAACTGCGACTTGCCAACACTCTCTTTTCCTATGACGACACATTCCTCCAACGTTGCGGGCCTAGGCCTTGTATCGCGATTTGTATCCACCGTCAGCATAGGTTCTCCCAAGCTCGCAAAGTGTCCCAGTGCACCGCGTTGTTCTCGATTCGTTGAAACGCGACCAATTGACCGATGCGATAGTGCTTTCCAAATTGCTCACGAATCCAATTCTCATAGCACCAAAAGAAGCTGAACACGTGATGCACGAGCTCCATTGCGACTTTAGATTCAGCTTTACGTACTCGGCGAGTCGGAGGCATTTGTTTTGGGAGCCAAACGATCGGCTCAAATACTGCACGAGGCATCCAACGTGGTTCGACTTGATAGCGATGCATAAACAGACCACCAAGACGCCCCGACCCAATAAAGACCCCGAAACCCCTGAGTGCCAACTGAGAGCCGCCTGCCAATCGAAATGTGTACAGGCTCACCGCACAACCATTTGGAGCACACGTCTTCTTGGCTCCATAATGCACCAAGAGGTTTCCGTGCTTGGACTCGATATCGCGACCAAGTACATAAAGCTGCTGATGCAGCAACTCGCCAGCGAGTGAGCATTTTTCTTGGTCTCGCCAAAATGGCTGTACTTCCGTACTAGCAGGCACATTGCTCCCCACAACACTCAAAGTTGTCGAGAAACATTCCCCAGCGACGATAAGTCTTCTCGAACTCCTCGGTATCCAGTCCCAGCCGATCCGCAATCGCTTTCGCGACCACGGCAAATCGTTGACGATACTTATAGATAAAACAGAGGATCAAATCGTCATGCCGAACACTTGGCCCAACCAGAAACAAGTTCGCCGTGAGTGTCGATTCGTCGTATTCATTGAGCAGC
>CAZVBC010000285.1:0-9702 GCA_964625155.1 uncultured Pirellulaceae bacterium
GAACCCATACTGGGAAATCCAGGAACGACCCGTCCAGTCAATAGTTCGTATTGCGCGGCAGAATGAACCACCATGTCGCCGTAACAAGATCGTATGACAGCGATGTCATCGATGACCTTCGCCACGTTTGGGAATAGATCCGAAACCTCGATGCCACTGGTACCCGACTTGCAAAATTTTCGTTTGCAGCCAAGCAGTTTTGCGTCCGCAGCCACGAACTGATATTTGGCCTCTCCGAATTCCTTGGGACGCGATTGACCATGGAGTTGATTGAGCAATGGCTTGGGATCAAACGTCTCGATATGGCTGGGACCACCTGCCATAAACAGAAAAATTACTGATTTGGCCCGAGCTTCAAAATTGGGTGGCTTGGGTGACAACGGACCGTCGGCTCGCACTTGACGCGCATCGCAGGCCATCGCCGCTAGTGCCAAGGAACCAAAACCACCACAGCTTTCTTGTAGAAACCTACGTCGATTCAATCCACTCAGCCAATCGCTACCTGGAAAAAGTTGTGGTTGTGGACGGCTCATCTTATCTACTTGTTTAACGAACATAGAGGAAGGCGTTTAGATTGAACATCGCGATAGCAAATTCTGTCAGCGGCTCGGTGCGCAGAAACTCCATCGCAATTTGTCGCTCCTCGTCTGTGGGCGTTCTGCCACATGCGAGTTGAAAGGCTGAATCAATGGTACGCCAAGTGTCAGTTCCCGTTTCACGCAGCAAACGATCTGCAAAAGCTGCAGCAAGTTGGTTTGAGATCTGACCGTTGAGTAATTCCAATGCTTGCGGAGCATGTGTGCTCGATTCGCGTCGCGCACAACTAACTTGCAATGAAGGTTGATCAAAGACCTCCATAAACGGCAACCGCAGATTTCGTTTGGCGATCAAGTAGATCGACCTCCGCGCATGTTGACCGGCATCGGCAGCAACCTGCCATTGCGACGGTTTATACAATTGGTCAATCAACGGTTGCTCCACTGGCAACATGACGCTTGGTCCACCCAGCACATAATTTGGGTTTCCTGATACCGCCAACATAGCGTCACGAATCTCTTCGGCACTTAACCGACGTTGATTGAATCGCCACAACAGTGTGTTCTGGGGATCGAATCTGATTGCCGTCTCTGCATCCGGTGTCTCCACGCCTTGCCGATAGACGCCGCTCAAAACGATTTGCCGGTGCAACGATTTAAGCTGCCATCCGCTCACCATCAATCGTGACGCCAGGTAGTCGAGTAACTCGGGATGACTTGGTCGTTGACCGTTAATACCAAAATCGTTTGGGCTGGCGACTATTCCGCGACCAAAATGATACTGCCACACGCGATTTACCATAACTCGAGCTGTCAATGGATTGGCTAGATCGGTCAACCATCCCGCTAACTTCAATCGGGGTGCGGAACGAACCGAGGAGGATGCTGGATCGCTTGCATCGCCACTTGCTGAGCTGGCCGGTGTAGCTGAGCCGCTGGTGATCGCATATTGCAAAATCCTGGGCGGCTCGGGGAATGCTCTTTCACCAGGTAACGACCATTCTCCTCGTTTTAGTACATGGATCGGCGTCTGTTTGTCGAAGTCGTTGCGGACTGTGCTAATTACTGGTACCGGTGGCGGCAACTCTTTTTCCAATGAATCAATTTGTTGAAGCGTTGCACGCTCAGCAGCACCCGTTTGACCAGCCAAGTCCTTCTTGAGTTGGTCGATTTTCTTTTGAATGGCACTGCTCTGTTTTTCCCAGCTCTGCTGCTCGTCTGCGCTGACCAAAGGTATTTCGTGTTCGTGTGAAGCCGCGAAATAGGCTTGCAGGCTGTAATAATCTTTCTGCAATAGTGGATCAAATTTGTGATCATGGCAGCGTGCACAAGCCAGTGTTAGTCCAAGTACCGCCGACCCAACGATATCGGTGCGCTCAGTGAGTACTTCGTTACGGCTGCCCGCAACTTCTTGATTGCCAGCATTACGGCGGACCGTTCCCAATCGGTGAAAAGTGGCGGCGATGAATGTATTTTGAGTCGCTGAGGGAAGTTCGTCACCTGCAATTTGTTCGGTCAAGAATTGGTCAAAGGGTGTTCCCACATTGAAGGCATCAATGACGTAATCGCGAAAACGCCAAGCTCCCAAGACAGTTCGGTCGTATTCGAAACCCTCGGTCTCCGCGAAACGCACCACGTCCAACCAGTGTTGTCCCCATCGCTCACCGTACCTTGGGCTAGAGAGCAAGCGGTCGACCAACCGCTCGTAACAATCTGGCGACGTGTCCGATACGAACGCTTCGATTTCATCTGGAGTAGGCGGAAGGCCATGTAAATCAAACGTCACGCGGCGAATCCAATCTAGTTTGGAACTAACCGGGGCCGGTCGCAATTTGGCAGCTTCGAGTTTATTCAACACAAAGCGATCAATGACATTTCTTGCCCAAGCGACATTGATGACGTTGGGCGTGTGAGCATCCACCACCGGTTGAAACGACCAAAACTGAGCCGCTTGCTTCCAATCAAGTTTGCTTTTTCCCTGACCTCCGGCAGGTCCGTCGCGCGGGTCAGGGGCACCCAACTGAATCCACTTTTCGATAACTGCAATCGCTTCGTTTGGCAATCGTTTATCGGGCGGCATTTCAATACCATCGTAGCGCATGGCAGACACAATTAGACTCCGCCCAACATCGCCCGGTACTACTGCCGGCCCGGAATCACCTCCGGCCAGAGCTCCAGCACGCGTATCAAGCCTCAAACCTCCTTGCAGTTCGGCGGATTGATCGGAATGGCATTTATAGCAGTGCTTTATCAGCAGCGGCCGAACGTTCGATTCAAAGAACGCGACCTGATCAGCAGTCAGCGTTTGGTTGCCAAGGGCCACAGCAATCGTGCACAAAAACGCGTACAACCATGCGAATATGGAACAAACACAATTGACTGTTCTCAGAATGTGTTTGCAGTTCTTTGCAAAACAAATCGATGACCGATTCACAGGTAAATCCTTATGTACATCGTAAATCCTTGTGTACATCCAACACCGATTTACTCACGTGTCAAAAACTCATCGAGATTAAGTAGAATTCGCGCGGTCGCGGTCCAGGCTGCGAGACTTTCGGCTGACCGGCTGCCTGCGTTTTCACCAACCAATTTTTTGGCTTCGTCTGGACGATCGCGATACCAATTTTGTGAATCAGCCAGCAATTGACGTAACTCGCGATGTTCCGCCGTTGACGGTTGGCGCGCAACACAAATGCGAAAAGCAAGTGTCAGGCGATAACTGTCGTCGCCTGTCGTCGCCACCAATCGATTTGCCAGCGCTCGCGCGGCTTCGAGAAACGACTCGTTGTTCAGTACAGTCAGTGCTTGCAAAGGCGTGTTCGAAGCCTGTCGTTCGACGCACGTCAAGTTTGCATCGGGGCAATCAAAGGTCGTCAAGTTGGGATGGGGTGCAGTACGCTTAAAGAAAGTATACATCCCGCGTCGGTAACGATCTGCACCCTTGGATGTATCCCACTTGAAATTGCCAGCGTAACTCAGTTCGGCGATACCCGCCGGCAATGGCGGATAAACACTCGGGCCTCCAATCTGTTTGGCGAGCAAGCTCGCCGCATCGAGACAAATGTCTCTGACAATCTCACCTTCGACGCGTATTCGATTTTGTCTTGCCAATAATCGATTCTGAGGGTCGAGTTCAAGCAACTCGGGTCGATGCTTGGAGTCTTGACGATAGGTTGCCGACATGACTATGCGTTTGATAATTGCCTTGCGTGACCAGGGTACGGATGCAATTTCGTAAGAATGCTTACCAATGAAATCGCTCGCCAACCAATCCAACAATTCTGGGTGGCTGGGTAATTCGCCACGCACACCAAAATCGTTGGGGGTCCTTACCAATCCTTCACCAAACAGAATTCTCCAAATGTGATTTACGGTCCCTCTGGGTGTCAGTGGGTTTGCAGGCGATACCAACCAATGCGCCAAATCCAATCGGTCCGCCAAAGCGTTCTGGTGACGTGCAACCATTGGCGGCAACAATGATAAACCCGCAGGTTGGATTTCGGATTCTGTGATGGGCTCCAAAAACTCACCTCGACGCAAAACGAACGTCTTGCGAGGTTCTTGAGTTCGTTGCGCAATTACACGGACTGTAAGCTCGGGCTTGGGCGGCTCCTTCTTTTTCAATTCTGACAATCGAACCACCAAGCTTTTGGTGTCTAACTGCAATGAACTAAAAAAGTCCAACAGCTTTTGCCGATCATGCGCGGCAAGTCCCTTGGTAGTGAGCGACTGCTCCTGCGATGTGGATGCCGATTGATTGCCAGGACTTGAAGTCTTGCTCTGCGAATTGAGAACATTAGTCACAACCTTCATTAATTCGTCGGGTAACGGCACATCGGGCTGGTAGCCAGTTTGCAAGGTAAGCTTGAATCGGCCCAAAGTATGTTTCTTGCCATATTGGTGACTTAGACGAATCCGCAGAAACTGCGATCGCTGCGAATCAAGTGGCTGTTTGAACTGCAAAATCAACCAATGCGGTTTGCCGGCTTCAGGTGCAATCGCCCACCCTGTGCCGGAGTCGCCATCAAAGACGCCATTGGCTTGCCAAGGTCGATCGGCTTGTTCAAAATCAGCCTTGGCGGACACGAATTCGATTCTCTGTGGTTCTGCAAATGTGGCGATTGCAGAACCTTCGGCGATCAATTCGCTCAGCACAAAGTTGCCCTGCGCAGCCCGACCAGGTCCCTTCTTGGGTAAACTATCATCCGGCAGAACATCCAATCGCAGCGCACTCGGATCGGCGCTGGGGACCTTCGCAGTAATCGTGTATTGAGCTGTGGCTGGATTGTCACCCGTTACCAAAATTGAACCGTCTGATTGGATCGCGAAACTCATGTTGCCATCACCGGCAATTGTCACATTCTCCAGTGCATACTGTTTCACGGGTTCGAGCGCCGCTCGCTGGTGCTGTGCCAACACTTCATTCAACCACTTGTTGAACTCCGGTTCTTGCTGGAGCTGTGCCGATCGCAATTGAGATTCCAATTCGGCGACCGAAGCATCGTGTGCGGCTTTTGCCGGCTGATAAGCGTCCACTTCGGCTTGAGATTTCGGCACGACGGTCGTTTCTTCGTCGCCATTGTTGAACGCCGCAAACATCTGGTAATATTCGCGCTGGCTGATCGCATCGTACTTGTGAGAGTGACAGCGAGCGCACCCAATGGTCAAGCCCAGCCATACCGTGCCTGTGGTTTCGGTACGATCAAAACAGGCTTCGACTCGAAATTGCTCCTTATCCGTTCCACCTTCCGTATTGGTCAGTGTTTGACGATGGAACGCGGTGGCCAATCGCTGCATCGCACTTGCGTCAGGCAGCAAATCACCCGCGAGTTGTTCGATCGTGAATTGATCAAAAGGCATGTCGGCATTGATCGCATCAATGACCCAATCGCGCCAGCGATAAGCATCTGGTCGTGCGTTGTCCTTTTCGTAGCCATCTGAATCGGCATAGCGAGCCAGATCCAGCCAATGCCTGCCCCAACGTTCACCAAAGTGTTTGGAATCAAGTAACCGATCGACCAGCAGTTCGTACGCATTAGGACGCTGGTCCGTAACGAATTCGTCCACTTCCTCAACGCTCGGCAACAAGCCTAACAAGTCCAACGACAACCGCCGAATGAGCGTATATCGATTGGCTTCTGGGGAAGGAGAAATCGACTGTTTGGCCAACTCGTGTGCCACAAAAAAGTCGATGGCATTTTTGGGCCAATTAACATCTTTAATCACCGGCAACGGGAAGTCGTGCAAAGGCTGGTAAGCCCAATGGGTTGATTGTGACTTTTCGATTCCCTCAGAGCCAGGCCAAACGCAACCTTGATCGATCCAAGCCCTCAAACTTGCAACCTCCCGTTCGTTCAACCGTGCTCCTTCGGGCGGCATCGCTTTGTCTGGGTCATCCGATGTAATTAGTTGTATCAAACGGCTGTTCGCACTCTTACCAGAAACGACAACTTTCCCAGAGTCGCCTCCCAAGAACATCGCTTGCCGGCTATCGAGCCGCAGTCCGGATTCTTGCTTTTCCTTTCCGTGACAAGACCAGCAATGCCTCGCCAAGATCGGTTGAATCTCTTTCGAAAAATCAACTGCTCGGTCCGCAGGGCGATCCGTTTGAGCAATAACGGACATTGAATGGACGATCATTCCGATCGCCACCGGAAACAACATACAATGATTTAATAACTGGCGCATAGTTTTAACTCCGATTAATCTGCAACCCCAAAGTATAGTCCATTACAACTAGGGACGAAACGTAACCGCGCGTGTGGGTGCCAGAGTTTTCTTTCAATGCAGTTCAGCTCCTCGTCCGCATTCCATCGCGCGAGAGTTTACCGAGAGTTATTAGTTCATCGCGAATTGGTTGTTCTATGTGTCCAATTCGCCCAAGGCACTTGTTTTCTCGTTGCCAAGAACACATATTCCCATGTTATCGCTACATTTGTTTTCCCGATCGGAGAGGACGACATGAGGCATTGCTGGCAGTTCTTCATCATTTTACAGTTATTTACGTTGGCCCATGATTCTGTGGCTCAAACACTTACGGTTCAAGCCCAGCAATTGTCCGGTAAGGAGGCGAAATTGCAGGTGACCACCGCAGTTTACCGGGAAATAGCTGGGCATTCTATTCAAGCGGATGTTCATCGGTCCGCGAGTCCCAGTATTCGGCCAGCAATCGTGTGGCTGCACGGCGGCGCTTTGATCATGGGCGGACGTGAAGGAGTTCCCCGTCAGTTTCTTGAGCTCGCTGAGGAAAAAGATTATGCAATTGTTTCTCTCGATTATCGCTTAGCTCCCGAGACAAAACTGCCGGAGATTATCAGCGATATCGAAGCCGCATTTCGTTGGATTGAAGAAACGGCGGCAGCCAAATTTCGAATTGACGCTAAACGAATTGTCGTGGCTGGTGGATCTGCCGGAGGGTACTTAACGCTGGTGACTGGCTACCGCGTGTCGCCTCGTCCTGCCGCGCTGGTTGCACTGTTTGGTTACGGCGAGCTCACCGGAGATTGGTATTCGACCCCAAGTCCTCACCCTAGACACAATCCACGTAAAATCACTCGTGAACAGGCGGCCGCCGAGACCAATGGTATGGTGATCTCGAATTCCAAACAACGCAAGGGAAACGGATCAAATATCTATCTGTACTACCGGCAAAATGGACTGTGGCCTCAGCATGTCAGCGGATTCGATCCCTCGGAGCTCAAGCAGAAAATTGTCCCATACGAACCACTTCGCAATGTTACTTCCAACTATCCACCCACACTGTTGATGCACGGCAACAAAGACACCGATGTGCCCTACGCACAATCGACCATGATGGCAAAAAAGTTGGCCGATCACTCGGTCCCTGTCACGCTCGAAACGATCGATCACGGCGAGCACGGGTTTACTGGTGGCGATCCCGCACAAATTGAAGGGGCGTACAGGACAATGCGCACCTTTATCTCTGGATATTTGGACTAGCACAACATTTCAAGACCCTGGAAGGAAGCATGAATCAACATGAAGCTCTTTCAAATTGCGACGACTGCCGCTTTGATCATCGAGATCGTAACGGTTGCAGCTCAGGCCGATGTGAAATTCAATAAACAAGCAGGAAGTCTCGTAATCACGATCGATGACCAACCGTTCGCGGAATATGTCTGGAATGACTCGACGACCACGAGGCCCTATTTCAAACAGGTTCATGCTGCGGGAGGTAAAGTTCAAGTTACTCGCAATCATCCGCAGTTGCCCGGCGACCTCGACGATCATGCAACTTTTCATCCAGGCATCTGGTGGGCATTTGGCGATGTCGGAGGCAATGATTATTGGCGTCTGAAGGCTCGAGTTGCTGGCGGCGAATTTGTGGAAGAACCCAAAGGAAGCAGGGACGAGGGGACTTTCGCCGTGCGCGACAAGTTATTGGTGGCTGGTTCCAACGAAGTATTTTGCGAACAAGTGTGCAGATATTCGATTCTCAAACGCCCTAACGGAATACTCCTGGTATGCGAGAGCAACCTGTTGCGCAAACGCGGTGACTTTTGGTTAGGCGATCAAGAAGAAATGGGGCTCGCCCTCCGTGTCGCAACACCCATCGCCACAGTTTCGAAACAGGGGGGCCGAATCGTGAATAGCGAATTTGGCACTGATTTAAAAAAGATGCGGACGCGACAATCAGACTGGTGTGACTATAGCGGTCCGATTGACGGTCAGTTTGGTGGCATGTTGATGATGAATGACCCAAGCAACTTCCGCAAACCTTGGTGGCATGCCGTGGACACGGGATTGTTAGTGGCTAATCCGCTTGGCGAAAGCGAATTGAACGGACGTGGCAAGAAAAGCCAAAACGTGTTGGTCAAAGCCAATGAGTCTTTCCGATTGCGATATGGTGTGTTAATACACATGCATTCGGCCCCAACCGATTTTAATGCCGCAGCAGCGTATGCCGACTTTTTGCAAGTTCTGAAAAACGTAGACGCCGATCGGAGCGTAAAGAAAGTTTCCAAAGCCGACTTGCCGCTCGTACCACCAGGATTCGATATTTCGATTTTTGCCCAGGAACCGCTAGTCTACAAACCGACCTCGATGTGTTTTGATGCTCGCGGGCGTTTGTTTGTTGGACAAGGACCTCAGTATCCAGAGAATTACGAAAACTCACCCACCGACAGTGTTTACATTTTAGTCGATGCCAACGGAGACGGTGTTGCTGATCAAGCCAAGGAGTTTGCCAAGGGATTCAATAGTGTCCAGGGACTAGCCTGGCATGGTAACGATCTGTACGTTGCCAATTCTCCGGAGCTGACTGTTGTGCGCGATTTGGATAACGATGATGTGGCTGATGAGTACATCATGGTCTATACGGACCTGGGAAATCGCGAGCATGCATTGCATGGGTTGAATTGGGCGCCCGATGGAAAACTATATATGTCCAAAGGAAACTCCAAAGGGCACAACCAACCTGAAAAAACTGGTTATGTCGCACCGCGACCGTTTCGCGAATTGTGGGATGTCGAACATCCACCCGGCGCCCCAGATGCTTATCCGCCAAAAATATTTACTAGAGATACCTACAAAAAGACTTACCATCACTGGGATGACGATTGGGGACGTGAAGGTGGTGTATTGCGATGCGATCCAATGGGCGCCAAATTAGAAATCGTTGCGCGTGGACTGCGGAATCCTTGGGATATCACGCTCGATGCCGGCTTCAATTGGCTCGGGACCGACAACGATCAATCTCAAGGTGATCGGTTTGTCATGCCGTTTTATGGCGCTCATTTCGGATGGGGGCACCCGTACAGTAATCACTGGTCTGGCGATCAGAATCTACCAACCGCTCCGGTCAGCGGTCCAATGTTTCCTGGATCGGGAACCGGCATCGTGTATCATGATCATCCCCAATTCCCCGCTTCCTATCGACAAGTTTTCTTCGTTAGCGATTGGCTAGATGGGACCTTTATTTATCGCCCAGAATGGAGCGGGGCGTTGCTGCAACCTCGACAGGGGACATTGGAACCATTCATTCGTCGAGGGAATGGTCACATGCTCTATCGCCCAACCGATATGGAATACGGTCCCGATGGCTCTCTCTACATCTTAGGTTGGGGAAGTAACTATGACTACGTTCTTTAAAGCTACGGAAGTCGCGTTTTCAAAGTCTCGTACCCTGCACTGCGCCCTTCCGAAG
>CAZVBC010000286.1:0-9597 GCA_964625155.1 uncultured Pirellulaceae bacterium
AAGTCGACCAAGTGCCAATAAAGGCCGACGTAGTCAACAGGTCCGAAATACTCTTCGTTAAAGTGGTCTTTAGTAGCTCGCACCAACAACCACGCTAATACCACCATTCCACCAATGATGTGCAGAGCATGAACTCCCGTCATGCAATAATAAATGCTGAAGAACAAACCAGCTCGACCGGGTTTATCTACATCAGCGTCGGACGCAGAAACATGCCCACCTACTGCTGCTACTGCAGTATGCCCAGCAGCATCTGCGTGATGGGATGAATCTATTGAGTCATGATCATGGTGCTCTACAGCTACTGAAGTCGCTCCATGAGCCTCCTTGCTTTCTCCGGACTCAAACAAAATACCGATAAACACACCTAAGAAATAGCAAGCGGCCGTAATTGCCATAGGACCTGCTATGTCTGCCATCGCCTTCTTGCCGCTTGACCAGGCCCATGCCCACCAACCAACGAAACCAACTAAACAAATCGCCGGAACGATACTGAAGATAACCAACCACTTAGAGATACCTTCATGATGTTCTGTTACTGTGCTTTGAATGGTATAAAGCCCTGCAGGCAGTAAACCCAGATCCCATTTATGGCTATACTCGATTGCTTTAACGCCCAAAAAGATTGATGCGCATCCGAGTGTTAACGTTAAACAGATCACTAGCCCTTTGGCTTGCCGCAATTGCGCACAACGCACTCCCCAGGCCATGGTCAAACTGCTAAACAGCAAAACGCCTGTATTAAATGCGCCAAGTGACGCATTCAGAAACCGACTGGAAAACTCCCACACTTCCGGATGCAAACTGCGATACATCGCGTAGGCACAAAACATACCGCTGAAAAACAGTACTTCTGTAACCAAGAAAAGCCAAATGCCCAGCTTTCCAGCGTCATACTGCTGTTCAGGGTCGTCGAAATGATGCGCCTGAAACGGATTATGGTGATGAGCACCATGCCCCGCATTGTGCGGTGCATCCAACACTTCAGTTGCGGACATTGGTTATTAACTCTTGGCAGTTGTAGGATGTGCTTGTACGTCTGTATTCGGTCGAACGTTAGGCTGGTGATATTCCCAACCACGCTCTTCGTCGTGATAAACCAACGGTGTATAGTCGTAAGGTTCATTCACCGTAGGAGCATGTTCAAAGTTAAAAAAGGGAGGTGGCGAGGCACAATGCCATTCCAGCGTGGCAGCGCCCCAAGGGTTGGTCGGTGCCTTTCTTCCACGCAATAGCGATTGAATGAGCACACCTAAAGCAATGAACAAGCCGAACCCTAAAATAAAGGCACCGATCGATGACATCACATGCAAGTCTTGAAACTCTGGCAGATAACGAGCGTACCGGCGCGGCATTCCTCGCGTTCCCATGACGAATTGCGGGAGAAACGTTAGATTAAAACCAATAAAAACAAACAAACAAGAAATTTGTCCCCACAGTTCATTGTACATCTTGCCAACCATCTTCGGCCACCAATGGAATATGCCACCGACGAACGCAACCAAAGTTCCGCCCATCATCACATAGTGGAAGTGAGCCACAACGAAATAGGTGTCATGCAGATGCCGATCGCTTGACAAAGCACCGAGGAACAAACCGGTTAGACCGCCGATGGTAAACAGGAACAAAAAATTCAGCGCATAACACATGGGCGTGTTCAATTGCACCGTTCCTTTATACATCGTTGCCAACCAGTTAAATACTTTGATGGCGGAAGGAATTGACACCGAAAACGTCAAAGCACTAAAGACAATTGTGGTTACGTCCGCCATTCCGGCCGTAAACATGTGATGCCCCCAAACCAGAAATCCGAACAATGCAATTGCCACCGAACTATAGGCGATCAACGTGTAACCAAAAATCGACTTGTGACTATGAACGCTCATCAGTTCGCTAATGATGCCCATCGCGGGCAAAATCATGATGTACACGGCAGGGTGCGAGTAGAACCAGAAAAAGTGCTGAAACGCAACCGGATCGCCATTCCATCGGGGATCAAAAATTCCGATGTGGAATAATCTCTCCGCGGTCAATAGCAACAAAGTGATTCCCAATACTGGCGTAGCCAATACCTGAATGATCGAAGTTGCATAAGTCGCCCACAAAAACAGGGGCATCTTAAACCAAGTCATTCCGGGAGGCCGCATCGTGTTAATGGTTACGATGAAATTGAGTCCCGTAAAAATCGAGCTAAAGCCAAGAATAAAAGCACCCATGGTGGCCCACGCTACTGGACCTTCAGTCGTCGTACTGTAGGGCGTATAGAAGGTCCAGCCCGTATCCAATCCAGTGATTAACAGGCAAGTGACAAAAAATATCAAACCGGTTACCCACAAATAGAAACTACATAGGTTCAACCTGGGAAACGCAACGTCCTTGGCTCCCAACATCAGTGGCACAAGGAAATTACCCAGCGCTGCGGGGACACTAGGAATAATAAACAGAAACACCATCACAGCGCCGTGTAATGTAAATACTTGGTTGAACTGTTTGTTGGTCAGAAATAACTCGGTCGGCGTAAGCAACTCGGCTCGAATCATCAAAGCCAATAACCCACCTACCATGAAACTCGTCATGACTCCAACCAAGTACATCACGCCAATGCGTTTGTGATCGAGGGTCAGCGCCCAGCTCAAGAAACCTTGAGTATGGGTCAGATAGTTCCCGTCATGTGCATCGGCCGCATGCAACGCATGAGCGTTTTCAGCAACGGCACTCATGAATATATTCCTACTTAGTCAGTATTACGAAAATAGCGATTGCTAACTTTGCCAACTTGTTCGCCAACTATTTCAAACTCTCAAGGAAGGCGACAATACCGTCAATGTCCTCTTCCTTCAACTTGCCAACAAACGACTGCATCTGAGAAGCCTTTTCAAAACCCACCCGTTTCTTTGCACTTGGATTGAGAATGGACTCACGGATGTAGTCTCGATCGACAACTTGATCGACTGTCTGCGTCCCTGCGAGCACTTTGTGTGTCGTTCCAAAACTCTTGGCAAAGGTTGGGCCTACAATTACTTTGTCCGGCTCGATCGAATGACAACCTTTACAACCATAACGCTCGTAGACCCACTTTCCTCGAGCCGGCGGATCTACCGGTGGTTTCGCGGCATCAGCGACCCAGGCGTCGTAATCTGCAAGACTGTGCACGGTGGCTTTCGAAAGCATTTCGCTGTGCTTCTCACCACAGTACTCAGCACAGAAGAGATCGAAAACACCTTCCTTGATCGGCTGGAACCACAAATACGATACTCGACCGGGCACAATATCATTTTTGCAACGAAAGGCAGGAACGAACAAACAGTGCAAGACGTCTTCTGAACGCATATGCAATTTAATGGCTTTATTGTTAGGAACGTGCAATTGGTCTGAAATCGCACCGTTGGGATACTGAAATGTCCACGACCATTTTCTGGCTGTTACAACAATATCCAGAGTCTCGGCGGGAGGAGTTACCATATCCAAATAGCCACTTGCCCCCCGTGCAAAGATCCACACAGCAATCAGCGACGGAATCACTGTCCACAAAATCTCAACTACGTTATTGTGCTCGGCCAACGACGATCCTTGATAGCCAGGCCTTCGTCGATACTTGACGACAAACGTAACCATCAATCCAACAACCAAGACAAAAAAGAAAATACAAATCCACAAGACTGCCCAAAAAAAGAAATCAACTTCTTTTGCAAATGTTGATGCTTGAGCGGGAAACCAAAAGGTCTCATTCTTGTCCGCCAACAACATCGGAAATCCAAGAATCATTATCAATGTCCTACCGGATTAACGGTCGTAGTTACTTGTTCGGTGTCCGCCGCCATCTGCACATTCGACGCGCCTTCATCGGAGACCTCCCGACTGCTCATGGCGTTACTTGATTGGTTGTTTAGAGTCTGTTTCGGCCCGCTCTTTCCAAACCAAAACGGTGCAATGCAACCAATTACCATTATTGTAAAAGATCCCCAGGCCACAGCCATGATGCGATGTGCAGCGGCGGTATATCGATTCGTATTCGGATTATACAGGTAACACATTTGCATAATGACATCCGATATCGATGCGCCCAGTCGCCCTTGAGCAGCGTCTGCGATTGCCAGTCGAAACTGCGCAGGTTCGGTACCCAGCGACAAAAAATATCTACAAATCCGCCCTTCGGAACTAATGAAATAGGTGACTGCCGGATGACTATACCGCTTGTTCGGCTTGTCATATGTATACCGAAACCCAACCGCGTCAGCTAAGCTGCTGATCGAAGCTTGATCCCCCGTCAAGAAGTGCCAACCAGCCTTGGCGCTATCGACTCCTAACATCTCGACATACTTCTGTTTGGTCAGAGCTGCTTTTACCGGAGTTTCCGTTGGGTCGATGGAAACCGTCACAATTTCAAACTTCGTCCCCAACCCGACATCGTCAATCTCTCGTAGTGTAGAAACCAGGTTCTCTAATTGAGCTATGCACAGACCAGGACAGTCACTGTAGTTCAGCGTCAGGACGATTGGGCGCGATTGTTTGAAGAATCTCGCTAGGCTGATTCTATTGCCTCTTTCGTCCTTAAAAAGCAAGTCCGTTGGTATAAAGTTGCCAATCCGATCTTCGACGTCAATACCTTGTGCGTTTAATGGTACGTCCTTCATTGCATATTGAGCATGGCTGAAACGTAAGCACTGTGAGTAACACAGAGCTAACGCTGCTACAACCAAACTCACTTTGCACTGCCTAAACATACTTAACACTACTACTTATCTTCCCATCCAACACGACCGCGTCTCGCGACCGGCACCCGAACTGCCATCCAGGAAACAAAATCATGTCTTTGGGCTGGCCTCTTGTGGCTGCGCGCTTTTCAAAATCAACTCGGTAGCTCGTTCAAGCGGAATCTGAAGCTTTTTAATTTTTGGCGCAACTTTATTAGCTTCAGGCAACGCCTTGCTCTGGTCTGCAGGCGCATCCATCTCCACCCACTGATAACCCTCCAGTACTTGCTTCTGAGCAGCGATATTAGCGTCGGAGGAAGTATAACTCTCTTTTGACACTCGAAAATCTTCGCGGCTCTCAAGCCAGTTGAAACACAAGGCTTGTGTTATCAAAATTGTGAGCAACAAAAGTACACAACTAACAAACGTAGTGTACGCGATTGCATTGGTATTCAGATCGTCATATCGAGCCATTGTTCCACCGAGATCTAACGATATTCTTCAATCTTTAGTGAAGCCGTCTTACATATTGTGGTAGGCCAAAGCCTCTTGCAGCCATGGATCCCGGGTCGCAACCAGGGGCGTATCACCTATCCGCCACATAAACAGGGCCAAGAAAATACACAATAAACCAACCAAACATGCAAAATGACCAAGCAGCATTGGCAACCCAAATGGTCCCACATTTGGCATGACCAAGAAACTCATGTCAACCCAGTGCATGAATAGCAGGAATATCGCCCATCCAAATAGAGCTTGGCGATGCCGACGCACGTGCCGCGACAATAAACCCAGCATAGGAATCGCAAAGTGGCCCAATATCAACAAAATGCCAATCTGCCCCCAACCTCCCTGCATCCGATGCTTGAACCAAAGCGTTTCTTCCGGAATATTTGCATACCAATACAACATAAATTGTGAGAAGGCGATGTAACTCCAAAAGAACACAAAACCAAACAGGAACTTTCCCATGTCGTGATAATGTTCGGTTGAAACATATTTCACCACTCTGCCATTTCGTTGCAGAATATTGAAGAACACGATTGAGGTTGCGAAAAACGCCATCATACTGGCGGCGAATAAATACACACCAAAAATGGTACTGTACCAAGCCGGATCGGTGGACATTACCCAATCGAAAGCGGCAAAGTTCATTGACAGCGCGAACAGAATGATCAGCGGTCCGCTCCATTTTTGCAATTTCAATGTCAGCTCAGCATTTCCAGTCTGATCTTGCTCACGGCTTAGCTTAAAGCAAAAGGCTCCAGCGAAAATCCATACCGCGAAGTAAACCAAAGAACGCACTGTAAAGAAACCACCATTCAGGTAACTGGTCTTTAACTGAACAATGGGCTCCAGCTCAGCTCCATTCCACGGGTACAGCACGTCACTATTCGGCCTCAACGCGGACACCAAAATAGGCAAGAACAGAATTGCCCACCAGGGTATTGTTGTCGCCAAGAGCTCCGCAACTCGCCTAATGGTCGCACTCCAACTTGCTCGCACTAAGTGCTGCACCAACACAAAAAAAAGTGCCCCCAAACAGATACTGAGGCAGTAGATGTAATTTGTAAGGTACGAATGGAAAAACGTCCGCAATCCATGTTCACCCACTAGCGAACACAAACCAAGACTAAGCAAGATACATGCGAATCCTGCTGCGATCAAAATGGTGAAAAAGCCTCGCCACTTTGCGGGAAATAAAATATTGTCTTGAGAATCGTGAGCGGCCATCGAACTGCCTGACTAATTTTTCAATTCTGGGACGGTAAGTGAAACACTGTCATTGCGCACCACCGGCCAAGCCGGCGCGCATCGCTTCGGGCACATCCTCAATTGTTGCATTGCGACTGCGCTGCAACGCCCTTACATAAAGGACAATCGCCCATCGCTCTTGAGGCGTTAACACACTTCCGTAGCTACCCATTTTGCCCTTGCCATTGGAAATCGTATAAAACAGCTTTCCAATCGGCTGAGTACTTACTTTGTCGTCGTGGAGACTGGTCGGTTGCACCCAATAACCTTGCGCAAGCTGCATGGCCCGCTGTGCGACTAACCCATCACCATTGCCGCCATACCCATGACAAACAGCACAAGTTATCTCAAACTTTTTCTTGCCCAAGTCCATTAATTTGGAATCGACAGCAAGAGGAAAGTCAGTGATCCATGGCAGATTGACTTCACCAGTCGCTTGGGGCTGTGTTGTTGGCGATTCATGCGCGACTTCGGTAGATGCCGGCCCTTGCTCGGCTTGAGCAGTAGTGGCCTTATGCGACTGGTCTACCCCATGCTTGTCGGTAGACTGGATCGCCGCATCACTCTGCTGTGTTGCCACAACACCCGCTTGCTCATTGTTCGGGGCTGACGCCTTCTTGGGAGCTGGAGGTTGACCAGCATCAGGGCTAGTAGTTGTTGCTTGATCCTGCGCAAGACTGACGAACTTGATTTCCGAACTGCGAGTGGTGCCGACCGTCTTATCTGGATCATAGCCAAGGTAATAAGGATCGCTGTGGTCCAATTCCCCACGCGCTACCGTGCCGACAACGGGCGGACGCATCACTCTGCCGTCAGCAAACAGACTAGATCCTTGCTGAGTTCGCTTTTTCGGTTGAAAATCCATATCGAAGAACACGTGCCACCGCGCCCCTTCACTGCGCGACGATCGCATCCGCAAGACAACGGCAGCAGGAATCAAAGATACCAAGATAACCGTTGCCGCAATTGTATAGATGAACTTCGGAACCAGAGTCGAACTCTCGTCGTCGCGAACCTCGTCCACGCCCAGCGGATTCGTACTCTCTAATAAACCTTTAACTTTCGCCGAATTAAAATACTTGTCACGCGAATCGACCCACAAGAAGAAACGATCATCTGTCGTTCTATCGAATTTTGGATTCGTAAAGAGAGGATTGCTCAGCCTTGGCAGGCCATTTAGTCCCAACATTGCGAAGAAAGCTGTAAATGCACTAAACAAAACCGTCAATTCGAAAGTGACGGGAATATTCGCAGGCAAACTAAAATAGGGCTTACCACTAATGATATATGGGTAATCTACCGCATTCATCCACCACTGCATCAACAGCGCGGTCCCCAGTCCGGTCAATCCAGCACACAAGACAATCCAAGGCAACACAGTCGGCGGAATCCCCAAAGCCTCGTCGATTCCATGCACAGGAAACGGCGTGAATGCGTCGGTGCGCGTATACCCGGAGTCTCGCACCTTGCGCGCGGCTTCAAGTAATTGATTTTCATCCGCGTATTCTGCCATCCATCCGTACGCTCGCGGCGGAGTTGACTTTTTCTGCGGCTTGTGATCGCTCATATTTGCTTACGACCAAATAAAACTTTTTCCAAAATACACGCTTCGCCCAGCGCAGCTTAAGCTAGGCGAGCGAGTGTAATCCACGATTTCTAATGCTGTCCATGCTCGCTGTGATTCCGATGAGCATAGCGATGCATCGCATGAGCATGCTGACTCATGACTCCTTTGACTTCCGAAATGGCAACTATCGGCAAATAGCGACAAAACAGAAGGAACAAAGTAAAAAACAGTCCAAAACTTCCAATCAACATCGCCAAATCGATATTGGTCGGCGTAAAGTAACCCCAACTGGACGGTAGAAAATCTCTACTCAACGAGGTGATGCAAATCACAAACCGCTCAAACCACATACCGATATTTACAAATATTGACACGATCCACATCAGCACCGGGTCGGTTCGGAATTTCTTGAACCAGAAGAGCTGCGGCGAAATCACGTTACACGAAACCATAATCCAATAAGCCCACCAGTACGGACCAAAAGCTCGATTCCAGAAGGTAAAAACTTCGTACGGGTTTTGGCTGAACCAAGCGATAAAGAATTCAGTAGCGTAGGCTAGACCAACCATCGACCCCGTCGCCAATATGATCTTGTTCATGTTGTCCAAATGCCGCACCGTTATCACATCGCGCAGACCGTATATTGCCCGCACTGGCACCAACAATGTAACCACCATTCCGAATCCAGAAAAAATTGCTCCGGCCACGAAATAGGGAGGAAAAATCGTGGTGTGCCAACCAGGCAATTGTGATACAGCAAAGTCGAAACTGACCACCGTGTGCACTGACAGCACTAGTGGCGTAGCGAGCGCTGAAAGAATCGTATACGCCTTTTCGTAACGCAACCAATGTCGCGAAGAACCTGTCCATCCCAAACAGAGGATGCCGTAAATCATCCGACGCCACTTGGTCCGCGATCTATCGCGAAATGTGGCCAGATCAGGAATCATTCCCATATACCAGAAAACCAACGACACCGACGCATACGTTCCAACTGCAAACACGTCCCACAACAATGGACTGCGGAACTGTGGCCACATCCACAAATTCAAACTTGGATAAGGGGCCAGCCAAAACGCCAACCACACGCGGCCAACGTGGATACCAGGAAATGTACCAGCACATATAACCGCAAAGATAGTCATCGCTTCTGCCGCGCGGTTGATACTGGTGCGCCAGTTCTGTCGAAACAAGAACAAAATCGCAGAGATCAACGTTCCAGCGTGACCAATACCGACCCAAAAAACGAAGTTAACAATCGGGAATCCCCAAAACACTGGAGACATGTTTCCCCAAATGCCAACACCAGTAAAAATCAAATAACCTATCAGAGTTACAAACATCAACAGCGATGGCACCGAAAAAGCCATCACGATCCACCAAATTGCCGGCTGACTTTCCTCAGCGATCCTGGAGACCATCTTGGTGATGGAACCATAGTCATGGTTACCCGTCACCAAGGGAGTGCGCCGTCCCGGTGTATCGATGGTGTTATCAACAGTATTCGAACTAGCTATGCTCGCCATGTGCCTTGCCAGATTCAATGTGCCTTACCAGAGGCAGTAGTATGAGTATCCCCGT
>CAZVBC010000287.1:0-9595 GCA_964625155.1 uncultured Pirellulaceae bacterium
AACAACGCCGCGAATCCTTTGGGAAAGTCTGTAGGATGACTGGTGGGCACCGTCGAGCCCCATACTGGAAGCGATTCCAACCATGGCAAACCCACTGTGACACCCACACCGCGTAGAAGCGTGCGGCGCGAAACATGTAAAGGACTCTTGTCATGCATGGTCATCGCATCAACTCATTCAGTAATGGGAACATTAGTATGGCCACGTTTTTCCATGAACTGCGAACTGGTGACAATTGACTCAACCAGCACACTAAATCGATAATCGTTGTCAGCCGCTCGAATTCGCATCTGCTCGACTAACGGCTCATCCGACAAAATCAGCGATCGGCCCAAGGCAAAGCATAACAGCTTGCGACACAAGTTGTCCACAAAATCTTGCCGACGAGCGTCCAAAATATAGCGTCGTAGACCCTCGATCCCCGCACCCGAATTACCGTTGGGAAATGTAGCTTGGTCATCGATCGCACGTCCGCCGAGATCCCTATCTCGACGCTGGCCAATGGGACCATAGCCTTCAAACACTAAGCCAATTGCATCGAAACGATTGTGACAGCCCGCGCATGCGGATTGTTCGCGATGTGCGGCGAGCATCTCGCGCAACGAGCGCTCGCCCAATTGCGATTCGGCGGCGGGCAATTCTGGAACATTGGGAGGTGGTGGCGGAATCGTTTCACCAAGCAATCGCCGCACAACCCAATAACCCCGTTTAACCGGACTGGTCCTCAGCCCAGGAGAATTCTTGGTTAGAAAAACCGACATCGGCAACAATCCACCTCGACCGTAAGGCCGAGCATCCTCCACGCGAACCCAATCTTCGTTGTTGGTCTCGATCACAGCAGGCATGCCGTAGTGGCTGGCCAGTTCTGCGTTGACAAACGTGTGCCGAGCGTCGAGAAAACTCATAACCGATCGATCGTTCTGCACGACATCTAAACAGAATTGGACCGGCTCTTCGAACATCGCATTTCGCAGTTCGTCAGTAAACGCAGGAAACCGACCTCGATCGACGCTGTTATGCTCCTGAAAGCGACGAAAGTCCAACCAATTCGCCACAAATTCGGTTGCCAAACTGCGTGACCGGTGATCGCGAAGCATGCGCAGAACCTCAGCGACAAGAACTTCGCGTCGCAGCAATTCGCCAGACGTTGCACGTTGTAGCAACCGTTGGTCTGGAATGCTTGACCACAGAAAGAAACTTAATCTGGTGGCCAGTTCCGTAGCCGTCAGAAGTCGGCGCTGCGAATCCTTGGTGGCGTAATCGACTCGATAACAAAAATTGGGTGACATCAAAATCGCGATCAGCGATTCTCGCATCGCATCTTCGTGGTTGAGGCTATCCGCATCTCTGAGCGTTGCATAGTAATCATCAATTTGCGTGTGATCTTCACTCGCAAGTTCGCGCCGCCAAGCCAGCGCTGCGAAAGCTTTCAGCGCACTCAAATGACTCGGCTCTGCCGCTTTTCGAGCTTGCTCCACCCAGCGTATTTGCTTGTTGATATTATGGAAGTAAGCTTCTATCGCCTGGATTGGAATTCCCTCGCTCATCTGCAACTTAGCTTTGGCAATGTAGACACCAGCCAGTTTTTGAATCATTTTTTCGTCGGTCACGGATTTGTCTTCAGCTCGTGCGAAATCGAATTGCGGGTCGCGCATGTAGGGTGAATCGGTGCGTTCAAACCAGACGAAGCCCGTGTACTGACGCAACGGAGCGCCGGTCACAAAATCCAGTTCTCGCCACAGTGCATCCAACTCTTGTTTCTCACTCTCCGATAAAATTAAATCACATAGTGGCCCATCGTCGCGATAATATCCCATCATGCTGTGAAAGCCCGCGCTGAGTAATCGCCCTTTCTCTTGCTGTTCTTTCGGCTTGCCCACATAATCGCGCCCTCGCTCCGAAACGTAAAACGCATCCGGAAAAATATCGCAGAACCGTGCCAACGCATCTTCATAGCGGTCTTTAATGGGCTGTTCCGCTGGAACTGTTAATATCGAATCGAGTGGGTCAATCGTCACATTTTCAGCCTTCTTGTTTTGAGTCGTTTCAATCTGCAAGGCACCGAGACTGAACAATCGCCGGTTCTTTGCATATTGGTCGTTCTTCCACAACACGAAGGGCTGTGATCCTTTGTGAATTCCCTTAAGTTCAAGATTGTCGATTGTCGGTTCCAACTTACGGCGTACGGTCATCACAAAGTCTTTCATCGCCTGGCATCCCTCGCGAGCCTGCGGTATTTGACTGGCGTCTTTAGGTAGGTTGCTCCACATTTCCTGCAGCTTGCCAAGTGGACCGCTGGATTGTTTCTCTTCCATGAGAAGTGTGCAGATCTTTGACAAGTATTTTGGACTGATGTGCAATTCGACAGCCAGTGCCTGCAGCGCCGAATTACGATGGGTCGTTTCACTGCCATCGGTAATTCGCTGGTGATGCAGACGCCAAGCCGCAAAAAAATAATCGGCCAAGTCGGTGGGTTGGCGAACGTAAAATTGGACGATCCGATTGACGCAATATTTGTCCCGATCGGTTTCCGTCACTACTGGATGAGAAGCAAATGCCAAACCGTCAGGCTTGAGCACCATATACTCGCTGACCATCCGAGCAGCTTCCAGGTATTTTTTCAGTAACGCCGGCGACATCGCCAGTGATTCACCCGAGTTGTCAAAGCCAGCCTCGTTGGCGGGATCGACCGGAAACTCTTTTGTTGGATTGATCTCCACTCCTGTGAGATCGCGAATGCTGAAATCGTATTCAGCGCTGTTTAGTCGCCGTACTAATACAATGCCTGGATCTCCAGCATGACGTAGCGATTCTTGTCGCCGATACGAACTTATCCAGTCGATGACCAATTTTCTCGTTTCTGCTGGCGGCTGTGGGTTCGCGTCAGCAGGTGGCATTTCGCCAGCCTTCAATCTCGACAACACGTGTTCCCATAGTCCAAACGCAACCGCCACATCACTAGCTTTTTTGTAGACCGTCAGATCCAATTTGGACTCCGGCGATGGACCAGCGTGGCAGGCCACACAATACGTCTTGAGAAACGGCAGAACATCCTGGACAAATTGCTTGTCCAGATGCTCTTGATCAGCCATGCTTTGCGACAGAAATCCTGGACAGCCAACAGCAATCCAAATTACCAGCGACAGGATGCGCGATGCCATCTTCACCCAACCCAACTTGTCAAGAAAACAATGCCGCAGATCTCGCATAGGACGATTATTAAGGCGAGCGGCAGTCAAAAGTATACCGGACCGCTCGCGCCCCTTTGAGCAATATTAAAGGAAACCGGGTACTAGCGTACTAACGCACTCTGGATAATTGGCGCGCCAAAAGCCTTTCACATTACCGATCCTTTTGCTGCTTAGCTAAGCTGACGAGTTGATTCTAATCTAATCGGCAAACAATCGTCACAATAGCCGACGTATCGTTTTAGTTGCCATCATGGAGACGCAGTCTTTGGCAGACTCAGAGCGTGTCAACTCAAATCCGGTAAATCGTTTTCGAAAGAGCTTTTAGCTTAGTTTGCCGAGTTGGGTCATCGTGAGCTGAGTAGATTTTGGTCTGCCAGCCAGCGTTCACATGCGGTCGTCCAAGCAGCATAAGGCCGGTCGGCTGAGCGAACTCCAAAGTCATGAGTGGTGGACGCGTAGATATGCAGTTCGGCAGGTACACCGGCGCGCTGCAGCGAGGTGTACATAACAACACTGTGCGTCGGTGGACTGATGGGATCGTTGCTACCATGTACAAGGAATATAGGAGGCGTATCTTTGGGCACACTTAATCCAGGTGCAAGCTCGAGTTTATCTTTTGCTTGTAAATATCCCGAATAGGCTGCGACAGCGAAATTCGGTCGACAGCTCACGCGATCGATGTCGTCAATGGGCGCGTATGTGCGCGACTCAAAACGGGTTGCCGTGGCGATTGCCAAATGTCCACCAGCGGAAAAGCCGATCATGCCAATTCGGTCGGGATTCAAGTTCCATTGTTTGGAATGACTACGCACTAAACTGACGGCGCGCTGGGCGTCTTGCAATGGTCGGCGAGCTGGTTCCCCTTTTACTTCATCGGGTCGGCGAGGGACACGATATTTGAGAACGATGCCCGTGATTCCACGCGATGTCAGCCATTTGGCGACTTCTTCGCCTTCCAGTTCCCAGTAGAGATTCCAATAGCCACCACCTGGGCAGATTAACATCGACGTGCCCGTGTCGAACTTGGGGGCTGGCCGATAAATGGAAAGTGTTGGTTGAGGGACGTTAGTGATCATGCGCGTGGATGTCGTGACTTCGACTTGGTCCTTGGTCAACTCGGGCGACATGCGCACGTATTCTGCACCGATCGTTCCAGGTTCATCGGGTGGAACCGAGGGCCAGAGTGGAATCGTCCTCGGTTGGTCGTTAACCAAAGGCTCACTCACATCCTCGACATGCACACACAGCCGTGACGTAACTGCGTTGCCTCCTTGCCCAGGATGTGAGACACTGACAATATAGTGCCCAGGTCGTGCGAAGCGGTGTTCAGTTTGTGCATAGCCGTCAAGTGCATGAGGCGATGCGTTACCATCGGATCGCACGCGAACTTGCGGACTGCCGTCGCCGAAATCCCAAGTTTCGCCGAGAGGCTCGGCAAAAAACGTGCGCACTTTAAATGTCACCGGCGTATTGGGATGGATCGCCAACGTCGGCCAATAACTCGCGTGGATCGTCGGAGAGTTTCGTTCTCTGATTTGCCGATCGATAACCAACACCGTGGCTGTGTCGAATTCGAATTGCCCTTTTGAGTCAATTACCTTGAGAACTTCGGCAAATTGACCGGGTTTGTCGTAGACTCGTTCAACGGTCATGCCACTGGCCGTCGAGCCATCGGAAAACGTCCATTCAAAGCGAGTGATTGGTCCCGCCTCGCTCCATGAACGTGAACCGTCCAGCATCACTTTTTCGCCGGACCAAACTAGATGATGCGGACGAGCTACCGCGATGATGCGAGGTTTGTGCTGTTTCAGATAAGCCTCCCACAGAAACGCATAACCGTCTTCGATGCCCCATTTTCCAGAAGGCTGCATAGCCTTGATGTCAAAATGCAAATGCGACCAGGCGGTGGCTCCTTCTTTACCGACAACGCCGATCCGCTGGCCCATTTTGACAGTGTCACCGAGCTTGACGTCGAAGGAATGCAAGTGGCTGTAACGGTAGTACCAATTGCGGGCATCGCGGACATAGACAACGTCGTACCGTTCAGCGACAGGCGGGTTGGTGACGTCGTCTAGTTTGGCAAGTCCTGCAGAGACAACGACGCCATCTGTCGCAGCGACTACTTCGGTCATCCCCTCAGCTCCGCCGATGTCTAGCCCATAATGATAGTAAATCCTACGTTTCAGAGGTCCGTCACCGCCGTCGACGAACGACGGTTCGTTTGCCATTTGTGTTGCCGACGCGAACCAGCGTTGTCGCAGCGGATAGACGAATTGTTCAGGGGGCATCCATGTCGACCCGGCTGGCCAGATTCGCAAGCGAGCGTCTTTCCGCAGCCCCCATGGATCGTCACGCGCATCGACACTTTCATTAAGCCCTCGCGTGGCAGTGCAATCGACCTGCACGCCCCCGACGATCGTCGGTAATCGATAATTGCCCGCCACGATAGTTGTGGCTTCGCCATTAATTTCGATGCTTACGCGCGCGTCTCGAATCGCTTTTCGCACGTGATCGCGAATCTCTTCGACGTCGACCAATTTTACTTTTACTTTCGAATTGTCGACCAATTCCAACTCGGCCAATTCGCCAATTTTCAAGTCCACTGTCCGGTGCCGAGGCTCGTATGGAGAGGCCGCCACTACGAACTGCGACGCCCAAGGGGCAACAATCGCGACTATCGTCAAAATTATGTGGTGAATCATGATTTCAGCTCAAACCACAAAGATCAATTAATTGAAGGGTACGATTGGAATTGATTCGAGCCGACGCTCCAGCCTATGTTGGCTCGCCATCATGTCAGCCACTAGCATGATTTTTAGCCGATCAGCTCGTCTCGCACGTGTCCGTCACCAGCGATTGGCACAGGGCGATTTTGGGGATCGCGAACGACCCGCTTGGGATCGATTCCCAGCAAGTGAAATGATGTCGCCAGGATGTCCTTCGGTGAGATAGGGTTATCGATAACATCACCTCCCAGCCGATCCGTTCGGCCAACAACACGCCCCCGCGCAACGCCTCCGCCGGCAAAGATGGCGCTGTACGCTCGCGACCAATGATGCCTGCCCGCTCCCTTGGGTTTGGAATCGATTTGTGGAGTTCTGCCATGTTCGCTGATGCACAGCACCAGTGTTTCATCCAACATTCCGCGCTGCTCCAAGTCACGTATGAGGGCTGGATAGGCGGCATCAAAACCAGGCAGAAGATACTCCTTGAGACGCGGAAAATGATTGTTATGTGTGTCCCACGCACAATTAGCAAACTGACCAAAACCATCCCAAAACACGGTTACAAATCGAACCCCCGACTCGACCAAACGTCTGGCAACCAAGCACGATTGACCAAATAACGTCATGCCGTAATCTTCGCGCAGCTTCGACGATTCCTGGCGTATATCGAGCGCCTGTCGCAGTTTGTTTGAAGTTAATAACCGGTAGGCTTGGTCACGTGGTGCAGCAAACGAGTTGCGTTCGACGTGCTGTAGTTGATCATTCAGTTGTGCCAATAAAGCTTGCCGCAATCCAAGTCGTTCGATTGACATTTCAGCGGGCAGCAGCGAATCTTGCGACATACGAAACTCGCCATCCGCGTCAATGCCGCCGAATGGGTCGTTAAACTCTTTGGTTTGCCCATCAGTGTATTTGGGAACCAAGCGAGTTCCTTTGCCTACAAAATCGGTCCATACCGGATCATGATTGGCTCCCAAAAAGCCAGCAAACGGACCGGCGTTGACCAACAAGTCGGTTTTGGAGTTCAACATCCAAGGGACTGCCATGTGTCTGGGAAGGTCTGCCACATGGCCAGTCGATGTGTTTGTAATCCATTTTTTCTCACTTGCATAATCGACGATCGAACCAATAAAAGGCCAATGCCGGACGTCGCGCGGACGCGCTTCCAAATCTGGTGTGTAGGTAGGCATCCCGCTGACCGCATAGGCTACGCCGTGTAATGGGTAGGGGTGCGTGAGCGAACGGACAATGGTCGTCCGATCGACGATTTGAGCGGTTCGAGGCAGCCGTTCACAGATTGACACACCTGGAATCTGTGTCGAACATGCTTTCATTTCCCCTTGAATTTCGACCGGTGCATCGGGTTTGGGATCGAATGTCTCGTGCTGTGGCGGCGAACCATACAGAAAAATCAAGATACATGCCTTGGCTCGCCCAAACGAACTGTCTATCCGTGGTGCTGCGGACGCGCTTGTGAGGTCCGCAGCCAGCAAATCAGCTTGGTTGAAGCCAAACGCGCTCAGACCTCCAATGCATAGCAGGTCTCGTCGCGAGACTTGATCGCACAACTTTCGACGAGATCCCAACAGGGTAAACATGATTGAGGGCTCCAAGCAGGTCCACTGAGCGGTGCTTCGCTAACGAGCAGTATAACATCGCAAACCGAAAACTGCTTCACGATTCCGACGTGATTCCTGCACCCCCGATTCGCTATGCGAGCAGCGGAAATGACTGCGCGGAAAGCTGAAAGAGCGGCCTTATGCGGCGTAATGACCAGAGATCCCTAATCCTCGTCCGAATTGGCTCTCGCAAACCAGCTTGGCCATGACAAACATCCACATAGTTAACTGTGGCACGGCACCCATACATGCGGCGATCTCTTGTCGAATCGGGTCGATTTGAGCATGGCCTCGCAAAACATTTTGCTCACGGTAGATTACTGGCCACACACATGCCCACGTACGCCGTAACCAAGGACTACAGTACGTCGTTTCGCGCGATAGGACGCGATCATGCAAATCCGTAAAACAGTCTTCGCAAGTGACCCACGCAGGCGAGGTTGCATCGAAGGTGCACTTAGAGACTGACTTGGGAATCAGCCTTTCTTGTGCCTCTGCGACCATCCACATCATCTTTTCATATAGGTCGGTGAACGCTGGACGGTTCACCGTAAATGGATCGTCATAACGAACCTCAACCCAATCCGCTTGATCGAATCGAATGCTCCAGTTTTTGAGATCCCAATGGGCGGTACAAGGCAGTTGTAGATTCATGCCTTGTGGCATCGCCGCGACACTGGTCGATCGGCGCTGGCGAACGGCCTCCTGCCTCAACAACGTCGTCCAATCGCTACTAGTGACATCCGCAACCAATGCGAAGTCCCCTGGTACCAAGCCGATGTACTTCGTCCAGCTATCAAAATCTGCGATCGGCTCGATACGGCCATGATGGAATACAAAGGTCTCATCGTCGCCAAATTTCCAAACTCCCTGCTGAGTCGGTAAGATCTCCAAAAGTCCGCCAAGCTTTTCTGCACTGGCGAAGTCCCAGAGTTTGCGAGCTGACTCCAAACGATTTGCCTCTGAATTGAATCGTGTCAAATCATTGACCGAGTCAAGCATCGGTTTAATCTGGCGCGCAACAGGGTTTTGCGCGACCAGAGTTAGAGATTGCAGCCAATTTTGAGTAAAGGACTTGTCGGCCGAAAGCGCCGCGGCTCGAAATGGTTGCTGCATTCTCAATTTCAACTTTGTGGAGGATTGGTCAAAAACGGGTGTTCGACCTCTGCGATCGACGGGGCATAGCGTATGCTAACCGCCCGACTTTGCAAGGTCGCCAGCCCGTTTCTGGATCCGAGAAACTGTTTCAGCAATCTTTTCCATCTCAGTTCTTGTCCCGAGCAGTGATAATTGACCCAACCAACATGCTTCTTCGCACAAACGATCGTTGGTGGGACACTGATTGGATTCTCGCCATCGCTGCATGGCTTCTTTACCGTAAATGCGTTGATAGTGAGGATTGTCCGCCAATGCGCGGACATGAGCGGAAGTATTCAGCGGAGTGTACCCACTGCTGGCTCCAATGCCTGCTTTCGCCAGTTCTGCCAAGAAAGTCGCGCGCGACAAGTTTGCAAATTGTTGCTTGTCATAACGCCACATGTAAAGGTGCCAGGCACTACGTGTACATCCGTCCACCAGACGAGCCGGAGCAATCCCCGGGATTTTGGCAAGCAACTCGGTTAGGTAAGCTGCATTGTCGTCTCGCAGTTTCGACTGCTCTTCCAAACGAGTGTATTGGGAGAGCAACAATCCGGCCTGGAATTCAGTCAATCGGAAATTGGCGCCTCGACCTAAACTGGCGCCCGGCTTGACACCTCCTGGAGTGTGAAAGTTGAAGCATAGATTGGCAAACTGCTCATCGTTTGTTAGTACCGCACCACCCTCTCCTGAGTTTAGATTCTTGCTGGCTTGAAAACTGATACAACCACCCAAACCATGAGTTCCCACTGGTTGACCTCGAAGTTCCGCCAGCGGAGCTTGGCAAGCGTCCTCGATGACAGTGATATTGTGCTGTTTACCGATAGCATTCACTGCAGCCATGTCGGCTGGCGAGCCGCCTATATGAACCGGTAACAAGAGCTTCGTGTTTGCCGTGATCGCCGACTTAATCTTGCTAGGA
>CAZVBC010000288.1:0-9578 GCA_964625155.1 uncultured Pirellulaceae bacterium
CGCACCAATCCCACCGGCTTGTTCGGTGGATGGTTAGGCTTCAAGCTACTTCACCTGATCCAAAATCATCGCACTGCGCCTAGCAACCGCATCGCCGCACCAATCCCACCGGCTTGTTCGGTGGATGGTTAGGCTTCAAGCTACTTCACCCGATCCAAAATCATCGCACTGCGCCTAGCACCCGCATCGCCGCTCGAATCCCACCGGCTTGTCCGGTGGATGGTTAGGCTTCAAGCTACTTCACCTGATCCAAAATCATCGCACTGCGCCTAGCAACCGCATCGCCGCTCGAATCCCACCGGCTTGTTCGGTGGATCGTTAGGCTTCAAGCTACTTCACCCGATCCAAAATCATCGCACTGAAAAGAACAGAAAAGAAGAACAGAAAAGTGCCACCCACGTAGGTTACATCATTCTAAAATCTTCGTATTGCTAGCAACTCAGCGTGCGCTACAGTGACCGGGCTCCTACAGTGACATAGAATGCATTCACAAGTACTGCTACAATTCTAAGCCCGGCTTAATGGACAGCGCAACGTTCTATAAAGTGAGAAGCGTTTGGCAGTCCAATTAGCCAGAGTGCGTTACATCCGGTTTCCTTGATTTCTAAAACCGGACGCTAACGCGTTCCGGATAATCGAAAGTGGCGATTGTGTCACGATGGGTAACGAAGTTTGTTTGTTTCAGAGAACGGCGTAAACCTATCAAGGGGAAAAGTAGACTGTCTACGCACAATCACGGTAAATACGTTTGCATTTGCCAAACAAATACATGGAGTGCAATTCGGAACGATGTTGCAGGCGCGAGAGTTAATAGGGTCCATTACCGCGTGGTGTGCCAAACCCAATCTAAAAGTGTTTCGTCGAGCGAAACGCAAGAAGATCTCCAAAGCCAAAATTCGAATTCGAGAGATTCCGCGGTTATTTCCAGAATTGCATCTTACCGACGATGCTCGGCCCGACCATCCGGTTTGCAAGTTGTGTACGCACAGCGACTTGAACTCACCCAAATTTCGCAAGTGGATTGATGCGCTGGGCGAAGTTTGGCGGCCACATCGTAAGTTATGGGAATTGGCTTATATCTGCGAGACCTTAGATCAGTGTGGCATGTTAGCCGAGGGCAAGAAGGGCTTGGGCTTTGCTGTTGGAGTTGAACGACTCCCCAGTTTTTTTGCTAGCCGAGGTTGCCAAGTGCTCGCTTCCGATTTGCCGGCGGACGACGAGCGCAATCGAGCTTGGGCCGAAACCGGACAATGGGCTTTCAGTTTAGAGTCATTGAACCAATATGGATTATGCACAGCAGATCGATTTAGCGAACTGGTCAAGTTTCGTCCGATTGATATGAACGCAATCCCTGAAGATTTGAGTGGATTTGATTTTACTTGGTCGACTTGTTCGTTCGAACACTGCGGCTCTTTGGATTTAGGACTTCGGTTTGTTGAGCGTCAACTAAATTGTTTAGCTCCAGGCGGAGTTGCTGTACACACAACGGAATTCAACTTATCGTCCAATCGGAAAACTCTGACTGACGGCACTTGTGTTATCTATCGCTTGCAGGACATCGAGAAATTTTTGGCGAGAATTGTTGCGCAGGGATACCTAGTCGAACCGCTCGATCTGGATCCAGGCGATCACGAGTTGGATAGGTTCGTCGACGGCAAACCCTATTCAAGCGAGCCTCATTTACGGCTGGATTTGAAACATTTTGCAGCGACTTCGATCGGCTTGATCATTCACAAGCCTCTTTAGTTGGTCAGCGCCACAGATTGATTATTATTGTAAAAACTAAGTGACTGCCGCGCAATCGTTTAACCGCGTGCCCTTCGGGCCGCGCATGCAACTTTCGCGCCTGCGAGTAGCCTGGTTTCTTGTAGTCCCTTGGCGTGATATGCTGCCTGCAAAAAGAAGTGTTCTTTCCATGGGAGGACAATTGATGCAAGCGAATCTCACGCGTCGGGAATCCATCAAACGCAGTTTTGCCAGCGGGGCCGGTATGGCCACGGCCATGTCGCTGAATAGTCTGCCAATGGCTGGCGTGCATGTGTTTGGCAAGGAAGCTCACTCGCCAATTCGTTTAGGGATCATCGGATGTGGCGGGATCATGACTCACCATATCAAGGGCATTGTCAGCAGGAAACTGCCGGTCTCGATCGCGTGGTTATGCGACGTCGACCCGCGCCAAATGGACAAAATGGCTCGGCACTTGGATGCCTTCCAGCCTTTTGCAGCCAAACGTACGGCTCGATATGAAGCAGTGCTAGACGATCGCGATTGTGACGCGCTCATTATTGCAACTCCACACCATTGGCATGCACCGATTGCATTGGCAGCCATGCAAGCCGGCAAGGATTTGTACATTGAAAAGCCAATTTCCCACGTCTACAACGAAGGGCACGCGATCATTCGGGCTGCCAAGAAATATGGACGCATTGTGCAGCAAGGGAGTCAAATGCGCAGCAGCCCTGTAACTGCGAAGGCGGCTAAGTTGCTTGCCGATGGATTCATCGGTGAAGTAAAAGTGGCGCGAGCTTGGACGGCTGAGATTCGCAAACCGGTTCGCAAGTTGCCCGACGGCGAAGCTCCGGTAGGTGTGGACTATGATCGCTGGCTGGGACCAGCGTCTAAGAGGCCCTTTAACCCTCATCGCTTTCATCAGACTTGGCGCATGTTTCGCGATTATGGAAATGGTGAAATCGGAGACGATGGCATTCACGACATCGATATGGCTGTGTGGGGACTTGGAGTGCAGACTTTGCCAAAACAAATTACTGCGCGCGGTGGTCGGATGTTTGTCAGTGAAACCGCTAGCGACTACCCCGACAATCTCAACGTGACCTATGAGTATCCAGACGGCCGGCTTTTGATCTATGAAAACTATCCCTTCACAGCCTACGGTTTGCATGGTTTTGATAATGGCAATGTCTTTTACGGTACTGAGGGGTACATGGTCTTTTCGCGCCGCGGAGCTTTCAGTGTGTATCTTGGTCCCAAAGGAGAACCAGGGCCTACTGAAGGCAAAGAATTGCGTGGGAGTCGCGGGTACGATGAACATATGGATGACTTCCTGGAAGCCATTCGTACGAGAAAAGCTCCACGCGCCGACGCCTTGACCGCTCACCGCTCTTGTGCGATTGTGCATCTGGGCGAAATTGCGCTGCAAACTCGTGGAAGGCTAGATTTTGATATTGAGAAAGAAGTCTTTATCGACTGCGACGAGGCGAATCAAATGCTCACTAAAAACTATCGCCAGCCTTATACGCTCCCCGTTATCTGATTGAAATTGCATATTATCCGTGCGATACAAGTCATCTGACTTTAACGAAGAAAGGTTAGAGGTATGTTCACGCGTCGCGAATTTATGGGCTCGCTTGGTGCAAGTACGTTAGCTGGGAATCAATTTTTACGAGCTCAAAATTCGCCTGGCGAATCTCGGCAACTCCAGCGAAAGAAATTGGCCATTGTGACGACCGAGTGGCGTTATCATTCCCACGCTTGGCATATGGGGGAACGGTTCCTCACTGGCTATCCATTTGCCGGTCGCTGGCATCGTCCGGCATTCGATGTGGTCTCGGCTTATGTCGACCAGTTTCCTGAAAATGATCTCAGTCGGAAACGGGCAGCAGAGTATGGGTTCACCATCTACCCTAGCATCGCAGAAGCGTTGCGTTGCGGTGGCAGCAAGATGACCGTAGATGCGGTTTTGATCATCGGCGAACACGGAAAATATCCTAAGAGCGAATTTGAACAGACAAAATATCCACGTTACGAGTTCTTCAAAGCGGTTACTGACGTCTACCGACAGGAAGGTCGAGTTTTACCGATCTTTAACGACAAACATCTGTCGTGGAAATGGGAATGGGCAAAGGAGATGGTCGACATAGCTAAACAGCTTCAGATTCCCTTTACTGCTGGATCGTCCTTGCCAGTTACTTTCCGCATGCCATCAATCGATATGCCCTATGGCGCGGAAGTCGAAGAAATGATGTGTGTGGCAATGGGTGGGATGGACAGTTATGACTTCCACGCATTAGAGGTTATCCAGTGCATGGCCGAGCGGCGGCGTAATGGAGAAACGGGTGTCAAAGCGGTACAGGGGCTGCGCGGAGATGCGGTCTGGGCCGCGATGGCCAGCGGCTCGTGGTCCGCAGGAGGTTGGAATCCCGAGTTGTTTGCGGCCTGTTTGTCGCGCAGCCACACGCTAGCGCAGCCAGATACATTCAGTCACCGTTATCCGACCGAGGAACAGATAAAGCAATGGGTAAAACAGCCGCTGGTCTATCGCATCGAGTACCGTGATGGTACTCGGGCAACGATGATGTTAATGAACGGCTTAGTGGGTGATTTTACGTTCGCTGCAAAACTGAAGGGGCAAGAAACTCCTATTTCGACTTTGTTCCATCTACCGCCGAATCCAAATGTTGTATATTCAGCAGCACTCATGTCGAAAGCTGAAGAAACATTTTTGCTTGGCAAAGCACCCTATCCGATCGAACGAACACTGCTAACTAGCGGCTTGGTCGAAGCAGGAGTTCGCTCTGTCGGTTCGCAACAAAAACGATTGGAAACGCCCCATTTGGACGTGCGTTATCAAGTCGAAAACAGGTCGACGTTTTGGGAGTTTTAATGCAAGAGTTTGGGCCGACCGATCCTCGGCATTGGATCCGAAAGTTTCATTTCGCGATGCGCGGAATTCGTTTTGGCATGACCGGCCAAAGCAGTTTTACCATCCACCTGCTAGTTGGTTTGTTGGTGCTGATACTGGCTGGCGTATTGCGCTGCGTAGCATGGCAGTGGTGTGTATTGCTGTTGTGTATCGGATTGGTCTTTTCTGCAGAACTAGCTAACAGTGCTGTCGAAGAGCTGGTACGCGGACTGTGCCATGAGCATAACGAACATGTTGGGCGAGCACTGGACATCGCCAGCGGAGCTGTGTTGGTTGCCAGCCTATTTTCGGCAACAATTGGTATCATCGTTTTGGGCTGGCAATTGGTGGTGTACCTTCAGCATTTCCAGTCAGCGCTGTGACCAATCGGGGCCAATTGCTTTCAACGCAGTATTCTGTGGCAACTTTCTGTCGAGCGGCTCTCCCAATATTTTCGCGAAGGACTCGGTCCAGCAGAAGTTTTTCGAGTTGCTCGTACCATTGCTGGTCATTGGCGGCGTAATATCCGTCTACTCCAGGCTCAAGTACTTCGCCGGTGAAGCCGACGGGCGATGCCACGGCAGGAATCCCAATAGCCATGTATTGAATTAGTTTAGTGGGGCATTTGAATTTGTCCCACTCCTGATCTTCGAACAAGGGCATCAATCCGATATCAAAAGCATGTAATGCTACGACCTCGGTATCTGGTCGCCACACAACATGTTGTAAAGTGACACCTTGTAGGTCGACACTGGCCGGTAAAATTAATTCGGGGACGACAATCTGGAAAACGAACTTGTGCTTCTTCGCCAATTCATTCAGTGCGGGTGCGGCCACCTGTAGGTAACGAAGGTTTCCAACTGTACCAATCCAGCCGATAACTGGCATGGTTTGGGATGACCGAGTTGGACGCATCGGAAACTTGGCCAGCTCAATTCCCGTCGGAATAATCATGCAGTTGGAGTTGCGAGGCCGAACCCACTGTGCAATCCATGAATTGCCAGCCACCACGATATCTGCCATTTTGGCGAGCCGATCAATTTTGTCCGGGTAACGCTGAAAAATGGCATCGTCAATATCCAGGACCAAGCGAGGTGCGATGCGACGAAATCGTTCGTCCAAATCGAAGGTTTCGTTATCGAACAGCTCACGTTCGATCAGCACCACGTCAGGTCGTTGGAAGTACGCCCGTATCCAATGCCACCATCGCACAACGCGTTTGAGCCGTTGGCTGAGCCGGAACCCTAACCATGGAAAGTAGTCGTATTTTTGCGGAAAACTTTCAGCGACCGTCGTCCTTATGCCAGCCTCGTTGAGGTAACGCAGAAATGGAATAATGCGGAAACGCGTCGATGGCGTTCGGCTCCCAGATGTGAGAAACAGTGCCCGTATAGGCCGCTGGTTTTCCATTTCGCTGCCATGTTCGATTTTTGGGTACTTCGAACGGAATTCGAATCCGAAATTATTTCACTGCATTGATCCACAATGCAACGCTACGCATGAAGCACAGCGAAAAATCCGACCGTGAAACCGATCTTAGTGTTTTGCGCCTGGAGTAGCGTGTGGCTTTGGTTTGGGTGCATTGGTTAGTACTGTGATCGCACCTGCAATCACAACTGCCAAGCTAATCCAGAACCTAGGTTCCACTTGCGACCACAATCCAGCTTGGGTCAGCGTAATAAATGTATTCACGACTGGGGCAAATCCGAAGACCAATGGCATCACATAAAAGGGTTTGCCACCAGCATTAAACGCGAGAATGATTCCCAACGCGCCCATGGCACCCGCCACCCCTGCAGCAATGGACCATCCCAGTCCAGGCATGGTCCATTGCCCAATGCTGTCGCGCGTGCTGATGATATACATCGGAGCCGCAACAGCGATCAGAAAGTAAGCAAGTCCAACGCAAATGAAAGGTCTCAGGCGACTGCCACCCATGCGAGACTGCCCTTGGTGTAACATTGGTCCGTAGGCGCCCCAACAAAATGCAGCCATGACAATCGATAAAATGATGCGTAACATATTTCCTTCGGCTGTTTCTGCAGCATCGGCAACCACGGCGGAATTGCCCGATTCGGTTTCGTTGGCCAGCGCCATCACGAGGCGAACCGCTCGGGGTTCGGCTCTTGTCCAGTTAAGTTTGCTCGCCTGTTCTAACTGAGGTGGATTGACAACGGGCGGAGGAGAAGCTGTTTCGACATCGGCTTGCGCGGGTTTCGATGAGTCCGCTGGCCGTTTGTCGAGTGGGGCTGTTGCCGGCTGGATTTGCGGTGGATTCACAACCGGCGGAGGTATTTGCTGCGCGCTTTCGGATGGCGTTACCGGGGCCGGCGTTGTAGGAGGAGGAGACTGAGGTGCAACGCTCTTTTCCGGATCTTGAGTTTTCTCAGTTGCCGATTTTTGAGCCGACACGGGAGGTACTTCGTTCTCCGCCAGAGGCTGCGATGGAGTGGGCGCGGTAGTTTCCGTTGGCGTGGTAATAGTCGATGGGCCAGCATTATTATTTGGGTTAGTTGGCTCGGCTTGTTTGGTGGCTGTATCCGGTGCAGGAGGATTTGCAGGTTTAGCTTGAGGAGCTAAATCGACAGAAACGTCGGTACTTGCTGGAGCCGGTTCGGGGCTATCGACTGGTGCGGAAGCTGGAAGCGTAGTGGTCGTAGGAGAGGCTGACGTATGACCAGCTTCAGCGGACGGAGAAGCGGTGTGATGTAGTGTGGGCTTAAATGCCAGCACGCCACCTGCACCACATGCTGCTGCCAAGATGCCAGCAATAAATACACCACTTATCTGTTTGAATGCTTTCCCCATCCACGCCGTCACCAGAGTATTCACGATTGGTGCAAAACCAAACACGATCGGCATTACGTAGACTGGATTGCCTTTGTAAACAAGTGCGAGTATCACCCCCAATGCCCCAACAGCGCCGACCGCACCCGCAATGATCGAGTAGGTGGTCCCCAAGATTGACCAATGCCCTTTTTCGCCAGTCTTACGAAGAATGTAGACCGGAACGATGACTGCAATAATAAAATAAGCCAGACCTACTCCGACAAAAGCTCGCAGGCTGTCGTTTCCCATCGCGCGTGTTCCGTGGTGCAATACTGGTCCGTAGGCACCCCATGAGAGAAATGTCATTGCGACAAACAAAAGTACAAATGGTAGGCCGTGCATGCTCGCGCCAAATCCTGGTTAGGAGGGTAGAATCCCGGTCTTGTGCAGCCCATGGTGGAGGTGTAAACCGGGAAATTGGGTTTTAGGTTTGTGGGAAATCATTGTAACTGGATATCCTACGATCCGGCAGACCAGCTACCCTTCGGGGTGGTGTGAGGAAGTATTGTGCTGATTTTGCTGGAAGTCGTGTTTATTCTGATTTATCATGGGGCCACGTTTAACTCTTTTCGACCACAGTATTTTGTCGGTGGTTGTGGCCAAGATTTTCTCGGGTAGCCATTTCCCAAAGGAGTCTGATTGATGTTTCTCCGGTTTGCCACTGTCATGACAGTGTTTGTGTTGGCATTCTGTGCACAACCAAGTCGGGCACAAGATGATGCGATGATCGAAATTTACGGTCAGGGGCTCCATCGTTATTATGCTGGAGATTATTTAGAGGCCGAGCGACTATTGACGATGGTCGTCGATAGTGGGACGCAAGACCCACGTGCTCACTTCTTTCGTGGACTGAGCCAGTACATGCAAGGCAAGACACACGAAGCCAAATTCGACTTCGAAGCTGGTGCGATGGCTGAGGCAAGAGGCAAACGTGTGGTTAATGTTGGATATGCACTTCAGAGAATTCAAGGTGCAAAGCGTTTGGAGATTGAAAAGTCTAGACAAGCTGCAAGGATGGCAGTATTGGTCGAACAATCAATGGCACGCCGCATGCGCGAAGAGGCGGCAAAAGCAGCGGGAACACCGGTGCCATCCACTTCCGCAGCGGCGCCGGCAACTGCACCAGCAACTCCACAGGCTGGGGCTTCAGATGCTACCGATCCGTTTGGTGGTAAGGGGGCTCTGCAAGCAGGACAAGCTAAACCGGATGCAGAAAAATCAGCTAGCGCCCCTGATGATTCCACAAACCCATTCCAAGACGATCCAAATCAAGGGGCAGCGCCTCCAGCCGAAGCAGCCGATCCATTTGGTGCGCCAGCAGACCCAGCAGCGACGGATGCTGTGCCAGCCGACGCCGCTCCTGCAGAAGCAGCTCCAGCCGACCCGTTTTCAACGCCAGCGGCGGACGCTCCAGCCACAGAGAATCCTTTCGGAACCTAGCGAATTGGAATTCGCGACGGACTTAAAGTTGAACGAAGAATTCTCGTAAGGGAACTGTTCATATGAACAGTTCTCTTTCTTGTTTATGCCTATTCGCCATGTTCATGGCATTTCGTCCGGCATAATCCCTACGATTGTACCGTCGGCTGAGATACTAACGCTTCCGTCTTTAGTGATGACTTCCTCAAGCGTTATCTGTTGGATTTGCGAGCTACGGTTTAAATGCATCGTCCTAACATGAGGAATATTGGAGAATCGCACAATTGAGTGTGTGCCCAGATTCTTTGTGCATTGACTGTCTTGTGGGCGACGCAACTTCTAATTCTTCAACGCGCTCATGTGAGCGTGAACTTGTAGGAGACGGCGTACCGGCCCGAGAGATTCATGACAACTCAACCCAGACGTTCGCGAAGCGTTATCGACTTTGAAGTCCAAGTCAGTTTATTAAAAAAGATTGCGGTCCATTGGGTGTTCTTCATTGCCGCCAATGCCGTCGCACTCTTAGTTTGGACTCGATTGATTCACAATCCACTGGGCACTTGGGGCGAGAACTTGGCGCAATTCAATGCTCAGTTTATCCCCATGTTAGTTGTCTCTTTGGTTCTGCTGCCAGTGTTTCTGCTGGACGCCGCCCGATTGAGCAATCGTTTTACGGGCCCTGTATTGCGAT